>CAJOCN010000004.1 GCA_905233255.1 Paludibacteraceae bacterium
GGAGCTCGCTCTCCACACCCGTTTCACCGAGGTACAGGCGATGGTTCGCACCCGCGCCAAGGACCTGATGAAGGTCACCGAGGATCAGGAGAACTTCGCTGCCCAGCTGAACACCGCCGGCGGCAAGCGCACCATGCGGGCGTACCTGTGGAAGGTCTGCGGACAGGAGTATGATGCCGAGCATCAGGGATAACCCCTCCCAACCTCCCCTCAGGGGAGGGGAAGGGAAGGGCGAAAGAGCGTTCCCTATACAGGGGAGCGCTTTTTTTTATGCCTGTACGTATATTGGAGTCTGTACCGTGGTACTTCGGCACGCCCCTTCCCCTTCGGGGCGGGTTCCCTCCGAAAGTACGTTCGCGTCTTGTAGTCCATACGTAAGGGGAAGGCATTTTTTTGCAAAAGACGGACTTGCGTCCTTACGTATAAAGCCACCGGGCAGCTATCCGTGAGCAAGCTCCCGATTTCTACCCGTTACCTTTATACACGCGATAAAATCGCTTCTTTTGAAAAAAAAATGCCTTTCCCCTTGCGTATGTCCAATTTTTGTTGTACCTTTGTAGCCGATTTTCGCGCAAAGGCGCGAGACGGTTTTGTAAATAATTAAAAACAGATATCATTATGGCAAATGAGAAACAGCAAGGCGGCGCGTTATTCAACGCATTGACCGCAGGAAGCAAGATTGTGGGTAATATCACGGCTGATAGCGATTATCGTATTGACGGCTTGATCGAGGGCGAGTTACAGTGCACCGGAAAAGTCGTAATCGGCGAAGTTGGTCGTGTAAAAGGCACTATCGTGTGCCAGAACGCAGAGATATTAGGTCTAATGGATGGTAAGATCACCTGCCGCGAGCAGTTATCGCTCCGCTCAAGCGGTAAGATCACCGGCGATGTGGTGACCAAAACGCTGATCGTTGAGCCGGGCGCTACTTTCAATGGTACATGCTCCATGGGCGGTGAAAAGGCTGCGCCTGTTAAATAATTCACAATTAACAATTAACAATTCACAAAGCGTCCTAGTGGCTTTTGTACAAACCGAAAAGTCCGTACGGATCTTAAAACATTGTACCAAACTCCTAAAGCCCTTTGTACATTGTAAATTATAAATTGTACATTAATATGAAGATCAAACCGTTTAAAGGAATCCGTCCACCGAAAGAGTTGGTGGAGCAAGTGAGTAGCAGACCGTACGACGTACTGAACTCGGAAGAGGCACGTGCAGAGGCTGCGGGTAACGAAAAGAGCCTGTATCACATCATCAAACCGGAGATCAATTTTGCGCCGGGTACGGACGAGCACGACGAGCGCGTGTATGGCGCAGCCGTGGAGCAGTTCGCCAAGTTCCGCAAAGAGGGTTGGCTCGTACAGGACAAAGAGGAGAAATACTATGTCTATGCGCAGACGATTTTAGACCGCGACGGAGTCGCTCAAATTCGAAAGACCGCGGCAGAGCCGCTCAAAGACAAAAGCCCATTAGGCGGAAAGACGCAATACGGCTTGGTGGTCGGCGCGTGGGTGGATGATTATCTGGAGGGACGAATCAAGAAACATGAGTTGACCCGCCGCGACAAAGAGGAAGACCGCATGAAACATGTGCGTGCGCTGAATGCCAACATGGAGCCGGTGTTCTTTGCGTACCCGCATCGCGACGATTTGGATAAGATCGTAGCAGAGGTCTGCAAGGGCGCACCGGAGTACGATTTCGTAGCCGCACCGGAAGGATTCCGGCACACGTTCTGGGTGATCAACGACCGCAAGACGATTGATACCATTACAAAGATCTTCGCCGAGATTCCCGCCATGTACATTGCGGACGGTCACCACCGCTCGGCTGCAGCCGCAAGGGTTGGCGCCGAACTGAAGAACCTCTCCCCAGCCCTCCCCTTAAGGGAGGGAGAAGAGTTGCCGGAGTATGAGTTCTTTATGGCAGTGTGCTTCCCGGACAATCAGCTGAATATCATCGACTACAACCGCGTGGTAAAAGATCTGAACGGTCTGAGCGAAGCGGAGTTCCTCAAAGCCCTTGAGGAGGACTTTATTGTTAAATGTTATAATGGTGACGCTTCGCTTAATGGTGAAAATGCCGTGAAGCCGAAAGGGCTGCATAACTTCTCGCTGTATCTGGGCGGCAAATGGTACTCGCTGACCGCCAAGGAAGGCCGTTACGATGACTCCGACCCGATCGGCGTACTGGACGTAACGATCTCGAGCAACCTGATTCTCGATAAGATCTTAGGTATCAAAGACCTAAGGAGCGACAAGCGCATTGATTTCGTAGGCGGCATTCGCGGTCTGGGCGAGCTACAGCGCAGAGTAGATAGCGGCGAGATGAAAATGGCGTTGGCACTCTACCCCGTTACCATGCAACAGATCATCAACATCGCCGACAGCGGTAATATCATGCCGCCTAAGACGACTTGGTTTGAGCCGAAGTTGCGTAGCGGGCTGGTGGTACATAGTTTGGAGTAAGGACCGCTTCGCTAAAAGAATAAGGAATAAAGACAAAAATGAACCGGCAGAACGCAAACATATTTGTCCTTTGTCTATTGTCCATCATCGTGGGCCTTTCTTCTTGTAGCGTGCAGCAACGGATCAAGCGGGCAGACAAGAAATTCGCTATCGGTGAGTATTACACCGCGGCGGATATCTATAAATCGTGCTATGGACAGTTATCGAGCCAGAAAGACAAGAAACTGAAAGGTTACGTAGCGTACCAACAGGGCGAGTGCTACCGGCTGATCAACAACCCGCGTGCCGTGAACTGCTACCAGAACGCGCTCAGGAACAAATACTACCTGCAGGACTCGACTATCTTCCTTCACGCCGCGCAAGCATTGCAGTACCAAGGCAAGTACAAGGATGCCGCCAAGAGTTATGAACTGTATCTGGAGGCACACCCGGACAACTACGTGGCACAAGCCGGCAAGTATGCGTGCTCCAAGATTGATGAATGGAAACGCGAGGGCTCGCGGTACAAGGTGCAGGAAGCGAAAGAGTTCAACCAGAAACGTACCAGCAACTTTGCACCTATGTTCATCGGCGACAACAATGATGCGCTGATGTTCACCTCCAACCGGCAAGAGAAGCAGAAAGGCGGCAAGAAAACCATGAAGCGTCCGAGCAATGTAACGGGGCAGCAGCTGTTCCAACTCTTCCAGACGCGGAAGAATGCCGCAGGTGCTTGGGAGGAGATCGAGCCGGCGGAAGGACTGTACGGCGATCCGGACGCAGAGAAACAGGAGAACGACTCGACCGGCGGCAAGAGTGCCGCCAGTGCCGAGATGGGTGTCTGCTGTTTCAGCCGCGACGGAAGAACGATGTACTTCACCTATTCCAAACCCATCAACGGTCAGGACTTGGGCGCTAAGATCTACAAGAGCGAGCGCGCCAGCGGCGAATGGGGCGAGGCGCAGGAGGTCAAACTCTTTGCGGACAGTACCATCACCGTCGGTCACCCGGCGCTCAACCCCTCCGGCGACACCCTCTATTTCGCGAGCGATGCCCCGGGAGGTGAAGGAGGTAAGGATATATGGATGGCAGAGCTGGACGGCGATCAGTGGGTGAACGCACAGCCTTTAGGAAAAGGCATCAACACCTCCGCCGATGAGATGTATCCGTACGTACACGCGGATGGTACGCTCTATTTCGCCTCCAACGGTCAGCCGGGTTACGGCGGATTGGATATCTTCCGGGCTACGAAGGACACTACGAACAGAGACAGTGTCGTTTGGGTGCTCTATAACATGGGCTCATCGTTCAACGGGGTGGGTGACGATTTCGGTATCACATTCGAGGGCGAGAGCCAGAACGGTTTCTTCTCCTCCAACAAAGGCGACAAGAAAGGATTTGACAAAATCTACCGTTTCTGGTTGCCGGAGATGGAGTTCTACGTAGAAGGCAAGGTGACGGACGAGGAAGGTAATCCGCTCTCGGACGCTAAGCTGCGCATCGTGGGTTCGGACGGAACGAACAACAAACTGAACGCCCGCCGCGACGGAACTTACAAAGTGAAGATCAACAAAGAGGTTCGGTACGTCATGCTCGCCACCGCCCGCGGTCACCTCAATGCCAAGGAACTATTTGACACGAAGGGACTGAAGGACAGCAAGACTTACACCATGAACTTTGCGCTCAATCCGATCAGCCGGCCGGTGAAGATGGAGAATATCTTCTATGAGTTCGGACGATGGGAGATCACCAAAGCGAGTGAGAGCGAGTTGGAGAAACTCGTCAAACTGCTCAACGACAACCCCAATATCACGATTGAGTTGAGCGCCCACACCGACCTCGTGGGTAACGAGCAGTTCAACCTCGAGCTCTCACAGAAACGTGCGCAGAGTTGTTGCGACTACCTCATCCGACACGGTATTGAGAAAGAGCGTCTGACGCCGGTGGGTTACGGTAAAAGCAAACCGGTAGTATGCGACAAGGCAATGAACAAACAGTATCCCTTCATTCCGGTAGAGCAAGTACTGGACGAAGCGTTCATACTGAGCCTGCCGGCGGACAAACAGGAGATCTGCAACCAGATTAACCGACGGACGGAGTTCAAGGTACTGAAGACAACATATAAACTTTATTAGTAGAAAGTAGAAAGACCGCTTTGCTCAAAGACAAAAGTATATGAAACAATATTTAGATTTATGCAAGCGTGTGCTGGAGGAAGGCACCGTTAAGCACGACCGCACAGGCACGGGTACCATCTCGGTTTTCGGTCATCAGATGCGATTCAAGATGGAGGACGGTTTTCCGTTGCTGACGACGAAGAAACTGCACCTCAAGTCAATCATCTACGAGCTGCTGTGGTTCCTACAGGGCGACACGAACGTGAAATACCTTCAGGAGCACGGTGTGCGTATCTGGAACGAATGGGCGGACGAGAACGGCGAGTTGGGTCCGGTGTATGGTCACCAGTGGCGCAGCTGGCCGGACTATAACGGCGGTACGATTGACCAGATAGCCAATATCATCGAGACCATTAAGAAAAACCCCGACAGCCGGCGTATGATGGTGAGTGCGTGGAACGTAGCGGAAGTGGAGAAAATGGCGTTGCCGCCGTGCCACTGTCTGTTCCAGTTCTATGTAGCGGACGGCAGACTGAGTCTGCAGCTCTACCAGCGCAGTGCAGATATCTTCCTCGGCGTGCCGTTCAATATAGCCAGTTATGCTCTGCTGCTCCAAATGATGGCACAGGTAACGGGGCTGCAATGCGGTGATTTTGTACACACGCTCGGCGATGCACATATCTATCTGAACCACCTGGAGCAGGTCAAACTGCAGCTGACGAGAGATCCGCGGCCGCTGCCGACGATGAAGCTCAATCCGGAGGTGAAAGATCTGTTCGGGTTCCAATACGAAGATTTCCAATTAGAAGGGTACGACCCGCACCCGCACATTGCCGGAGTGGTGTCGGTGTAATTAAAAATTACGAATTACGAATTACGAATTATGATTTCAATCATTGTAGCGGTAGCCGAGAACTACGCCATCGGCAAGAAAGGTGACCTGCTGTGCCACATGCCGGCAGACCTCAAACATTTCAAAGAGATCACGAGCGGTAAGACCGTCATGATGGGTGAGCGGACTTTCTTCTCACTCCCCAAGCACCCCCTGCCTAACCGCCGTAATATCGTTCTGACGGACGTAAAAGGCAAGACCTTTGAGGGGGCAGAAGCGGTATATTCCTTGGAGGAAATGATCCATGCCGTCAAGGGCGAAGAGGAAGCGTTCGTGATCGGCGGCGGAATGGTGTATAGGCAGGCGATGAAGATTGCCGACAAACTCTATATCACACATATCCATCACAGCTGGGAGGACGCAGATACGTTCTTCCCGGAGATCAGAGAGAGCGAGTGGAAGCTGCTGAGCGCCGAGCGGCACGAAGCGGACGATAAAAACCCTTACGATTATACTTTTTCTGAATATGGCAGACGATAAGAAGATTATATTTTCGATGGTGGGACTGAGTAAGAATTTCGGTCCCCAGAAACGTGTATTAAACAATATCTACCTGAGTTTCTTCTACGGCGCAAAGATCGGCATCATAGGTCTGAACGGTGCCGGTAAGAGTACGTTGCTCAAGATTATCGCCGGTATTGAGAAAGAGTACCAGGGCGAGGTGGTCTGGAGCCCGGGTTACAGCGTGGGATACCTGGAGCAGGACCCTAAACTCGATCCGTCCAAGACAGTTCGCGAGGTTGTACAGGAAGGTGTGCAGCCGATCATGGATATGTTGAAAGAGTACGACGAGATCAACATGGCTTTCGCAGAGCCGGACGCTGATTTCGACAAACTGCTGGCACGGCAGGCAGAGTTGCAGGACAAACTCGATGCCGCGGACGCATGGAACATAGACCAGAAACTCGACCGCGCAATGGACGCCCTCCGTTGCCCGCCGGACGATGCGAGCGTCACCACCCTCTCGGGAGGCGAGCGCAGACGCGTAGCGCTGTGCCGTCTGTTGTTGCAGCAACCGGACGTGTTGCTGCTCGACGAGCCGACGAACCACTTGGACGCCGAGTCCATCGACTGGCTGGAGCAACACCTGCAACAATACGCCGGTACGGTGATCTGTATCACCCACGACCGTTATTTCCTGGACAATGTGGCAGGTTGGATCCTTGAACTCGACCGCGGCGAAGGTATTCCATGGAAAGGCAATTACTCCTCTTGGTTGGAGCAAAAAACCACCCGCATGGCGCAGGAGGAGAAGCAGGCGTCCAAACGACGCAAGACATTGGAGCGCGAGTTGGAGTGGATCCACATGGCGCCGAAGGCCCGTCACGCGAAACAGAAAGCCCGTCTGGAGGCGTACGACAAGATGCTGAACGAGGAACAGAAAGAGCGTGAGGAGAAATTAGAGATATTCATCCCGAACGGCCCGCGGTTGGGTAACAAGGTGATCAATGCCGAGGGAGTAGCCAAATCCTTTGGCGACAGGCTGCTGTTCGAGGATCTGAACTTCATGTTACCGCCGAACGGTATTGTGGGTGTGATCGGTCCGAACGGTGCGGGCAAGACCACCCTGTTCCGCATGATCATCGGCAGCGAGAAAGCCGACAAAGGAACGTTCAGCGTGGGTGAGACGGTGAAGATCGGTTATGTCGATCAGCAACACGCCGATATTGATCCCAACAAGAGTGTGTTTGAGACCATCAGCGGCGGCACGGAGTTTATCCGCGTAGCGGGCAGAGAGATCAACGCCCGCGCTTACCTGAGCCGCTTCAACTTCACGGGTGCGGACCAAGAGAAGAAATGCGGAGTGCTCTCCGGCGGTGAGCGTAACCGCTTGCACTTGGCGCTGACGCTGAAGAGCGAAGCGAACGTGTTGCTGCTGGACGAGCCTACCAACGATATTGATGTGAACACTCTGCGTGCGCTGGAGGAAGGATTAGAGAACTTCGCCGGTTGCGCCGTTGTGATCAGTCACGACCGTTGGTTCCTGGACCGTATCTGTACGCACATTCTGGCGTACGAAGGAGACGGCAAGGTGTTCTGGTTCGAAGGCAGTTACTCGGAGTACGAGGAGAACAAGAAGATGCGTCTGGGCGAAGAAGCCTGTGAGCCGAAACGCGTAAAATACAGAGGTTTAACAGATTAAATTGTAAATTGTGAATTGTAAATTGTGAATTGTTACGGCGGGTAAGCACATATATCAGGCAGCGGGGATTGTTGGATAAGAGCAAGCCGGTGCTGGTAGCCGTGAGCGGCGGAGCAGACAGCGTAGCGATGCTGGATGTATTAGTACGCGCAGGATTCACATGTATTGCCGCTCATTGCAATTTTCACCTCCGCGGCGATGAGAGCAACCGCGACGAGGGGTTTGTGAGAGCGTTATGCGGGAAGATGGGCGTGGAGATAGAAGTGAAGGAGTTTGACACCATCTCTTACGCGCGGGCGCACAAAGTAAGTATAGAGGTCGCTGCACGGGAGTTACGGTACACGTGGTTTGAGGAAGTGGCAAAGGCTCACGGATGTCAGGCTATTTGTGTGGCACACCATCAGAACGACCAAGCAGAGACTATCCTGCTGAACCTCAAACGCGGTACAGGTATCCGCGGGCTGGCAGGCATGCGACCGATCAGTGCTAATCCGATGGCGGAAGACGGTGTGCCGATAGTAAGACCGCTGCTATGCACCACAAGGGATTATATCGAGCATTACCTGCGGGACAAAAGAGGTCTCGAATGGGTGAACGACAGTACCAACAGCGACACCACTATCACGCGCAACGCCATCCGCGAGCAACTCAAGAGTTACAGCAAGGCGGAGATAGAACACATTGCCAAAACCGCAGAATACATGCAGGGCTATGTGGACTTATTAGAAGGCAAAGAAAGCCGCGAAGCGGGTATTGCCAAGTTATATGAAGAAATTCGCGAATACGGATTCGCAGAAACAGAAAAGATTTACGATGCGTTGCTCAAGGGCGAAGGAGGCAAGGTTTTTCGCTCCAAGACCCACCGGGCAACCATAAAAAAAGGACAATTATGCGTCACTACGGTATAATAGGTTATCCGTTGGTTCATTCGTTTTCGGCGAAGTATTTCAACGAGAAGTTTGAGCGGGAGAAGATAGAGGCGGAGTACAGTTTAAAGCCTCTCCCACCCTCCCCTCAAGGAGAGGAGATCCGAATAGGAGACGAGGAGCAGCTGAAGAAGTTGCTGGATTCATTGGATGGCATGAATGTAACCATGCCGTACAAGAAAGCGATTATTCCATATCTGGAGCGGTTGGACGAGACAGCAGAGGCTATCGGCGCCGTGAATGTGGTGTATAAGCACGTGGGGTACAACACCGATTGCCTGGGATTTATCGATTCCATCCGTCCGTTGTTGCGCGAGGGAGATCGAAAAGCGCTGGTGCTCGGCACAGGCGGTGCATCCAAAGCCGTTTGCTACGGGTTGAAGAAATTAGGCGTCGTCCCCACCCTTGTCAGCCGCACGCCCAAAGAAGGCATGTTAGGATATAAGGAGTTGACGGCAGAAGTGATGCAGGCATACACCGTTATTGTGAACTGCACGCCGCTCGGCATGGCACCGGAGACAGAGAGTTTTCCGCCTATTCCGTACGAGCAGATCACGGCACGGCATTTGTTGTTCGACTGCGTGTATAATCCCGAAGAGACCGTCTTTCTGCAGAAAGGCAAAGCGCAAGGCGCCACCATCCACAACGGCATGGAGATGCTCTACGGACAAGCCAAGGCTGCATGGCGGATTTGGAACGGAGAACAATGAAAAATGAAAAATGACTAATGAATATTTCGTAAGGACATGAAGACTTTTTTACTTTTGCTACTGACGGTAGCACTGACACCAATGAGTGACCAATACCATGAGGCAGATCAAGCCATCATGGTCTATTACAGCCCGAAGACGACTATCTGTCTGGATTTCACATACACGGAGAAGACAGAGACAGCCGGCGAGTTTGCGGAGTACGCAGAGGAGTTATTAGGTATCACGGACGCCATTACGGAGAGTAAGACAAGTTACTCGTTCGAGGGCGTGGAGATCAAGACCCGTACTTCTGCCGACCCTGAACGGCCGCACACCATCAAAGCAGAGAAAGGCATGCCATGGCAGTTGGTGAACATCAACGAGAGAGGTTTGCTCGTCGGGTATAACATACTGCCGGAGGTTAAGAAGTTTGGTAAGGGTACAGCAACCGGTTCTGAAAAGTCCAGGATTCAACGGACAAAGGTACTGCCTTATACCGAGGAAACCCTGACGGCGAAGAGCGAAGAAGAGAGGGCTCAGGCGGTGGCGAAACAAATTCTTCACCTGCGGGAGACACGTATGTATCTCATTGGCGGCGAGATAGAGAATGCGCCGGCAGACGGCAAGGCGATGGAGCTCGTGTTAGCAGAGTTGAAGAAACAAGAGAGGCAGTTGGTGGAGTTGTTTATCGGCAAGACAGAGGTCAAGACGCTTCATAAAGAGCTGTGTCACTGTCCCGCGGGCGAGAATACCAAGCGATGGGACGAAGTATTGTATTTCTCGGAGGACAACGGGTTTACGGGAGCAGACAATGTAGATGCAGACAGGATTCGTATCAGCGCCGAGTTCCAACACCAGATAGCCAAGAGAAGTGCGGCAGAGCCCGACAAAAAGAAAGACAAGAATGCCGTGGAGCCGTCTCCAATCGTATATAACCTGCCGGGCAACGCGCAAGTGGCAGTCTATTTCAAGAACGAAATGGTTCGCAGCAAGGTGGTACCGATCGCGCAGTTTGGTATGGATGTACCGCTGCCCAAAGACCTGTTCACGGGCAAAGAGTTACCGAAAATCAAAATCAGCGAGCGGACCGGAAACGTGATTTCCATCAGAAAGTAATGAATAATGATTAATGAATATCGCAAAGTGAGAAAAATAGTTACATTATTGGTGTTCGTTATAAGCGCCGCGTGTAGTGTTTACGCGCAGGAGATTCATTGTACCGTGACGGTTAACTCCCAGCAGATAGAGGGATCGAACAAACAGATTTTCAACACCCTCAAGACTTCCATCGAGGAATATATGAACAGCAACCGGTGGACGAACATGACTTATGCGGAGCAGGAGAAGATCGAGTGCAGCATGCTGGTAGTTGTGAAAGCCGTGCAGGATAATATGTTTCTGTGCGAAATGACGCTTCAGAGCCGTCGCCCTGTCTATGGCACAACGTACACCACTCCGCTGCTGAACTTCGTAGATCGGCAGTTTAACTTCACATACCAGGAATACGACCGTATAGAGCACCAGCAGAACACGTTTACGACCAACCTGACAGCGATGTTAGCCTATTACTGCTACCTCATTATCGGCCATGACCAGGACAGTTTCCAGCGGTTGGGCGGCACACCGTATTTCCAGGCCTGCGAGGAGATTGTCAATATGTGCCAGTCGGCTTCCATGGAAGGTACGGAGCAAGAAGGATGGCTGGCGTTCAAGAGCAACCGCAGCCGTTATGCGCTGATTAATAACCTCTTGGACGATGCATTCAAGAAATACCGCAATTATTACTATGAGTACCACCGTCTGGGGTTGGATGAGATGAGCGGGAACGTGACCAACGGCCGTGCCCGTATAGCCCAAGGCATGCCGGTGCTGAAAGAGGCATTCCGCGCGCGCCCGGCTACGTACGTTATCAATACGTTCCTGGACGCGAAGGCAGACGAGATTGTCGATATCTTCAAAAAGGGAACGGACAAAGAGAAAAAAGAGGTATATGAGTTGCTGATGGACATAGACCCGACGCGACAGAATACGTATGAGCGAATTAAAAATTAACGTTAAGTTGTTATGCTCAAGCATTTACATATACAGAACTACGCACTGATAAGCCACCTGGACATTGATTTTGGTCCGGGTTTCTCGGTGCTGACCGGTGAGACGGGCGCAGGTAAGAGTATTATCCTCGGCGCTCTTGGGCTGGTGTTAGGCGCGCGGGCGGACAGCAAAGCCATCACCGACGGCGAGGAGAAGTGTATCATTGAAGCGGAGTTTGATGATACTATTATCCGTCGTGAGTTATACGCCAACGGCAAGAGCCGTTCGTTCGTGGACGACAGCGTAGTGAGTCTGCAGGAGTTGAAGAGCCTGGCAACCAAACTGATTGATATCCACAGCCAGCACGCCAATCTGCTGATTGAGAACACGGATTTCCAGTTGGAGATCGTAGATGCCGTAGCACATAACAGTGCGCAGTTAGAGGCATATCAGGCTATTTATGCCCGTTATACGGCGGCTGTGGAAGAATGGCAGCGGTTACAAGCGCTCGCGAAAAAGAGCCGGCAGGACGCGGACTATATCCAATACCGGTTCAAGATGCTGGACGAAGCGGAGCTGCGTGAAGGGGAGATGGCAGAACTGGACGAAGAGCAGTACCGGCTGAGCCATGCGGAGGAGATCAAGCACGCTCTGATGCTTGCATCGCTTGCTCTGAACGGCGGTCCGGAAGGCGGCGGCGCGATAGAAGCTATCCGTTCGTGCCGGCTGGAAGACGCAGCGCCGGAGTTGCAGGAACGATTAGAGAGTGCACGGATTGAACTGAAGGACATAGCGGAAGAAGCAGAGAAGAAGATGGAGAGCGTGGAGATGGATCCGCAGCGGCTGATGTGGGTAGAAGAGCGTATCGGCAAGTTAGAGGAACTGAAGCATAAGTTCAACGCCGAGAGTGTGGAAGAGCTGATCAGGATGCGCGACGAGTTAGGCGAACAAGTGAGCAGGATGGACAGTTTCGATTTCGACATCGAGCAAGCAAAGAAAGCTGCCGAAAAGGAAAAAGAGCAGTTGACGAAAGCCGGCGAGGCGCTGAGTAAGAGCCGCAAGGCTGTGATCCCGGAGATTTGCAAGAAACTGGCAAGCGACCTGACACGACTGGGTGTTGCGCACGCGAAGATAGAGATAGAGATGAAGCCGACGGCGGATTTCACGGAACGCGGTTGCGACGAGGTACAGCTGCTCTTTGCCGCCAACCTCAACCAAAGTCTGCGCGCCGTGAGTGAAGTGGCGTCGGGCGGTGAGATAAGCCGGTTGATGCTGTGCGTGAAAGCGATGATCGCCAGCACGAAAGGACTGCCGACAATCATCTTCGATGAGATAGACACCGGTGTGAGCGGCGGTATCGCCACGCAGATGGCAGGAATCATGAAGGAGATGGCGAAGCACCGGCAGATCATCGCCATCACCCATCTGCCGCAGATAGCCGCGTTAGGCGATAACCATTACAAAGTCTATAAGGCCGATACAGACACCCGCACGGAGACCCATATCAACCGGCTGAGCGAAGAAGAGAGAGTAAAAGAGATTGCATCGATGCTGAGCGGAAACCCACCCTCGGCAGAAGCGGTTGCCAACGCCAAACAGTTATTATGTTACCATTAGCAGAGAGACTGCGTCCGAAGACGCTAAACGAATATATAGGCCAGAAACACTTGGTGGGGCAAGGAGCTATCCTGAGACAGATGATCGAGAGCGGCAACATCGCCAGTTTCATTTTGTGGGGTCCTCCGGGTGTTGGCAAGACGACCCTCGCGCGCATCATTGCGCATGAGTTACAGAGGCCGTTCTATACGTTGAGCGCAGTGACGAGCGGCGTGAAGGAGGTGCGCGATGTGATCGACAAAGCCAAACGGAATGCGAGCCTCAACAGCGGGCTCTTTGCGCCGGCTGACAGCCGCAGTCCAATCCTGTTCATCGACGAGATCCACCGGTTCAGCAAGAGCCAGCAGGACAGTCTGTTAGGGGCAGTGGAGGAAGGTACGATCACCTTAGTGGGTGCGACGACGGAGAACCCGAGTTTCGAGGTCATCACTCCGCTGCTGAGCCGGTGTCAGGTGTATGTGCTGAAGGCGCTGGAGAAAGCGGATCTGATGGAGTTGCTCCACCGAGCGCTGACGCAAGACGAATATATCAAGTCGCTCGGGTTGCAGGTCAAGGAGACGGAAGCGCTCCTTCGGTACAGCGGAGGCGATGCACGCAAGTTACTCAATATCATTGAGTTAGTAAGCAACAGCGGTGTGAAAGTCATTGATAATGAGACCGTCACCAAGCAGTTGCAGCAAAACCCCGTAGCGTACGACAAGGACGGCGAGATGCATTATGACATCATCTCCGCTTTCATCAAATCGGTTCGCGGGAGTGATCCGCAGGCGGCTATCTATTGGCTGGCACGTATGATTGAGGGCGGCGAAGATCCGAAGTTCATCGCCCGACGGTTGGTTATATTAGCGAGCGAAGATATAGGGTTAGCCAACCCGAACGCCCTGCTGTTAGCTAATGCCTGTTTTGACACGGTGAATAAGATCGGATGGCCGGAAGGGCGTATTCCGTTAGCAGAGACGACCATCTATTTAGCCACCTGCAAGAAAGACAACTCCGCCATCATGGCTATCGACGGGGCACTCGCGAAGGTGCGTGAGACAGGTAATCTGCCTGTTCCGCTGCATTTGAGAAACGCACCTACGAGTCTGATGAAAGAGTTAGGCTATGCCGACGGGTACCTGTATCCGCATGATTTCCCGGGACACTGGGTAGCGCAACAATACCTGCCGGACGAGTTGACGGGAACAGTCTTTTGGGAAGTGAAGAACCAAAAGGAGAAGTAACGCGTGGCGGGGCTGTACATACATATACCTTTCTGCAAGCGGCGATGCCTGTATTGCGATTTCTACTCCACCACCCTATTGGCGCGGCGCGAGGAGTACGTGAGGGCCGTGGTGAAAGAGATCGAGCAGCGGCAGCACGAGGCCGGCGAACCGATACGGACGGTGTATATCGGCGGCGGAACGCCAAGCACGCTGGAGATTGAGTTGGTGACAGCACTTACTAAGGCAATAGATAGCACCAACATAGCAGAATATACCGTTGAAGTCAATCCGGGCGATGTGACAGAGGAGTATCTGAGGGGACTGAGAGCGTTGGGTGTGAACCGGCTGTCAATGGGTGTACAATCGTTCCAGGACGAGTTGCTGCAGAAAATAGGCAGAAGGCACAATGCCGCAGAAGCGATAGAGGCTGTGCGGACGGCACAGAGAGCAGGGTTTGAGAATCTCTCCATTGACCTGATGTACGCCCTGCCGGGACAGACAATGGCGCAATGGAAAGCCGATATAGAGAGGGCGTTGGAACTTGGCGTACAACACCTGTCGTCGTACGGGTTAATGTACGAAGAAGGAACGGCGATGACGCAGATGCGCGAGAGAGGCGAGATAGAGGAGACGGACGAGGAGACGGAGAACGCTATGTATGACTACCTCTGCGAAAGGCTGAAAGAAGCCGGGTTCAGACATTATGAGGTTAGCAATTTTGCGTTGCCGGAGTACGAAGCCAAACATAACAGCAGTTACTGGGACGGCACTCCGTACGTGGGCGTGGGCGCGGGTGCGCATAGTTATATAAGGAACGTGCGGAGTTGGAATCCCGACGACTTGGAGGAATATATACAGGGGATAGAGAGCGGCACGCTGATACGCGAGAGCGAGACGCTGAGTGAGACAGATTTATACAACGAACAGGTCATGTTGGGGCTACGTACAGATAAGGGATGTAGGCTTTCACCGTCGGTTGACCGTCGGTTGACTGTCGGGAAACTAAGGCAAAAAGGCTTAGTCAGAGTGGAAGAAGACGGGAGAGTCATTGCGACCCAGGAAGGCCTGCATGTGCTCAACAGAATAATAGAAGAATTGATGATATGAAAATGAAGAGTTGGTACAAAACGTTTTTATTGTGGTTCTGGGGATTGTTCTTCGGAGGCATTTTGGTAGTATGGCTGGTGATGTGGTTGATCATCCGCGGGGTGTTAGGATATATGCCGCCGTTGGAGGAGTTGCAGAACCCGAAAAACACGTTCGCGAGTGAGATTATCTCGTCGGACATGCAGTCATTGGGTCGTTACTACCGGTACGAGAACCGTATCGGTGTGGAGTACACGGACCTGTCTCCGAATCTCATCCATGCCCTGATTGCCACAGAGGATGTGCGTTTCTACGAACACACGGGTGTGGATTTCAAGTCCATGTTCCGCGCGATTATCAAGTTAGGCCGTGCGGGCGGTGGTTCGACCATTACCCAGCAGTTAGCCAAACAGTTGTGGTCGCCGCGTGCGAACAACAAGTTAGAGCGCGCGATGCAGAAACCGATCGAGTGGATCATAGCCACGAAATTAGAGCGGCTGTACAGCAAGGATGAGATACTACTGATGTACCTCAACCAGTTTGATTTCCTGTACAACGCCGTAGGTGTACAATCGGCGTCGCAGGTGTATTTCTCGACCACTCCGGCTGAGTTGAAGTTGGAGCAAGCGGCGATGTTAGTAGGTATGTGCAAAAACCCGTCTCTTTATAACCCCGTCCGTCACCCTGAGCGCGCGACAGGCCGCCGCAACACGGTACTCGGGCAGATGGAGAAATACGGTTACATAGACGAGGCTACGCGTGACTCGGTAGCGGCCATCCCTCTGGAGTTGCACTATAGTTCAGTGGATCACAAGCAAGGTATTGCGCCGTATTTCCGGGAGTACCTGCGCGGTGTGCTGACCGCCAAAGAGCCCAAAGAGAGCGATTACTCGGAGTGGAACAAACAGCAGTACCAACTGGATGCCTGGCAATGGGAGAACAACCCGTTGTACGGTTTTTGCGAGAAGAACAAGAAACCCGACGGCAGCCGTTATGACCTGTACCAGGACGGTCTGAAGATCTATACGACGATTGATTCGCGCATGCAGCGTTACGCGGAAGAGGCAGTGAGTGAGCATATGCAGGCCCAACAGAAATCGTTCTTCAAGGAACTCAAAAAGAAGAAAAACGCTCCCTTCTCCCGCCAGTTGACGCAGGAAGAAGTGGACGGGATCATGAACCGCTCGATGCGTCAGACCGACCGTTATCGGATGATGAAACGCGCGGGCGTAAGTCATGACTCGATCATGAGGTCCTTCAAAGAGCCTCGGGAGATGCAGATCTTCACGTACGACCGCGGGATGATCGACACGACGATGAGTCCGTACGACTCCATCAAATGGCAGAAGAGCTATCTGCGTTGCGGTTTCATGTCGATGGATCCGCATACGGGTCATGTGAAGGCTTATGTGGGCGGTCCTAACTTCGCACATTTCCAATACGACATGGCCACCAAAGGTCGCCGTCAGGTTGGTTCGACCGTCAAGCCGTACCTCTATACGCTGGCGATGGACGAAGGAATGTGGCCATGCGAGAAATGGGTGTATGACTCGGTGGTCTTCGTACTGCCGGACGGCAATAGATGGGTACCGCGCGACACGCATGAGAAGTATCAGGGCGACACCGTGAGTCTGACATGGGGTCTGAAAGAGTCGTCCAACTGGATGGCGGCGTATCTGATGTCGCTCTTCACACCGGAACAGTTAGTCAAAATGATGCAATCGTTCGGTATTCAGGGCCAGTTAGACCCGGTGGTATCGCTGTGTCTGGGTCCGTGCGAAGTGAGCGTAGAAGAGATGGTGGACGCCTATACGGCTTTTGCGAACAAAGGAATCCGCACCGAGCCGCTGTACGTGACGCGTATTGAGGACGCCAACGGCAATGTGATCGGTATGTTCACGCCTCGGACGCATGAGATCATCAGCGAGACAACCGCCTATAAGATGATTTATATGCTGCGCGCGGTGATTGACCACGGAACGGGTGTGCGTACCCGTTATAAATACGGTATCAAAGCTCCCATGGGCGGTAAGACGGGAACGACGAACAACAACTCCGACGGATGGTTCATGTGCTTCACACCGTCTCTGGTAAGCGGCACATGGGTCGGCGGCGAAGACCGTGGCATACATTTTGATAATATGGCAGAGGGACAAGGTGCGTCCATGGCACTGCCAATCTGCGCGCTGTATATGCAGAAAGTGCTGGCAGACCCGGATTTAGGTTACAGCGAGGACGAGCAGTTTGACGTACCGGCATGGTTTGACCCGAATGAAGGATGTAATTAAAATAGACCGCTCACTGCGTTCGCTGAAAGAGCAAAGACCGCTCACTGCGTTCGCTGAAAGAATAAAGACTAAACGGATTCGACGATTCATTTTAGTCCTTTGTCTTATGTCTTTGAGTGCAGCGGTCTTTACTCCGGCATACGGACAGCTGAATACCGACCGCATCACCGCGATCGGTCGGAACGCGCTGTATTTCGAGGACTATGTGCTCTCCATACAGTATTTCAACCAAGTCATCCACCTCAAACCGTATCTGCCCGAGCCGTATTTCTACCGCTCGATAGCAAAGATTCAGTTAGAGGACTATCAGGGAGCGCTCAATGATTGCAATGCCGCCATCGAGCGCAATCCTTTCTCGCCGGGTTATTACTATGCGCGCGGTTATATCTACCGCCAGTTAGGAAGGGATGAGGATGCGGAGGCGGACTACACGCAGGCGTTGCGTTTTGCGCCGGAGAACCGCACCTATATGTTACTGCGCGCGGACACACGTGCGTCTCTGAAACGGTACGACGAGGCGCTGGAGGACATTGATCAGATGCTCAAACGCGAGCCGCAGTCGGCTTCCGTGTGGTCGGAAAAAGGGCGTGTATGTATCCTCAAGAAAGATACAATGAGTGCTCTGGAAGCCTTTGAACAGGCATCCAAATACGACAAGACAAATCCGGCAGTATGGTCGGCATTGGGCGTGACGAACCTGATGTTAGATCGCGAGGACGAAGCGTACGTACAACTGACACAAGCCATCAACTTAGGTTCCAAATGGGCAGGTGACTATATTAACCGCGGTATTATCCATTACCACCGGCATAATTTCCGCGGGGCGCTGGCGGACTATGACCAAGCCGTGAAGATCTCTCCGAGGGATGCCGATTGCTACTATAACCGCGGAGTGATGCGGCAGGAAGTAGGCGACTACAACCGGGCTCTGGAAGACTTTAATACCGCTATCTCGTTAGCTCCTGAACGCACGGAGATGCGGTACCAGCGAGGGCTCGTAGAGATGCAGCTCAAGCAGTGGAGCGCCGTAGTGAAAGACATGAACGTGCTGATAGCACAGTACCCGTATTTCCTGCCGGCATACTACATGGCGGCGCAGGCGAAGACGCACCAGGGCGACACCAAAGAGGCGTACCGTTACCGCAAAGAGGCGTACGATCTGGAGCAACGCAAGGATGAGATCCAGGCGCAGCAGGCATCACAGCCCAACACAGACATGCAGATAGCTGACGCCCAGCCGCAGAAGAAAGATTACCGCAAGGAGTTCTCCACCTCCGCAGCGCAGAACCAACCGGAGATACCGGACGAGGAGCAGAAATACGACTCGCAGACACGCGGAACGGTTCAGAAGAAATATCAGGACGTTGTGAACGAGCCTAATATCGTGTTGTCCTATTACACGCACGACCAGAGCCTCAAGAGCACGAACTACTACCACCCCACCGTAGATGCCATCAACAAGAGCGAGATGTTGCCGGCAGCACTCAAGTTCACGAGCCAGGAGTTGACGCTGACCGCCGAGATGGTGGACTACCATTTCAGCCAGATCAACCGCTTGACGACCCTCATGAACGAAGCGCCGACAGCACAACTGTATTTCGCGCGCGCCATGGAGTTCGCAATCATCAAAGACTACGCGAGCGCGATAGACGATTGCACGAAAGCGATTGTCATTGCGGACAAGGAGCTGGAGGCAGTGCTCTGTTTCTGCCGCGCCAACTGGCGTTACCGAATGGAGGAAGTGGATTACGAACTGATGCACCGCGACTATGATCAGGTGCTCCGGCTACAACCGGATTTCTCCTTCGCGCTCTACAACAAAGCGAATATCCTCTGCGCTCAACGCGAGTATAAGGAGGCCATCAACTATTATACAAAGGCTATCGCAGTGGACCGCGATTTCGCAGAGGCGTATTTTAACAGAGGTCTGACCTATATCTATACCGGCGAGAATGAGAAAGGTCTGGCGGATTTGAGCAAAGCCGGTGAGTTAGGTATCTATCAGGCCTATAATTTGATTACACGGTTCAAGTAAAGTGAAAAATGAAAAATGAAAAATGAAAAGTGAACGGATCATAGTAATACTCCTGTTCTTAGTTTGCACGACGATGAGTATTCGGGCGGAGTTGCTGTACGAGATCTCGGGCAACGGGGCGAGGGGGAAGTCCTATCTGCTGGCTACCAACCGGTTTGTGGACATGACGTTTCTGGACACAATACCCAATGTATTCAAGTGTTTCGGCCGGTGCAAAAGTGTGGTGACGGAGTTCGCGATGCAGGACTACGAAGCCCTCGCGGCCCTTCGTCAAGCCGCTATACTCCCCGACTCCGTCAAACTGACCAATTTCTATACGCCGGAGGAATATAAATACATTGACAACTCGCTGAAAATCAATCTGGGGATGGGGCTCGACCAGCTATGCCGGATGAAGCCGTCGTACCTGACGGAAATGTTCCGCACAGAGCTCATGAAACAGTGGATCGGCTACAGCGAGGAGCGGTCGATGGAATCATTCTTTGAGAACGTAGCGGCACAACGCGACATGCCGGTAATCGGGCTCGACAACATAGGCGAGACGATGTATATGCTCTTTGACCGTGAGCCTTTCCACTGGCAGTGCCAGGAACTCCTGAAAGTGATTGAGTACCCGGAGAAAGAGGTACAGCAGGAGCGAACGCTCAAGACCATGTACCTGGACGGACGGCTATCCGACATAGCCTACCAAGTAGAGGGGCCGGACAACACAACCTCTATCTCTTTCTCCGATTACAAGGTCTATACCCAGCGTAACCAACAATGGGTCAAACGGCTCAAACCGATCCTTACGAAAGGAGAGGCATTTATCACCCTCAATGCCATCTATTTAGGCGGCGAGAAGGGCCTGATCGAACAACTGCGGGCAGCCGGTTACCGCGTGCGCCCCTATAATAGGAAATTAAAAATTACAAATTAATTATCATATTATGAACAAGGTATTTTCTGTATTCGTAGCGCTGGTAATGGCGCTGAGCATGAGTGTTAACGCTGCAGAGCGCGGCAAGTTTATTCATGTCGATTGCACCTCGGCAAAAAATATCAAGCCGCAGATCGCATTCTGTCAGGAGCATAAGGACGGCACGGATGTCACCACTCTGATCGTCAAGACTGTTAACACGAATGAGTTCAATGAGTTCAATGACGCTTCGCGCGTTCTCGTGAAGTTCGCAGACGGTAAGAACATGCGCCTCAACCGCGTGCCGGGCAGCGAGGTGAAGAAAAACAAAGCTACGGAGAAAGTAGCCCGTGCAACAATCACCAAATACTGGACGGAGACGACATATGAGGTAGCTCCGGAAATGATTGAGAAACTCGAAGCCGGTATTGCCATCACCAAACTGCGCATCGTCTTCAAAGAGAACGAAGCCAAGGATTATGAGATCATTGAGGGCTACCAGCCTAAAATGGCTGAAGACCTGCTGAAATCTTATCAGGAAGCCGCTCTGAAGAACAAGAAAGCGAACACCGATATTAGCGATGAGGACTTCTAAACGCTTCTTTCTTTTTCTTCTTGGAATTATTATCCTGACTCCTGCATATGCCCAGATAGGCATGCAGGAGTTGGGTGACTCGCTGTTTGCGTACACCGGTTTTTCGCGCGTGTGGTCTCCAGCCGTGCGGGTGAAAAACCTCCGCGTAAGCGGCAATAAGATTAGTCTGTACACCAACGGGACATTAAAGGATTTCCGTTGGACGCCTGCGTCTGTCGCCGATATTAAACGAAAGGTCAGTCTCTGGACATTAGGGCACGAGAACGGACAGGTGACTATCTATACCGCCAAAACGGATATAGAGACGCTCGTCACCGCCTGTGCGAAAGGTTCCACAACAGCGCCCAAAGAGAAAGATCTAACCGACCGTACGGTAGTGGTTTATCCATCGCACGGCCTTTATTTCAACCGCGATCGGGACGAATGGATCTGGCAGCGTGCCACGCTCTGGACAACTGTGGAGGACCTCTATTCACAGGAATATGTACGTTTAATCAAACAGATGTTGGAGAACGCCGGCGCCACCGTTCTATCCCCTCGTGCAGGGCTGGACGAGGAGGAGTTAGGCGTCTCGGGAATGCCCAAATGGACTGAAGGCGCGCGGTATTGGCTCGCCGCCCAAGGTGAGGACTCTACCCTCTGGGATCTGTATCAAGGAAACGAATACAAGGACGACATGAAATGTCGGGCCATGTGGGTCAACAGTCTGGAGAATGCTCCAGACCTCTGCCTTGCGCTGCATACCGACGGCCTGGATAGCGGCAATGACTCCACAATAGCCGGCACACTCGCTATCTATACCGCCCGTGACGATGACGGACACACCGAGCTGCGGGACGGTCGGGACCGCGAGAAGGTCAATCGTAACTTAGCCGACTGGATCCAGACGACGGTTACGGAGGATCTGACGCACTGGGCACCCGAGTGGACACGCCGCCAGCTCAAGGAGGCAAACTACTGCGAGACGCGCGTGCCTGTAGTACCGAGTATCATTCTGGAGTTGCTCTCTCATAAGAACATGGCGGATATGCGTTACGGCCTCAATCCGGCTTTCCGTTTTGCTGCCGCGCGCGCCGTCTATAAGGGTATTCTGAGGTATTTCAACGGTCCTAACGCCATCGTTCAACCGCTACCGGTGAAGCAAGTGGCTCTCCATCCTGACGGACTGTTACAATGGACCCCCACCCCGGACACACTCGAGCAAAGCGCTGCGCCCACTTATTACATGATTTACACCCGTGCCAACGACGGCGAATGGGATGTACAGCAGGTGGAGAAAGCCACCCAGCTCCGGCTCACGCTGGAGCACGGAATACTCTATTCCTGCTATGTGGTAGCCGGCAACGAAGGCGGTTTGAGTATGCGCAGCCCGATTGTCAGTGCCTATCTCAGCGACCGCGACGAGACGACTATGGCGCTTGTAGTAGATGGGTTTGACGAGGTGTACGGACCGGAATGGTTCGCCGACTCCACCTTCGCGGGAATAGTGCCGGGCACTTATGCCTGCGAGGATGAGTTCTCCTGCGCCTATATAGGCCAGCAATGGAACTACGACCGTGCGGATGAGTGGAAGAACGATGATAACTGCGGTTGGGGTTCCTGCTACCGCGATCACGCGGGTCAACTGACCATCGGCAACACCCACGACTACACCTTCCAGCACGGACGCGAGTTACGCAAGATGCATATCAGCTACGGGAGTTGTACGGCGGCTTTTCTGGAGAACATGCTTAGGGATACCACCGCGCATTTCACGATGATCGACTATGTCTGCGGAAGGAACAGACAACCGCTGAACGCCCTTACACAAATGCTGCTAAGCGGCTATCTGGCACAAGGAGGACGACTGCTCATGAGCACTGACCATTTCAGTGCAATCGACCCCGCATGGGCGAAGAGCCAACTGCACGCTGCGTATTATGCCGCGCAGGCTACGCGTTCCGGCAGAGTTTCCACGCCGCGGCACCGAATGTACCAATTGTACCTGGAGCCCAACCCTGACCAACTCTTTACCGCCCACCCGGAGGCGCTGAAAGCGACCGACAAAGAGGCGGTGAAGATGGCTACCTACGAAGATATGCGTTGCCCGGCTGCTATCGGACAGCCCGGAAAAACATTAGTGTACAGTTTCCCGCTGGAGGCTGTCATGGATTTTGATAAGATGTACCGCCACTCGGTGGAATGGTTATTAGACAGACGGAGATGAAGATCGCTTTTACTACATTAGGATGCAAACTCAATTTTGCGGAGTCCAGTGCCTTGGGTAAGGCACTCTTGGAGCGTGGTCACACGCGTGCCAAGCAAGGCGAGGAGGCGGATATATGCGTCATCAACACCTGTTCCGTCACGGACGCTGCGGACCATAAGGACCGCCAGATGATCCATCGCATCCGCCGCAATAACCCGAAGGCCATTCTCATCGTCACGGGTTGCTACGCCCAGCTCAAGCCCGAAGAAATCGCGCATATAGAGGGTGTTGATTATGTCCTTGGTCAGAACGAGAAATTCAACCTCCCGGCTTTCATCGATAAACTGGAGGCTAATCAGCAATCAGCAATCAGCAATCAGCAATCAGTAATCCACCTCTCCCCAATCCGCGAGATAGACGATTTCTACGGGGCATACAGCAAGGACGACCGCACGCGGTGCTTCCTCAAGGTGCAGGACGGCTGTAACTATTTCTGCTCCTATTGCACCATTCCTCTGGCGCGCGGCAAGAGCCGTAACCCGTCGATCGAATCACTGGTAGAGGAAGCCAAAGAGGCTATCTCCGGCGGCGCGAAGGAGCTTATCCTGAGCGGTGTGAATATCGGTGATTTCGGGCGGTCCACCAACGAACATTTCATCGACTTGCTCCGTGCGCTGGACAGTATTGAGGGGGATTTTAGGATCCGTATATCCAGTTGCGAACCCAACCTGCTGAGCGACGAGATCATTGATTTCGTAGCTGCCAGCCGCCATTTTGCGCCGCATTTCCATATACCTCTCCAGAGCGGCAGTAACACCGTTCTCAAGATCATGGGACGGCGTTATACGCGCGAGTTGTTCGCCGAACGCGTGGCGCATATCAAGTCCGTCATGCCGCACGCTTTCATCGGCGTGGATTGTATGGTGGGAGTTCGCGGCGAGACAGAAGAGTGCTGGGCGGAGTACGTTGATTTTATCAGTTCGTTGGACGTGAGCCAGTTGCATGTCTTCACCTATTCGGAGCGCGCGAACACGCGGATGTTAGATATGGATCTGATCGTTGTGCAGCAACGCGAGCGGGAGCGCCGCAGCAAACAGCTCCACGCCATCTCGGCGGCGAAGACAGAGGCGTTCTACCGCGCCCATGAGGGCTACGAAGCGACCGTCTTATGGGAGGCAAAGAAAGCCGACGGACTCATGTACGGCTTCACGGAGAACTACATCAAAGTCTCCTGCCCGTACGATAAGGCTAAAGTGAACACGTTTGAGCGCATAATCGTGCCGCGTCCGGATTCGGCAGACATTCCAACCGATACACCGGCGTAGTCTCCAGCAGCTGCGCGATCGTCTCGTACAGCCAATCCATCATTTCCGGGCGGATCTTCAGCCCGCTCACGGAGGCTAAGATATACGGGTACGCCTGTGTCATTCTCAGTTTAGATATCTCATTATGCGGCGCTTGGGCTAACTGCACGAGCGCCGCTACCGGTACACTCTCGTTCTTATAACACGGCGTCTTTCCCGACCACGGCGTGCCATAGACCGTCACCTGCCCTGCCTCGTCGATACGCACCGCGGGATTATCATCATTGAGCAGCGTGGCATCCTCAAACGCCGCTTTCCACTGCTGCGAATGGGTGCTCTTGCCGGTGCCGGAATGACCGAGGAACATATACCCTTTGCCGCCACGTACCGTCACGGACGAATGGAAAAGAAGTGTCTTTTTCCCCGCTGTAGCAAAGGCGAAAGTAAGCATCGCAGCATTGTCTATCGCAAACCGCGCACTCTCGTCCCGCAGGTACAGCCGGACATCCCGCCAATCCCCGCTGCAGACCATTGCACTGACAATCTCGCCCTCGCGGCTCATCGACACCGCAAAAAGCCATTCCTCCTCGCGGCGGTACATCTCTATGCGCGGCATATCGGCATCCGAACTATCGGTATAGAGGTGCTCCCACCCTTCCGTAGAGGGGATCGGTTCATCACTCGCGTGGATGATGAAGAGCGGCGTCGAGCCACTCGGTGCTATTCTGAAAGGAGCGTAGTTAGGCAGCCGTTGGAGATATTTCTCTTCGGCCTCAATGCCGAACACATAGCCGGCGACTTGGTAGTATTGTTTCGTCATAATCGTTAGAATTCTTTTACTTTACGTCCGCAGAGGGTGAAGAACGGACAGAACGACGGACACTTGCTCTCCTCGCACTGCGGGTACTCGGTGGCGGTCATGACCTCCTTGAGTTTCGCTTGCAGCGCCTCGTAGAACTCGCTCGCTACTGAACGGTAGTCATGCACCGTCTCGTTCGCCACGTCGATAGTCGTCACTATCTCTGTCAGTTTGCGACGGCAGAAGAACAGGTTCGGCTCTATCGGCAGCCCCGTCTTATCGGCTTGCATCACCGCGTGGCTGTATATCATCGTCTGTCGCATGTAGCCCTTGTCCTCGCTCGCCATCAGATCATCCCAACCGGCAGACATCTTCTGCGTGTGCGTCAGGTCGTTGTACCCGCCGGACTTGTAATCCACTACGCGGAGCGCCTCGTTCCCTTCCTCGCCGTATATATCCAGACGGTCGATCGTACCGCCTGTCTGCACTTCGCCCACGCCTTCAACCTCCACAGGGAAGTACCGTGGCTGCTCCAAGAGGTATATCTGCAGACCCTTTCTCGCATCCTCGCGGTCGCGCTCCAGAATATTCCGCACATAACCTTTGATAATCACGTTTTCCGCCACGTGCCGCTCAGGCAGGTAATGATCTTCCGTCTCCTCCGGATAGTCCTCGCGCCACTCGTCGTTCATCGCCTGATACGCCGCCATGAGCGCATCCTGCATCTTCCCTTCGTCCGTCCGCACCGCCTCGATAGCTTCCGGCGTCACTCTTACCGGAGCGGTGTTGTCGCAGTGCATGAAACGAGTGTAGATATACTCCATCGCGTGGTGTACAAACGACCCTATCGTGTTGCTCTCGAACTGTCCGTCCTCTTTGTTCTCCTGCCGTTTCAGCCCCTCTATATACTGGTGGTAGAACGATCTCGGGCAGGATATATACGTGTTCAGCGCGCTGGGCGAGAGGCGCAACCTGCCCATTGAGGCGAGCGACTCTTTGCGGGGCTCGACGGGCGTGTAAGCCTGCACGGTGTTCGGCTCTTGCAGCACGCCGCGCGTCACCTCGAACTCGTCCGAATAGAGGATCTGCATGATAAACCGCGACATGCCTCTGCTGCCGCCTATCGTGTCCGGCTGACCGTACAGCAGCGTTGTGTGACCCGAGCGGCTCAACAGTCTGAAGAAGTTATACGCATAGACCGTGGCGCGCTCGTCCGGGGTCTGCATGTGGTATGTCTTGCGCAGGTAGAACGGTATAAAACTGGTGTCCGCCTGTCGTTGCGGCAGGATTCCCTCGTCCACGTTCAGTAGCAGCAGCCTGTCGAAATCCAGCAATCGTGTCTCCAGCACACCCATTACCTGTATATCCGTCACCGGCTCGCCGTGGAAAGGCATGGAGACCGCCTCCATCGCCCTGCGCATCAGCATCCTTAGCAGTTTGAGTGTGAATGGCACATCGCCTAAACCGGTGGCGAGAATGAGCCGCATTTGGTTGATGATCTTATGCACCTGGTATTCGGACTCCAACACCAGTAACTCTCGCCAGGTGAGGTCTTGGCAGTCCTCCGCGGGCTGGTCTGCTGCCGTCTCTTCAAACACCGCTTTCACCAACTCGTCCATGATCGGAGGTCCGACGACCTCATCGGCTTTGCCGCGCGCCTTGTCGTACAGCCACGCCACCACGCGGGCATAGACTGCCGTGTTACGGAGCGGAAAACCCTTGGTGATATTCACCGGTTCGGGCGTTTCCTGTCCCTCTAAGGTGATTGCCGGCAGGGCATAGATCACAGGCTCCAGCATCGTCTCGTCGCAGATCACCACACCCACTTTCTGGCCCTTCGCCGTATAGTTCTCCTCCAGCCACCGGTGCACGTACTGGGCCTGCGCCTCTTTCGACGCACAGCTCATCACCCTCACCTGCATCTTACCGTCCCGCGTCTCGTGCTTCCCGTTGTCACCTAAGATGCCGCTGTTCAGTCGGGCGAAGGAGAACGCCTTCGTGTTGGTCTCAAAATCCCGCACGTAGTCCCAATAGAACTGCGCCTGTCCTTGATCGCGGAGCCGCATCATCAGTTCGCGCTCTACCGGCAGCAGGTAGTTGAAGCCCACGAAGATATATGTTCTACCCTTGATTTTCTGTTGCGTTTCCTCGTCCTCCCAGTGCTCAATCACGGCTCTCTGCCGCAGCCCCGGATAGCCTTTTTGCTCCGCCTCCATCTCTGCGCGCAGACCCTTGTATAGCACATACAACTGCCGCCAAAGCTCCTCGTACCGGGCTCTCACGGAGTCCTCGCTGTACGACGTCTGATCCTCGCGGAAGAGCGCTTTGAGACGCGCCTCCACCTCCTCGTCCAACTGCCATTGCTCCAACTCATGGGCAGCAATCGTGTTGTCAAAGAAATTCGGCACTTCGGCTGCCGGCATGGACGCATCCACGTTCGTAAAATCGGCTATCATCTGCCGTCCCCAACCGTAGAAGAGGTCAAGCGGCATTGGCTCCTCGCCATCGTGCATGGATGCGCAATATAACTTATACAGCCGCAGCACGGTGAACAGCTCGTCCTCCGGATAGAGCGGCGAGAGTTCGTCTTGCAGCTGCGTGAGGGTCTGTACCTGCGGTGCCCAGACGGCTTGCGCGTGTTGTTCCTGTTGCAGTCGCAGCAACTCATCCTTCAGCACTAATCCCGCACGATGGGACGGCAGCACAAGCGTCGTGTGCTGTAACTGTTGCCAATCGATACTCGCCAAGATCGATTCCGCCGTTGTTCTCAAGAAACTATCCATGTACTTCTCTCAATTCGTTTTTACGGGCGAACCACAGATAGCCGTGCACAGGGCTGTAGCCCATGCGCCGCAGCGCCTCCATGTATTCGCGCACTTGGGTCAGGTAATGTTCGTCCCATCCGCCGAACTTATAATCCAGCACGACGGCTTCGTTCGTCTCGGGGTTGATCATCACGCGGTCGGGACGCAACTCACGGTGATCCATGTATATCGCCTCCTCCAGCCGCAGTTCCCAGGGTTTGGTAAACCAATCCCGCATCTTCGGACTGCCTTCCCACGCCGAGGAGATCAAGTCTCTCAGTTCCTCTCTTTTCTCTTTGGAACCGATTTCTCCGCGGGTCTCGAAATCGTCCAGCACTGCCTCCAACTCATCGGCTTTGCGGATATGCGCGAAGATTTCGTGGCAGAGCGTGCCTTCGTCCATCCGCGCCACGCGCCGGTACGCCTCGTCGCCGTAGTCCGTATATAGCGCACCTTCCTGCGATTGCACGAACCGCACGTGGTCACTGTTCGCCCACAGCTCCGCCTCTACGGCTTCATTTTCAATTTCTAATTTTTCATTTTTAATTTTTAATTCCCCTCTCTCATACCCTTCCTCGCCGGCGAAATCCAGCAGATACTTACCCACATGGTTGCACACGCCGCGTTTGCCGTCTTTCTTCACCGAATAAGAGGTGTTTACAAACAGGTTGTCCTCGGCTCTCGTCAGCGCCACGTAGAGCATATTCAGGTTGTCGATCCGCAGGTTCATCTGTTCCTCCGCGTACTCCGCCGCATAGTCCGAATCCGCCATCTCTGTTCCGTAGAGCACCGGCACATAATCACCCCGCTCGTCAATCCGAGGGGACACCTCGCACCACACTTTGGGTTTATGCCGTCCGTCCTCTTTCTCCCAGTGGCAGAAAGGCACGAAGAGCGTCTGCGCCTGCAGTCCCTTGCTCGCATGAATGGTCATGATCTGAATCGCGTTGGTGGCAGTCACGGGAATCGGTTTGGCGTGCATCGTGTCGTCCCAATAAACGAGAAAATCCTCAATCGAACTCCCGTACGTACCCACGTACTCGCGCGTGCGGTCCAATAAGGAGTTGAGATACGCCGTTTCGGTGCCTTTATACTGCCCTTTCTCGTCCGTCAGCAGTACGCGCATCAACTCACTCACCGCCTCATACAGCGGCGTCTTGGCGTTGATTGTTAATTGTAAATTGTGAATTGTAAATTGTGCATTGTTCACCATCCTCCCCGCCACTTCATCGCCGTGCACCAGGTATCGCAGCGCCGCGATGATGAGTTGCACGTCTGCCGAAGCGTCGAGTTGGAAACTGTCGGCCGACACCACAGCCGTCTTCGTCAGCAGCGGGAACTGCTCCTCGTCCAACCCGGCTTTCATGTCGGTAATGGCGACAGCCTCCGACCTAAACCGCACCAAGACCATCATATCCTCCGGCCGCACACCTCTCTGCAGCAACGCCTCCATCTGCATAAACATATCCGCCGCCAGTTCATCGTCCTTCGCGTTCGGGAACGCCTTGAACCGCACATAGCCGCCTTTGTTGTCCGCTTGGTAAAAACTGTCCAGCTTCTCCGGTTTGTATCCCTCGCCGTATATCCGTTCCGCCAATTTTCCTAATTCGTCATTCGTAATTCGTAATTCGTCATTCGTAATATAGTCAAACAACGCCAAATTGAACTTCACCACCTCTTCGCGGCTTCGGAAATTCCGCGTCAGCGAGGTGAACCGCTCATTGATGCTCCCTTTGCCTCTAACCTTTCTACTTTCGTCCTTTAATTCTTCCATAATGTGCCAATCGCCGTTGCGCCAGCGGTAGATGGACTGTTTGATGTCCCCCACGATCAGCAACGTATTACCTGCGCCGGCGAGCACGTCGCGCAGCAGCTGTTCTATTACGCTCCACTGAAGCCGGCTCGTGTCCTGAAACTCATCGATCAGCACGTGCTTGTAGCGAATACCTGCTTTCTCCAGAATAAAATCCGCATCTCCGGTCTTCAGCGCTTTGCTCAGCGTGCTTGCCGTACGGGCGAGCAGCGCACTGTTCGCTTCCGCCAAGTCGCGCAGGATAATAGCTTGCAGCGACGCCATCAGCTCCTGATCCCTGCTGAACTTGATCGTCAGGAAGAGTGTGTTGTATGTCTTTGCCAACTCCTCGGCTATCGCCGTTGCCTGCTCCAACCCTTTCGCCTCTAACCCTTCGCCTATAACCTTTCCCCCTTCGCCCTTTAGTCCGCGGAAACGGTCTTTGGCAGGCACTTTCTCCGGTTTCTCCACAGACCGCCTCAGCCGGTCGTACGCCGCTTTGGAATAGCGGTTATAACCTTCGTATTGTGCTTTGCATGTGTCCAGGATAGTCTTCAACTCCTCCACTCGCTCGTCGTTCTGCCACTGCCGCTCTACCTGCTCGCGGCGACGTTGTATCGCCTTGGCGTCAAAGAGGATCTTACCCTCCGCGTCTAACATCTGCACCGACTCGTTGTACAGCTCTTTGACCATCGCCACCAGACTGCCGCGCACATCCCACTGGCTCTCCTGATCCAACTTGAGTTGCATGTAGTCCTCTAATATCTCCTTGTCCGCCTCCGTCATCTCCGTGCTCAGCAACTCATCCACAGCCTTCCTTATCACATGATCCACATCGAGCTCCGTACTCTGCCCTGCCCCGATGCGCAGCACACCCGCCAAACCCGACAGCAGACTCTGCAGAAACGAGTCTATCGTCTGTACCTGCACGTTGTCATAGTCTAACAGCATTTTTCGGAAACACTCGCCGGCGCGAGCTCGCAGCACACTCTCCGGCGCACCCGCGTCACGAACCATGAACGAACGCGCGTACTCCATGAACTCGCTCTCGCCGCCTTCCGCTATTCCGTGAAGGCGACCGATGATACGCTCGCTCATCTCCGCCGTCGCTTTGTTCGTAAAAGTGATAGCGAGGATCGAGCGGTAATCCTCACCCGACAACAGCAGACCCACGTAGTACGCCGCCAGCGTGTACGTCTTTCCCGTTCCCGCCGATGCCCTGCATATCGTCACCGGCTTATGTATATCTATCAGTTGCATGCCTCTAAACCTTTGCGGCTGCAAAGGTACTATAAATTTTTCAATTATGCAAGATTTTCAGCAAAAAATATCGCCTGTGCTTGTACAAGCAATTTTTTTATTATGCCGGATCGACGATTTTGTGCAGAATCGCAGATTATTTTGTATAAAATCGCAGATTTTTCTTGCAAGAATCGGAGATTTTCCGTACCTTTGCACCCGAAATCGTTTATACAAACAATAGTATTAGTATATGGACCTGAATCACAACTCCAAAGAAGCACCGATTACCACCGAGGTGTCGAGTGCCGGCAATGTGCAGAAGAAGTACTATACGGCAGACGAAGCTATCGCCTTCCTTGAGCCGCGTATCCGTGCTATGTTCCAATGAAAGAAGTCGTTCACACGCAGCAGGCTCTTTTGCAAATAGGTCATTTATTGGACATTTGTTTATAACCCTCGTCACTCACTGACGTTAAACAGGACCAGGTCTGACCTCACCGACAGCGTAAAAAAGCGGTGAATAATTTTATATACAGAGTTTCGGGAACGAGGCTCTGTTTTTTTGTGCCTGCTTTTCAGCCCGTAGATGCATCAAAATTTGTAAAAATCAAAAATACTTTCCTATATACTTGCGTATTTCAAAAATTATTTGTAATTTTGCAGCGCAAAATCATTAAACACGGAATGTATGCCAAAGATTTTTGAATATTTCGGATTTGTCTTTTTCTTTTATTCGAATGAACATGAGCCTATCCATGTGCATGTCACCCATAAAGGATGTCAAAGTATTTTTGAACTTATCATGGACAATGGCATTTTAGTAGAGATTCGTGTTCGCGAGAAGGCAGGGGAAGAACCGTTGTCATCCAAGGATCAAAAGACAGCCGAGGAATTTATTCGGAAATACAGCAAGAATATAATCACCAAATGGATTAAATTCTTTGTTTTAAGACAGGCAGTAAAGAGTACAACCATTAAAACCAAATTATAACTATGAACAGACTTTATATAATAGGAGCAAAAGATGCGGGTAACTGTACTGTGGATTTGCAGTTTAGCGACCAAACGACCCGCCGAGTAGATATAGGTGACTTCATCCGTCGTCACCCTCATCCGCAATATAATAAATATCTTGACCCTCGCCATTTCCGCCGCTTCGAAATTGAGGACGGTAATATTGTCTGGGGCAAGAATTGGGATTTGGTATTCCCGGTAGAACAGTTACACGCAGGTGTAATTGAAGATTAGTGCTATCCAGGTCTGACCTCACCGACAGCGTAAAAAAGCGGTGAAAAATTTTATATAAAGAGTTTCGGGAACGAGGCTCTGTTTTTTTTGTTTCGATAAAAATGCAGATTTTTTTTGTGGATGTCTAAAAATCTTTGATTATATTTGCATATTTGAAAAAAAATCTATAATTTTGCACACTCATTCACTTTGTGGGAGTTTGAAGCAGTAATTTTGCAGCCGAAAAATTTAACGCACATGGAAACGAAGAAAAAACTGAAATCATCAACTGCTTATCTTTTCAACTGCTATATTTGGCTGTTGAACACTATCGCACGCGGTCCTATTTCACGCGCAGCGATAGACGAGAAATGGGCGCACGCTTCTGCTAATTCATATAAGCAGGATTGTATCCCTGAGAGTAATTTCCATCGTTGGAAAGACACTATAAAAGAGCTTTTCGGCATCAAAATCAAATGTAACGGGAATAACGAGTACTACATTGAGGAAGCTACCGACTTGCGCGGTGGGGATCTGCGTATGCGTGCTCTAAACCTTATGTCCGCAAACAATCTACTCAAGGACAGCGAAGAACTATCCGACAGGATTTTGTTTGAGCCTGTTCCTTCCGGAGAAAAGTTCTTGACTCCTATCATTGAAGCTATGCGTGATATGACCGCCATCAACATGACGTATCAAGGTTTTACGCGTCAAAAACCGGCTACTTTCATCGTTGAACCATATTGTCTCAAGGTGTTCAGGCAACGCTGGTATATGCTTGCGTACTCTCCCGGTCTTGATAAGGCGATGATTTACTCTCTCGATCGTGTTCACGCAGTTGAACCGACCAAGCAGAAATATAAGTTGCCAAAGGGCTTCAATGCAGAAGAGTACTTTAAGAATACGTACGGAGTTACCGGCATGGATGAAGAGCCGGAGGATATCGAGATATGTATCGATGCTATGCAGGCAAATTACTTACGTACACTGCCTCTCCATTCCTCACAAGAGGAGATGGAACGCAATGATGATTATTCCATATTCCGCTTTCATATGGTTCCTTCCTACGAGTTCTTGCAGGAACTTCGCAAGTATGGATCTGACGTGGAAGTGATTTCTCCGGAATCGGTTCGTGCTGAATTTAGAGCAGACACTGAAAGTCTATATCGTATTTATAAACAAATGGAATCCTGGGTATGAAAGATTTTGTAGCTATAGACTTTGAGACCGCTAATGGTAAGCGCTCCAGTATCTGCTCTGTTGGCGCAGTGATTGTGAAGAACGGAGAAATCGTTGATTCCTTCTATTCCCTGGTGAAGCCCACTCCCAACTACTATGCATGGTTCTGCCAAGAGGTGCACGGTTTGGACTACTGCGACACAGATGACGCTGACTTCTTCCCGGAAGTGTGGTCGCGGTTGCAGGAAAAGGTGCATGCTTATTTCCCGTTCATCGAAGATGGAGAAGTGCCCTTTGTTGCACATAACGCACGCTTTGATGAAGGATGCTTGCGTGCTGCCTTTGCTACCTTTGAGTTGGCTTTGCCGAACTATGAGTTCATGGACACCCTTGCAGCATCGCGCAATTATTTTGGCTCCGCGCTCCTGAACCACCAACTGCACACGGTCGCAGCTGCTTGTGGCTACGATCTGCAGAACCACCACCATGCTCTCGCCGACGCTGAAGCCTGCGCATGGATAGCGAGAGAAATTGTTTAATTAATCTATAAATTTACCATTATGAAAACAGATGAAGAGTTATTGCTAAATGTTATTAATCACATGAATAGCCTCGCTATGTTTGCTCCGCGCACAAATAGAAAAGCTAAGTGATTCTCAAATTGCAAAATACGAGGAAGGTGTAGTTTGGCTTTTGACCCAATTGGCCCATCAGACAGAAAATGCCAGCCTGCAAGGAGAGTTCGAGAGCAACGATATGGTTGCAATAAAAATTTTCCAGTATATATTCGACAGATCAATAGAGGCATTGTACTATGTTATAAAAGGCGAAGACCCAAGCAACATAGTCTTCGATCTAAATGAAGTAGGAGACTATTACGAATTATCAATACCCATAGATCTTCAGATGACCATCAACAACGTCGTTCCGCGTATTGTTGGGATTGCCTCAAATCTATACCAATTCATGGAAGAGGAAGGGTATATGAAATTACCTCTTGCCAAATGGATGTATTTTTACATGTATGCCTCATCTTTCCTTGCCATGAATTTCCTTTTAGAACAAGATTTAACAGATAAATAATTTGTTTAACCTTTAAATTTTAGAATTATGACCGTTGAAGAATTAACTCAAAAACAAGAGAAGTTGCATCAAAAAATCAATGCAATAGCAGAAAAATTAAACAATGGACTTGAACCCATTTATGATGGTGTTGGTAATATTCCTATTTACCTCAATTCGCCACTGAAAATAATGTGGCTGCTCAAAGAATCGTATGACCAAGACAAACAGGGCAATAAAGGTAATGGCAATTGGAGCATATATGATGCCGTTCAAAATGACACTGCATGGTCATATTTGTCATTTCAAAGAATGGCATATGTGCTCTATGGATATAATAATGGTGTTTATTGCGAGGATAAAGATATGCCGAAGATTAGAAATCGCAAAGAAATGGTTAAAGATCTTGCAAATCTTGCCTATATTAACATTAATAAACTACCAGGAGGAACCTCATCTGATGATTCTCATATCGCAAGATGTTACAATATATGGAAAGATATCATTAACGAGCAAATTGAAGTATATAATCCAAATGTTATAATTTTGGGAGGAACAGAGAAATTCTTGGATTTTAAAAACGAATTCATTCAATGTAAGCATTATGAAAACAAGGATGTAAATCCAAAAATAGAATCAAAGATTTACAAATGGGGCAATCGTTGGGTGATTTCCGTATACCACCCAGGATACATGATGAGCACAGAGGTTTATGTGGACATAATAATAGATAGTCTTAAATATGTAGATGAACAAATAAAATCGCACAGAAAATAACGGTTTTTACAATCTCCTCCACTTTGTAGGAGAATGAAGCAGTAATTTTGCAGCGTGATTCGAAAGAGTCGCGCTGTAATTTTAATGTTTTAATGATATGACGCCCCCTTATTTATCAAATTTTGAACAAATCCATCATGAGGCTATAAGACTAGCCGGTTATAAAATGAATGAGATCCGTAATATGGATGAAGAATATATTATAAATGCTTGTTGTGCTTGCGTTGCTGTTGCATATACTAAGATTCAGAAATATGGTGAAAAGTATTTTGGCGGTTTCTCAAGCAAAATAAATCTTTTTTATCACAAACTATGTCAGGGACGTTATTATTTTGAGTCTGGAAATATCAGTATTAATCCGGATGTTATCTTCTCCAAGGAAGAATGCTTTAATGAAGTTCTTTTGCATGAGTTAACGCATTCGATATATTATGACCATAGTATTGAATTTTGGCAACACTTGCAGCATCTTTTATATTTGGAAGGTCTCATAAAGGAAAAGAAAGACTTTCGCATAAGTGAGCAGTCTGGCTCTTACGCAGTATATTATGGGGATAGAAAAATAAATAACGGTAAAAAAATTATGATGCGTTTTATAGAAACTGGGGGTGGTTGTTGGTCTGACAATATCGAATGTTTGTTCCGTAGAGTCTTTTATTATCAAGATATATTGCGATATCGTAAAACTGGAACTTCTTCTTACCTTATAGATGACAATAGTAATTTCATTGTGATGGAGCCTATATGGAGAAAATATGCTTTAAGGTACAATATTGAGCCGATATTTCTCTTACAGATGAGTTGTATGGATGAGGATAGGATGAGAAAAAATGCAGTCAATGTTAATAACTATGAAACATTCAAGCCAATACAGCAGTTATGATAAATCAGAGTGGAGTCATAGCCATGACTTCCCTATCGAGGAGATCTGGAATACAGAAACCACGATGGCTGCTTTTATCGCTCCTCGATTAAGAGCATTTAAGAGTTTAAAGAAGCATGGCTTCCCTTCGGAGATGGGTAGCGAGCGACAGTGGAATAGCACTATCCAAAAGATGATAGATGCCTTTGAAATATTAAGTCGCCCCTATACTCCAACAGACGAAGAGAATCCAATCGTAGAGGAAGGTCTTGACCTCTTCCGCAAATACTATCGTAATCTTTGGGACTAATGTAAATTTTTAACAGTTATGGATACTCGATCTATCAATGACCAACTCGAACTGTTGCGTCTCAAAGAACTCTTTATGTCTGATATTGACATCCGTAGCAAAATGGCTATGCTTATCTGCGAAGAAGACTCATCCTACAGCGAGTTCTGTCAACTCACACATTGCACACCGGACATAGCGAAAATGTTTGCAGAACAATTGTTAATAGATGTTTTTCTTACTCCAGAAGAAATTGCCTCCGAGCGCGAAAGATTAGAAAGGATGAAACTATAATTCTATTTTACTATGATACAATATGACGAACAGACCCTTCAACTTATTGAAGAAGAAATTACCTACATTTATCAATCCGATGTAACAGGCTATCCGCAAAGTGAATTTTTGCTTGACTTACGGAAAAGTATCTTGAACGAGCAAGCATGTACGCGTAAAGCTCAAGAAGAACTTCTTCCTGACATAATAGCCTTTAATGACGCCTTGCATGACGCGCTTAAACATATGTTTGACCGCGCGCATGAACTTTATCGTCAGATGTCAGCTATTCAACCAGACATTATGTTAACCGCCAAATGTTATCTTGCATATGACTATCCTGCCTTGCACCCCTACCAAAAAGAAGACAGACAAGATTTGTTTGATGCAATATGTGATTTCGGTTGGAACCAACTTTATGCAGATGGGGTTACTTTTGCGTTGGAATTACCGCGTGATATAGACATGCCTTTCGACACCATCAGAGGTATGGACTGCACGCCGTTTAACTGGAATGAAGGTCTTGACCCAGAACTTACGAAAGATCTCCATATCAATCGTGCCTTCCACAATCTCTTTGACCATACAAAATTTGCTCTCACAGATTTTATCTTTTGTCGAGATTTTGTCTTTGAGTATAGCACTATTAGCGAGGAAAAACTACTAATCTAATTAACAAGCATGAAAACATTTGTAAGAAAACACTTTAGAGATGAGTATGGAGTAGAATTTTCCACTTGTGGTGACATTACCACACTCACGCGAATGCCATCGGGGTTAAAGGGAGCATATCGAATACCGGATTTTGTGACTGACATATCAAAAAAAATAATTTTTGACTCATTTTTGGTAATTTTGGACAAACAAATAAAAAATATCTTCTTCCGATTTTGCCGCTTGATGTGAACGTAATCGCAAAATCTATATGAATTTTGTGGTTATAATCGTAAAATCTTTATAAAACATTTTAATATTTTATGGTATGATCTACATCCTCCGCGGGGAGAAGGTTTACAATGCGCAAGGCCGTTAGTAAAGTGACAAAGGGACTAAGTACAAAGTACTAAGGGACTAAGTACCAAGTACAAAGGAACAAAACGGGCGGCTTAAAGAATGAGTCGCCCGTGTGTTGTGTCCAGATAATCATAGATGTATTGCTTAAGCATCTTATAAGTGCTGAAAATGTGTAAAAATCACAAAATATAGTGCCATAAATGTGTAAAATTACACAAAAATAGTACTTTTATTTGTATGACTCAAAAAAAAAATAGTATCTTTGCAGTGCAAAATCAAATATAAATTTAAACTATTACAACTATGAAAAAATCCATTCTTTTCCTGCTGGCGGAAGACGGCTGGTTCAAATGGTCATCAATCAGCAGACCTTATGCTGACGTTGAGCCGAGGTTAGGGAGAAGTGAAAAATGAAAGATGAAAGATGAAAGATGAAAGATGAAAGATGAAAGATGAAAAATGAAAGATGAAAGATGAAAGATGAAAAATATTTGCATATTTCAAAAAAAAGTTGTACCTTCGGTCCTCCCTATTTATAAAATATAAACAGGGTCCCACCGAAAATACGTTCGCATATTGCCGGACATATACTAAGCACCGCGGACATTTTTTGAGAACCGCTAAAACGGTTTCCTGTTTTGCCCATACAAATACCATCTTATGCAAGCATAGCTATTATTTGTCTGTGCTAAACAGATAAAATTTCATTTTATTTTTCAAAAAAATATCCGAACGTTTGTGTATGTGCAAAATTTGTAGTATCTTTGCAGACGCAAAAGAAAAACGAGTTATGGCAGGGAAAAGTTTTTATTTCATTATACAATCATGGATGTTGGAGGACATGCAACTTCCGCTGGGCGATGCGGCTGTATATGCCTATATCCATGGTCTGACGCGGTCGGAAGAGTTAGGAAAGAAAGGATGGCATGGATCCATCCGCAGGTTGGCAAAAGTGTTACACACCAGTCCTTCCACGATGAATGATATCATAAATCGATTAGAAAAGAAAGGTTTCATCCATCTCTATAACGGCTTTATTACCAGCACAATAAACCGAGAATCGGCTCCCGGAACTCCTGAAGAAAAGCCCATTGACCGAAATCCGGACAAAAAATCAGAGGAGAAGCCTGATGGAGTGCCATTTTAGGTATGTGTGATGCACGGATTTCGGATAGCATGTACGGATTTTGTACACCATTGTACGGAATCCGTTTACATTTGTGCGAAAATCGAACACATATAATAAATAATATAATAATAAATAACCAGCCTGATGATTATTAATGGAAGGACAGAACGGACTGAACAGGACAAAACAAAAAAATCATTATATATTTTATGGCAGGCTGGCTGGCATTTAATTGTTCTTGGGTTTATCTCGGGAGATGGTCCCGTGATGGTCACGATATTGAACCGTAAACGGAGGCTAACAATACTTAAACAAGGTGTAAGTAAGGGGTAAGAGCGAATCAAAACATCATTTTTATTTGCATATCTCAAAAAAAAGCAGTAAATTTGCAGCCGCAAATGGAACAAATTAATCATCATACATATGAAAAAGTATCTGTTTATTATTTTAGGTACCCTGCTGCTCGTGCCGGCTATGGCGCAGAGTCTGCTCACCCCCGAACAACTCGCTAAACGCGAGAAGAGAAAGAACCTGACCGTCAAGGAATGGAACACCGACGCCAAATCCAAAACGCGCTGGTTGGACCATGTCAAGGTCTATGACGACCAGGGACGCTGCATCGAGGAGATCGAGTATGCTTCTTACGGCCAGCGCAGCCGCGTCACCAGCAAGTACGACGACGTCACCGGAAAAGTAGTGGAGGAAGTGGAGTACAACGACCGCAACCGCCCCGTACGTATCCGCAAATACGAGTGGAACGAAGATGGCACCAAAGCCAAGCAGTACAACTATCTGCCCAACGGAAAACTCTACTCCGTCAAAGTCTTCGAATATATCTTCTCGGACAAATAAATGCAGAGAGGACGATTTTTTTACTGTTTTTCTTGGATAATTCAAAAAAAAGTCGTATCTTTGCACAAAATTTGTAACGAACGGATAATTCACATTACTAATTATATAAAAAACAACACATTATGCGTACAACATTTAATCGCCTTCGTGCAGTAAAAGACAGTCTTCCTCACGGAAGTATGGACGCCATCGCAGCAGAGTTAGGTCTTAGTGGAGATGAGGTTAGAGCTTACTTCAATGGTGAAGGAAACGCTGACTACCATCTGGAGCCGGGTTTTGATGGCGGTATTGTTGATTTTACCAACACTCGTATTCTGGAGGTTGCCCTGCGTCGCGCATGGGAGGCTCAGAATGCGTTATAAGGCAGTGACCGCCCATCTGTTAACGGTTACAAAGAGAGTAATGGCTCTGGTGCTTTGCATCGGAGCGTTACCTTTTGTATTTAGCGCGGGCGCGTACGCGGGAGAAAAGGCGAAAGGCAATATAAAGGCGAAAGGCGAAGGGTTGGTTAAAGGCGAAGGGTTAGAGGCGAAAGAGGCGAAAGAGGCGAAAGAGGAAAAGAGGGATATCGCACAATGGCTCTGGGAGGACTACAAAAAGCCGGTAGGGCTGACCTACAACGCCCAGGCAAGGTTACAAGCCTCCTACCTCTGGCGCGGTCTGTATGCCGGAGCAGCCAACATACAAGCCTCGGCGAACGTGGGCTACGGAGGGCTCTATCTGGATATGTGGTGGAACGTCGGCGTAACGGACTGGACTTTCCGCACATTCCAGCCGGAGGTCGATCTGAGTCTCGGTTTCAACCGGTGGGGACTGGAGGTGTTTGTACTGTACGTGTATAATTTCAATACGGGCTTCTTCGATTTCGGCAATTATCCGAACAAGGGCAACCGCTTGGAGATAGACGCCGCTTACACGCTGAGCAAAAAGATTCCGCTGAAGTTCCTGTGGTCGAGCCGCGTAGCCGCTTCGGATTGCTTTGTCAACGCCGCCGGAGACACCGTACGGGCGTTCTCCAGTTATTTCGAACTGAGTTATACCCATAACTTCCCGTTGGGGTTCAGTCTGTACGGAGCTGTCGGCATGACGCCATGGAAAAGTATCTATAGCGACTTTGACAAGGATTTTGCGGTGGTGAATGTAGAACTCCGCGCACGCAAAGACTGGTCCGTAAGCACCCGTTGCGGCATGATGCTGCAAGTCCAGCTGACCGTCAACCCGAATGCGCTGGCAACCGACAGAGCCACCGCACGGTGGCACCCCTATGCACCCGAAGGGCAGAGCATAAACGCCAATATTACATACGGAGTGTACTTGAAATAATTTGAAGATTTGAAAATTTGAAGATTTGAAGATTTGAAAATTTGAAGATTTGAAAATTTGAAGATTTGAAAATTTGAAGATTTGATTCACAATTTATAATTTATAATTGAAAATGAAAAAGGTATTAGTAATTGCCGCTGCGATGATGGCGGTGTTGATGTCCGCTTATGCGGAGGAGAAAAAGTCTCTCGTGACCTTCCAGTACGAAGCCGGCGCAGAAGTCGTCAGCTCGTATATCTGGCGTGGTCTGTACAACGGCGGTCTGAGTTTCCAACCGACCGCCAGCGTGGGTTTTGACGCCGTGGATGAGGATATCCAGTTCCGCGTAGGTGTCTGGGCTTCGTTAGGTGCTTCCGACTGGCAGTTCAAGAAAGGTACGCCCGACGCCGACGGCAACAAGTACTACACGTATTTCGTGCCGGAGACGGACTTCATGGCGAGTCTGCGTCTGTGGGGTGCTACCCTGGGTGTAACCCACTATTACTACTACGGCGGCGCACCTTTCTTCTCGGGCCTGACCGACGACGGCGGTAGCCAGACGGAGGTACAGATCGGTTATGACTTAGGACAGACATTGGAGAACGTGAACCTCTATTTCAACTGGTACTCCATCGTTGCCGGTAACGACGTTTACGAAGCAACAGACAAGGACGGCAATCCCTACGACAAACGCGCCTTTTCCAGTTACATCGAGATCGGCTACCGTCTGGATCTGATGTATGACATGACCTTAGAGTTCCAGCTCGGTATGACGCCGTGGAAGAGTCTCTACACGGACTATGAAGGCGGTTTTGCAGTCAATAATATCTATGCCCGTTTCGGCAAGACATGGAACGTAAAGGAGATTTGCGACATCGAGCTCTTCGCATCGGGTAGCATCAACACCTACAAAATAAACAAAGACAATCTCTTTGTCAATGCTGCCGGTGATGCCAAGATAGGCGGCACGCAGAGATTGAACGGTACCATCGGTGTTGGCTTCTGGTTCTGATGAAAGACTGAGAACATAGAAGACCCTTCCCGACCTCCCCTAAAGGGGAGGAGAAAAAAGCAAGAAAGTAGAGAATTTAGGATTGGAATATGGACAGACGGAAAGCTCGGATAGCAAGTGCGCTGATAGCCCTTGTAGTGGCGACGGTGTTCCTTCTCCTTCGGGATGAGGAGCCGTCGTTGCAGTTGTACCACAATGAGGGAAAGATGTTCGGCACGTACTACAACATCCGTTACCGGGGTACGGAGGATCTGCAAGACAGCATTCAGGCTGCTTTTAAGGCGTTCGACAACAGTCTCTCGATGTTCAACCCGCACTCCACCCTCTCTGCCGTCAACGCCAACCGCGACACGGTGACTGACCCTTATTTTGAGGCGATGTGGGCGGAAGCGGAAAAGGTATATACCCTCTCCGACGGAGCTTTCGACATTACCGTCGCGCCGCTGGTGAACTACTGGGGTTTCGGAACGAAAAAGTCCAACAGCGCAAGCGGTCTTACAGGCGAAGCCGGTCTTTCAGCAGAGCGGTCTGACAGCGTTAGCGGTCTATTAGCGTTTGTGGGTTTTGAGAAAGTGCAACTGATTGACCATAAGGTCGTTAAATCCGACCCGCGGGTACAGATAGACGGCGGAGCCGTAGCCAAAGGGCAAGCATGCGACATGATTGCCGCACTACTAAGCGGGCACGGATGCGAGAACTACCTGGTGGACATCGGCGGCGAGATAGTGGCACAGGGAGAACGCGAGCCCGGAGAACCGTGGCGCGTGGGCATCACCAAACCCAAACTCAATAACGAAGGGGCAGAGAAAGACCTGCAGGAGATTCTGGCTGTCCGCAGCATATGTATGGCTACCAGCGGCAACTACCGCAATTTCTACTACGCCGGAGAGGAGCGCCGCAGTCACACCATCGACCCGCGCACCGGATACCCCGTGCAGCACTCCGTTCTCTCCGCAACCGTGGTTAGCACGTCCTGTATGCGGGCAGACGCACTGGCTACCGCCTGTATGGTGCTCGGCGAAGAACAAGCACTCGAGATGATCGACCATGCCGGAGACGCTGCCTGCTACCTGTTAGTCGCTAAAGGAGACAGTTTAGTGGCTGTTCCTTCACAAAATTGGGCGAAAACACTCGAAAAATCAAAATAAATTTGCATATCCCGAAAAAAAGCAGTACCTTTGCAGGCTATTTTGGATAAATGCGCACGAAAGCATACATCATATTACTGTTATTAACGGTGTTTCTCACGGGCTGTGGGGAATACCAGAAACTCTTGAAATCACGTGACCCCGAGGAAAAATACCAAGCGGCGTTGCGGTATTTCAACGAGAAGCAGTATGTCAAGTCGCAGACCCTGCTGGACGATGTCAGCAATTACTACAGAGGCACAGAGCGGTCGGAAGATGTGCTGGCGTATCTGGCACGCAGTTATATGGGGCAGAAGAGCTATGAGTCCGCCACCAGTTACTATCAGGCATATATCCGTAACTACCCGAAAGGAAAGTATGCCGCCGAGGCGTATTTCCAAATCGGGCACTGCCAGTACCTCGACTCACCGGACGCCCGTCTCGACCAAGCTATCACACGCAATGCTATTGACGCTTTCACCCAGTTCGTGGAGCTCTACCCCGAGAGTCCGTATGCCGAGCAGGCATATCAGGAAATGAGTGAGATGTATGACAAACTGGCGCTCAAGGAACTCAAATCCGCACAGCTGTACTACAACCTCGGTACCTATTTAGGCAATAACTACCTCAGCTGCGAGATCACGGCGAAAAACGCACTCAAGAACTATCCCAGCAACAAGTATCAGGAGGATTTCAGCTGGCTGATCCTGCAAGCCAAGTACCAGCAACTGATCAATTCCTTCGAGGAACGCAAGATTGAGCGCGCTCGCGATGCACAGGACGAATACTACAACTTCGTCACCGAGTACCCCAACTCCAAACACCGCAAGGACGCGGAGAAAATGATGCAACAGATACGCAAATATACACAACAGTAAATAATAAATACAAATCAATATGGATTACAAAAAATCAAAAGCACCCAAGAACACCATTACACGCGATTTGAACCAGCTCACCGAGCCGGTTGGAAACGTATATGAGATGGTGGCTATCATTGCTAAACGTGCCAACCAGATCAGCACAGGTATCAAACGTGAGTTAGATGCCAAACTGCAAGATTTCTCCATTCCTCAGGACAACCTGGAGGAGACTTTCGAGAACCGCGAGCAGATTGAGATCAGCCGCCAGTACGAGCGTCTGCCCAAACCGACCCTGATGGCAACGCAGGAGTTCATCGACGGCGAACTCGTATATCGCTCCGGCAACCGCGACGAGGCGTTGAAATAAATGCTCCAAGGCAAACACATCTTAGTGGGTATCAGCGGCGGGATTGCTGCGTATAAAATACCTGAACTGATTCGTCTGCTCACCAAAGCCGGCGCCGAAGTGAAGGTGACTACAACGCAGAACGCCCTCCAATTTGTTACCGAACTTACCCTGCAGACCGTCTCGGGAAGCAGGGTTTATTCCGATGTGTTCGCCGCCATCAACGACCACTCCACGGAACATATCTCCCTGCCCGACTGGTGCGACGCCATGATCGTTGCGCCCGCCACGGCAAACGTCCTCGCCAAGATGGCAAGCGGCATTGCGGACGATGCACTGACCACCACTATCTGCTCCTGCGTAGCACGCAAACCGATGGTGATCGCGCCCGCAATGAACGATAAGATGTGGGAGAACCCCGCCGTACAAAACGCTATCTCCACCATCCGAGGATGGGAGAACGTTACCGTTCTCGAGCCCGCCGAAGGACTTTTAGCCTGTGGCACCAGCGGCAAAGGAAGAATGCCCGAGGTTGAGGAACTGCAGGAAGCCGTCAGATACGCACTGACGGAGCAATCCATGCGCGGCAAACACGTGCTCATTACCGCCGGCGGAACACAGGAGAAAATCGACCCCGTGCGGTTCGTCAGCAACTACTCTACCGGAAAGATGGGCATCGCCCTCGCCGAAGCCTGCGCGCAAAGAGGCGCAGAGGTGACACTCGTCTGCGGACATATATCCGCCCCCATCCACAACCCCATGGGACGGATCACACGTATCGACGCGCTCTCCGCACAGGAGATGTACGAAGCATGTACCAAAGCCTGGCCGACTCATGAGATAGCTATTCTCTCTGCGGCAGTAGCTGATTTCACCCCCGCAGACCCCGCCCCCGAGAAAATCAAGAAAGTCCCCGGGCAAGACACCATGAATCTGAAGATGGTCCTTGCGCCGGACATAGCCAAGGCCTTAGGCGAATCCAAACGAGCCGGACAACAGCTGATTGGTTTTGCACTGGAGACACAAAACGAAAAAGAGAATGCGCTCCGTAAACTGGAACGCAAACACATGGACGCTATTGTGCTCAACTCCCTCAAAGACGCCGGAGCGGGCTTCGGGACGGACACGAATCGTGTGACGATACTGAAATCAGATGGGCAGTCGATCCTACTACCGTTGCAAACTAAAGCAACGATAGCCAACCAAATTATGGCGCATTTATGCGCTGAATAAGGTTTTATTTGAAGATTCCGAAGAGGCCTTTTCTCTTAGGCTCTTCCTCCTCAACAGGAGCCTCTACAGACGCTTCTTCACGTGCCTCCGGTACCCATTCCGGACGAGACTCAATCTCGCCTAACTGGTTCTGCACATAAGCTATTACATCTTGCAGGCCTTCCGTAAAGTGAGCAAAATCTTCTTTGTAGAGGAATACTTTGTGTTTCTCGAACGAAGGAGCCTCTCCTTCCTCGCTCTGACGACGCTTGCTCTCCGTGATCGAGAGATACAAATCGTTGTTACGCGCTTTGCGCACATCCAAATAGTAGATACGCTTTCCGGCCTTTACTGAACGGCTATACACGATCTCTTGCTCGCGTCTTTCTTCTTGGCTTTTTTCCATCATTTATCAGAATTTTGTATAAAAACGCTGCAAAGGTACGATTTTTTTTGGATATATGCAAATTTTTTTGTATCTTTGCACGATTTTTTAGTTACGCGCGCTGTGCGCGTGCACATGCGAACATTATAAAAAGTATATATGATTAACAGAACAATGGTCCGAACGCGCGTTATACAAACGCTGTTCGCTTACTACCAAGACGAGGAAAAAACGGCCGGAACGGCACGTAAGGAGTTGACGAAAAGTTTCGCAGACACCTATGACTTGTATTTTGCGTTACTGGATTTTGCGAACGAGCTCACGGCGTACGCGCAGAAACAACTCGAGGAACAGATCGCACGGGCAAAAGCCACCCACTCCAACTGGCAGGCCAACAGGCGTTTCGTGCGGAACAGGCTGGCGCAGCAGATTTTCGACAACCGCGCACTCCGTACCCGTGTACAAGAGCAGAGACTGAGTTGGGACAGTGGTATGTCCGCCATCATTGACACCTATAAAAGGCTGACGGAGAGCGATTTCTACCGCGAGTACATGGAGGCGGAGACCTGTTCATACGAGGATGACAAACGGGTCTGGAGACTGATCTATCAAAACCTGCTGACCAATAACGATGCGTTGGCGGAAGCCCTCGAGGAAATGGAACTGGTGCTCGATAAGACCAACTGGGCGATGGACGCAGATATCGTACTTAGTTATGTGATCAAGACCATCAAGCGCTTCAACGCAGAGAGCGATCCCGGCACGCCGTTATTGGAGATGTTCGACAGTGAGGACGAGTGGCAGTTCGCCACCACACTGCTCCAGAAAGCCATTGAGGGACACGCTCAGTATGAGCAACTGATCAATACCCACCTCAAGGGCTGGGACGCAGACCGTATTGCGTACATGGACCGCGTCATCATCGAGACTGCTCTGGCGGAGATCCTCGAGTTCGAAGAAATAGCCCTGACTGTCTCCATGAACGAGTACATTGAGTTAGCCAAGACTTTCTCCGGCGACAAGAACTACATGTTCATCAACGGTATCCTCACGGAGATCCTTCGCGACCTCAAGAACGACGGTGCATTCTTCAAAGTTTTAGCACTGAAATAACATTTAATTTTTAACTATATGACACTCAATTTGATTTTATTGCAGGCAGAAGGCGCTGCACAGCAGAGTCAGTGGTCCTTCTGGATCATGATGATTCTTATTTTCGTAGTATTCTATTTCTTTATGATTCGTCCGCAGACCAAGAAGCAGAAAGAGCTTCAGGCGCAGCGCGAGGCTATGAAGAAAGGCGATAAGGTAGTGACCGCCGGCGGTATTTACGGCGAGATCAAGGAGGTTCAGGAAACCACTTTTATCATCACTATCGCTAAAGACGTCACCATCAAAGTAAGCAAAGACAGTGTCTTCGCAGACGCCGCTGACGCGCAGCAAGCTGCCGCTAAGGAAGAGAAGAAATAAAGGCGAAAGGTTAGAGGTGAAACGGGACGTTTGGACATTTCTGCTCTTTCTCGTTCTGGCTACCGCCCTGTGGTATGGCCACGCGATGCAGTCCGTGCGTAACACGCGCGTACCGGTATTGATCCAATATACCGGTAAACCGGGTGCTATCGGGCTCCAATCGCCGGGACTGCCGGACACCGTAATGATCGAGGTACGGGACGCGGGTGCGCGACTCAATACATACCACCGCGATCCGTTGCGTCTAACCATCGATCTAAGGTCATATATCCATGGAGAGAAAGGTACCATTCATGTTCCGTCTGATGCTTTAAGACGCAGTATCAGCGATATTCTGCAGGGTACAAGCAGGCTCATTGAGACCCGCCCGGAAGAAATCTCCTGCGACTATTTCACCGAACAGGAAAAGAGCGTAATGGTGATCTTTGACGGAGAGGTGAATCCCGCGCGGGAATACCAACTGGTGAGCGGTCCCACTCTCTCCCGCAAGCGTATCAAGATTTACGGCGAGGACAAAACCCTCAACTCCATCGACACCATCTATACGGAGCCGGTGGTACTGGATAACCTGATGGACACTACAGATACACGCCTCGCTATCATCACACCTCATAACACGCGGGCGGAGATCGACAGCGTTGACGCGCGCATCGTCACAGAGCGTTTCACGGAGAAGAAAATCATCGTCCCGATACACGTTAGAGGAGTACCGGAAGGCTGTCACATAAGGCTCTTCCCGAAAGAAGTGGAGGTCAACGCCCGCGTAGGCATCAGCCATTTCCAGCAGGTACAAGCCTCGGATATCAAAGCCACTTGTACCTATTCGCCCGGATATACGGACAAACTGGACGTCGATATCTATTACACCAACCCTTATATCACCACGGCTTGGGCATACCCGAGCACGGTAGAATTTATATTGGAGCAATGAGAGCAATTCAAATGGTAGACCTGCAGACGCAGTACCAACGCATCAAGCAGGAGATAGACGCAGGAATAGAAGAAGTGATCTCTTCTGCTGCATTCGTCAAGGGGCCTAAAGTGACCGCTTTTCAGGAGCATCTGGAGGCATACACCGGAGCCAAGCACGTGATCAATGTCGGCAACGGTACCGATGCCCTGCAGATAGCCTTAATGGGGCTCGGGCTGAAGCCCGGAGACGAGGTGATTACACCGACTTTCACCTTCATCGCGACCGCCGAAGTAGTAGCGTTATTAGGTCTGACGCCGGTGGTAGTGGATGTGGAATGGGAGACGATGAACATGGATATCGAGTCCGTGAAACGTGCTATCACTCCGCGTACGAAAGCCATCGTACCGGTGCATCTGTTCGGTCAGTGCGCTAATATGGAAGCCATCATGACTCTCGCCAAGGAGCATGGGCTTTATGTGGTGGAGGACGCGTGTCAGGCTATCGGTGCCCGATACACTTTCTCTAACGGAGAAACCAAACAAGCCGGTACAATGGGGCACATCGGTTGCACCTCTTTCTTCCCGTCAAAGAACCTTGGTTGCTACGGAGACGGGGGTGCTATTTTCACCAACGATGACGAACTGGCCTCCCGCATGAAAGCGATTGCTAACCACGGCATGGTCGTTCGGTACCACCATGACATGATCGGAGTAAACAGCCGTCTGGATAGTATTCAGGCCGCTGTGTTGGATGCCAAACTACCCCATTTGAACGAGTTTATCGCTGCCCGCCAGAAAGCCGCAGCATACTACGACGACGCTTTCCGCGGAAACAACAAACTCCTCATCCCCGGTCACGAAGCGCACTCGACACATGTGTTCCATCAATACACTCTCCGCGTCATAGGCGCAGACAGAGATGCCTTACGCGAAGAATTATCAGCACGAGGCATTCCGGCTATGATATATTATCCGGTACCGCTCCACCAACAGAAAGCATACTTGGACCCGCGTTACAAAGACGGCGATTTCCCTGTGGCAGAACGCTTGGCCGGATGTGTTCTGTCGCTCCCGATGCACACCGAGTTAGACGAAGAGCAGTTGGCTTACATAACCCGTAATGTACTGGATTTAATCGGATAAGTATGCAGAAATTCGGAATACAACAGACCCTGACGCAGACAACCAAGTTGTCCCCCACCCAGATTCAGGTAATTCGCATGCTCGAGTTACCGTCCGTAGAATTGGGCCAACGGATTACGGAGGAACTGCAGGAGAACCCTGCTCTGGAAGAAGGCAAAGACGAAGATCTAACGCCCCAAGAGAGTTTGGATGAATTCGATGATAACTACCAACCGGATGACGGCTACGATGATGGGCGTCAGCGCGATCCGCTGCAGAACGAGGATTTCAATTACGAGCAGTATGTCTCCGATGATGAGACTCCGAGTTATATGCTGCAACCGCAGTACAACCCGGCGGATGAGGACCGACGCGAAGTACAATATATCGGCGGTAGCAGTCTCATTGAGGAACTCAAAGCACAGGTCTATATGACCCACATGACCAAGCCCCAGCGGCACATCGCCAAATGGGTTTTGGGCAATATTGATGATGACGGATACTTGCGTCGGACCACAGAGCAGTTGGTGGACGACCTGATGTTCCAGGAGCAGATATCCGTTACGGACGAAGAGATGGCGGACATCGTCGCGCAAATCAAGCGTTTCGACCCGCCCGGCATTGCTGCCGCTAACCTGCAGGAGTGCCTCTCACGACAACTGGAAGTGAAACTGGAAGAGCATCCTAACTCCGAGAGTCTGGGGTTTGCAGCGGCTATCATCCGGAACTATTTTGACGATTTCTCCAAACATCATTTCGATAAAATTAAACAGCGTCTGGAGCTGGACGATGAGTCTTTCCAAGCCGCCGTGCAGGAGATTGTACGCCTCAACCAGAAACCGGCAAACGCCCTGACAGGCAACGTATATGAGACTCAGCGGCAGACGATTATTCCGGATTTCACCATCGAGGAGCGGGACGAAGAACTGTTCGTCGTGCTCAATACCGGCGACCTGCCGGAACTGCATGTCAGCCGAGACTATCAGGAGATGTTAGACTCCTATAAATCGCTCCCGAAAGACCCGAAGACACGCGAGGCAACCCAGTTCATCAAGCAGAAAATAGATGCTGCCCGCTCGTTCATCGATGCCATCAAGCAGCGTAACGAAACGCTCATGAAAACCATGACCGCCATCCTCAAAGCCCAGTACGACTTCTTCCTGGACGGCGAGGAGAGCAGTCTCAAACCGATGATCCTGCAGGACATCGCAGACCGCACGGGATACGATGTATCCACCATCTCCCGCGTCAGCAACAGCAAGTATGTACAGACGCGGTTTGGTATCTATCCCCTCAAATATTTCTTCTCCGAATCGATGCTCAATGCCGAGGGAGACGAAGTATCCACACGTGAGATCAAGAAGCTCCTCAAGGAACTCATTGACTCGGAGGACAAACGCAATCCGCTGACTGACGAGCAGTTGGTGGAAGAGATGGGCAAACATGGTTATCCTATCGCGCGACGCACGATTGCCAAATACCGTGAGATGCTCGGTATTCAGGTGGCGCGCCTGCGCAAACAGCATATTTAATGAACGCTTTTCTCAACATAATAGCCAAGACGCTGAGCGTGATTCTCTACCCGCTTTTCGTTCCGACTTACGGGGTGGTACTCTTCTGCCTCGCCCACGCGCTCCATACCGGTACACCGCTGCATTGGGTCTGGACTACTATTGCTATTGTAGGAACAATGCTACTGACCTGCGTGCTGCCTGTCACCGCCATTTGGATACTCAAGAAACGAGGTTTTGTAACGGACATGCAGATAGCCGACTCCCGAGAGCGCACGATGCCATATATCTACACCATCATGGGCTTTGGTTTCTGGGCATACCTCATGGTAGCCGTACTCAAAGCGCCACTATATCTATCATGTATCACCATCGGCGCAGTGGTAGCCATCACGCTCGTTACACTCATCAACCGCCGGTGGAAAATAAGCGCTCATCTAACCGGCTTCGGCGGACTCGTAGGAGGCATGTTGTGTTACTGCCTCGGCATAGGTGGTATCCCCTCTTGGACGACGCTCGCCGTGTGGATGGGGATTTCATGGATCCTTATGTGGGCACGTCTCTATCTGGACGCCCATACACCCGCACAAGTGTGTACAGGCTGGCTCTTGGGTATCGTTTGTACTTTTATACCCTATTGTATTCTCAGTTATGCGTTGTAAAAAGCTATATATCACCCTCTTGGCACTTCTCACAACGCTTACCCTGAGCGCACAAGCACTCAGCGAAGAGGTGCGTATATCACTCTTAACCTGCGCGCCGGGGGAAGAACTCTACGCCCATTATGGGCACACCGCACTGCGGGTCAATGACTCGGAGAACGATCTCGACATCGTCTTCAACTATGGTATTTTTGACTTCAACACCGATCATTTCTATTGGAAATTTGTCCGTGGGGAGACTTGGTATGAATTAGGCGCAACGCCCTATTGGTGGTTCATGCGCGAATATGAGGAGACCCACAGACCTGTTTATGAGCAGGTCTTGAATCTCACGCCCGAGCAGGCAAAGGTTCTATGGGAAAGACTGGTAGAGAACTACCGGCCGGAGAACCGCAAGTACCTCTATAATTTTGTATTCGACAACTGTGCCACACGCCCATACGTATTGATAGCAAAGGTCATGGGAGACACCATCACCTCGGATTACAACGGCCATACCGGTACTTCGTACCGTTCTTTTATTAGGAATTATACGGGCGCTATGTCACTCGCCAATGCAGGTATCAACCTGCTCTTTGGTCCCAAAGCGGACAAGCCAATGACCTCCGACGAGCGGCTCTTTTTGCCCGAAGAACTGATGTTTTTCATTGAGCAAGCACATACTTCCGATGGCACTCCGTTAATAAAGGAGAGCCAAATCGGTTCTTTTGCTATAGCCACTACCCCGTGGTACGCCTCGTGGCCTTTCTGGCTGGCGGTTTATGCACTCATCGTAGCTGCTGTCAGCCTCTATGACCGCAAGCGCCAACGATGGTCTTGGGCGCTCGAAATGGCAGCCGGCATCCCCTTTGCTCTGCTGCTCATCATCGTTACATTCCTCACTTTCTTCTCCTGCCACCCACTTGTGGGGTTCGGCTGGCGGTTATTAATCATTCCTTTGGTACACCTATGCGCAAGACTTATTTATATTATACGTTAATCGCTTGTTGGACGGTCCTGACTCTTCATGCCACACCGCGGCTGACGGTGGTTGCCGTGGTGGACGGACTGACTGCTGATAACTTGGCTACTCTCCGCCCGTATTGGCAACAAGGCGGACTACGTACCCTCAGCGAGGAGGCCTTCCAGACCACGATCGCTTATCCGCACATCGTGTATGGGGGCAACGAGACTACCGCCACGCTCATGACCGGTGTCACTCCTGACCGTCACGGTTATACTATGGATACCTATTTCGCGCGACGGGACAGAAAAATCCATACCATGCTGGAGGACGAGACTATCCGGGGAATCGGTACGAAAGAGAAGATTTCTCCTAAACATCTGCTCTCGCAGACGCTCACAGACCGCCTGCGGCTGATGTACCCGGAGGCGAAGATCTATGCCGTCGGTCTGCAAGCGCCGACTTCCGTTCTTCTGGCGGGACATGCAGCGAATGCGTGCTGTTGGTTGGACCCGGAGACACAACAATGGGTGGCTACTACTGCCTATAGCGGCGGACTGCCGGCCGCAGCTTTTGACCAAAACAATTCCGGTCGGATTGCTACCATCGCGGCGCGTCAATGGATTCCGCGCATGGATATCGACACTTACACTTCGCCCACACAGCAAGAGCGTAAGAAAAGTTTTGCATACTCCGCAGCGGATGTGTTACTCCATAGCCCGCAGGCAAACACGCTGGTCATCGAGTTGGCACTCGCGATTCAGAAATCAGAGTCACTCGGCTTGGACGCTACGCCTGACCTCATGATGCTGCAGCTCAACACCCTCTCGCCAACGGCTACATCCGACAAGATCAGTTCTGCCGAGCAGGAAGATATGTACCTATGTCTCAACCAAGACCTCGGTTTTCTCATGGAGCAGTTAGACAAACGCATCGGCCACGCGAACTATCAGATATTAGTAGTGGGCAGGCCTGTTTTAGGCATCGATCCGCAGACCCTGAGTGATATCCATATGCCTGTTCAGCAGTTCAACGCCGACCGCGCAGCAGCTCTCACCGGTACGTATCTTATGGCGTTGTATGGCCACGAGAGATGGGTGGATGGCGCTTATGGACAGTCGATTTACCTCAACCGAACGCTCATCGAGCAGAAACGCCTCAGTCTGGAGACTCTACAACGCCAAGTAGCGAATTTCCTCATGGATTTCGAGGGAATCCAGATTGCCATGCCCGGCCATGAAGCAATGCAGTATCCGCTACTGGGATCGACCCTTTGCAAGAGACACACGGGTGACGTGGTCTTCATGCTCCAACCCGGCTGGCAACTGATGCAAGATGAGAAAAAAACGGTGGACCGCGTCATTGACGACAAACCACTCTCACCGCTGCTCCTATGGTCCGGGACGATCCGCCCGATGCCGCAGGGAAAACTCGATGCTACCGATGTAGCTGATCTGATTTTCTAAATAACTAAATGGCAAATGACTAAATAGTAAATAATATGATTTTTCACGAGATTAAAGTACATTACGATCGTCAAACCGGCGAGGATAACCCCGGTAAAGTAAAAGAGATCTACCTCATTGACGGAGCGGTTAGTTTTGCCGATGCGGAGAACTGTCTCATGGAGGAGATCAAACCCTTCATCTTTGGTGACTGCGAAGTGCAGAACTGCAAGCGCAGCCAGTATTTTGAGGTTTTCCCCAACCAAGACGGCGCTTATTGGTATAAAGCACGCGTAGAGATGATTACCATCGATGGCGAGAAAGAGACCCGCAAGAATGTGTCCGTCCTCGTACAGGCGAACACGCTTGAGGATGCTGTTTTTGCCCTCAAGCAAGCCGTTAAGTCCTATGACTGCGAGCTCAATTCCATCGCCAAAACTCCAATTGTAGATATCCTGCACGCCGTACAATAATGGCCCTTCAGTTTGATATACGAGCCATCCTGAAAAGCAAAGCGCCTAACGCGCACGTTCCCGGGTTCCTGATCCGGTACTTGGAGCGTATCGTGCATGTCAAGCAGATGAACGCCTTCCTGCGTGTACACACCACGGAGCGCGACTACGACTTCATCCGACTTGTCATAAGCGAGGAGTTAGGGTGTTCTGCATCTATTGACGGTACGGAGAATATTCCGCAGGACGGCAAACCCGTGATTTTTGTCTCCAACCACCCACTGGGAGGGCTGGACGGTATGATCATCGCCCAGATGATTCACGAGAATCATCCGCGCCAGCTCAAGGTCATCGTCAACGACCTGCTGATGCACATGGAGCCGATTGCCGATCTATGGGCGCCGGTCAGCAAACTGGGTAAACTGAGCAAGGAGCAAGCCGTTGAACAACAGCGGATGTGGGAGTCCGAGACCGATGTGCTCACCTTCCCTGCCGGCGCATGCAGCCGACTCCAGCGTATCAACCATAAATGGGTGATACAGGATCTGGAGTGGCAGAAGAACTTTATTCAGTGCGCGAGGGAATACCACCGCGACATAGTGCCCATCTACTTCGAGGGACGCAACAGTCGCTTCTTCTATGCCCTGGCGTATATACGCAAATTGCTGCATATCAAACTCAATATTGAGATGTTATACCTGGTGGACGAGATGTACGGTGCACACGGCAAGCACTTCAAGGTGCACGTCCTGCCGCCAATCCCTTACACCACTTTTGATTCTTCCAAAACGCCCAAAGAGTGGGCGCAATACGTAAAATCTATTGTCTATGCAACCAATCATACCACCCGTTGAGACTTCGCTTTTGTTACAAGAACTGGAGGGACACCTATTACGCCCGTCCAACAAAGCGGACAACCTCATTTATGACATCACTGCCCATGAGTGCCCGAATGTAATGAGGGAGATTGCGCGTTTGCGGGAAATCAGTTACCGCGATGGAGGAGGAGCCACCGGTTTGGAAATGGACATCGACGAGATGGATACGATGCCCAAGCCATACCACCAACTCATCGTCTGGGATCCCACCAACCAACAGATCATCGGCGGCTACCGATACCTCTTTGGGCATGAAGCGGAGATCAGAAACGGACAGCCCTTTATCACTTCCGCCCACCTCTTCCACTACTCGGACCGGTTCATCCGCGACTACCTGCCCAACACCATTGAGTTCGGCCGCGCCTTCGTACAACCGATGTACCAGAAACGCGAGATGGGAGTCAAGGCGCTCTTTGCCCTTGATAACATCTGGGATGGTATAGGTGCTCTCATGCACAATAACCCCGACATCCGGTGGATGATCGGGAAGGTCACCATCTATCCCGACTACAATGAGACAGCCCGGGAACTCATCTACAACTATCTCAACCTTTACCATAAAGGCGAAGAAGGACTCTTTGAGCCATACAACAAACTGCCCATTCAGTCCATTGACACGCCTTTCCAGGGGACAGACAAACAGGAGAATTACCACATTCTCCAGCACGCGGTACGCGAGCAGGGAGCGGTTATTCCGCCTATGTTCTCGGCTTACCTCAACCTTACCAACGATCTTCAGTTCTTCGGCAATGCTATCAATGACGAACTGGCGAACGTCTATGAGACAGGAATCATGGTGGACCTTGAATCCGTTTACCCCGAGAAAAAAGAACGCTATATCACCCCGTACGTAGAATGGCTGAAGAATAGTTCTATGCCCCAATAAATCGTAAATGGTTAATTGTCAGATTGTAAATAATTTAAGGAACGTGCGCACGCACATACCCGCGCACGTGACGCTGGTATGCGTCAGTAAGTTCCAGTCCGTGGAAGCGATCCGCGAGGCGTACAACGCCGGCGAACGACATTTCGGCGAGAGCCGAGTGCAGGAACTCAAAGCGAAGAAATCCCTCCTGCCCGCAGATATCCACTGGCACTTCATCGGACACCTCCAAACCAACAAGGTGCGCGACCTCTTGAAACTCCGCCCCTACCTTATCCACTCCGTGGATTCGGAGCACCTGCTCAAAGCTATCAACGATGAGGCACTCAAACAGGGATTCACCCAGGACATCCTCCTCGAACTCCATGTGGCCAAAGAAGACTCAAAGTCGGGTCTATTGCCTTCCTCCGTGCATTCAATCCTAGACTTTACGAATATAACTACAGGTGGGTTAAGGGTCCGTGGGTTGATGGCAATGGCCACTAACACAGACGACGAGGATGAAATACGACGGTGCTTTGAGACCACGAAAAATGTGTTCGATGAGATCAACCGACAGCAGCCGGAAGCTCCTTTGGACATGCTATCCATGGGTATGAGCGATGACTACCAAATCGCTATTTCCTGCGGCGCAAACATGGTACGTATCGGTTCGGCCATCTTCGGCGAGCGCGATTACTCGCACAAACTGAAGGCGGTTTTCTTTGATCAGGACGGTGTACTCTTCAACTCGATGCCATACCACGCGCAGGCATGGGAACTGGCGATGAACGAGAACGGACTGCCCTTCACCGCCCTGCAAACCTACCGTAATGAGGGCAGAACAGGACCTTCCGTCATACACGAGAACTACCAGCTGGTACATGGTACCGATGCTCCGGATGAGGTGATTGAGCGTATATATAAATTTAAGTGTGCCCACTTTAACCGTCTCACTGGTGGCCAACTGCCGGAGTTAGTACCCGGTGTACGGGAGGTGCTTAACTATCTGAAAGTCCACGGCGTACAATGCTGGGTGGTCACCGGTTCCGGTCAACGCTCGCTGCTGGAGAACCTCAATAAGACTTTCCCTGACATCTTCTCGGGGATCATCTGTGCGTACGATGTGACGCACGGCAAGCCTGATCCTGAACCGTATTTGAAGGCATGGGAGCGCTCCGGTTTTAAGAAAGAGGAGTGTGCCGTCGTGGAGAACGCACCGTTAGGTGTGCGCGCCGGAAAAGCCGCAGGGTTATACACCTTTGCCGTCAACACCGGTATCCTGCCCGACTCCGAGTTAGCCGCTGAAGGCGCAGACCTCGTACTACCTAATATGCAGGCGCTGCTACAACAGTTGACTGCCATTTTGTCAGTCTAAGTACCTTTGGAACATAGTTTGTACATCGTTTAGTGAAGTCGGTTTGCCGACGAAAAACACAAAGTAACTAACTAAACGATATACAACTATGAACAGCAACAACAATTACAATTCCAACAACCAGAACGAAAACCTGAAGAAGTTCGCGATTAACCTCTGCGAGCGGGCGCAGGAAGGCAAACTGGATCCCGTCATCGGTAGAGATGACGAGATAAGACGTGTTCTGCAGATTCTGAGCCGTAGAACCAAGAACAATCCTATTCTGATCGGTGAACCGGGTGTCGGTAAGACAGCTATCGCCGAAGGTCTGGCGCAACGTATCGTACGAGGCGATGTACCGGAGAACCTCAAGAAGAAACAGATTTACTCCCTCGACATGGGTGCCCTTATTGCGGGCGCTAAATACCAAGGTGAGTTTGAGGAACGACTCAAAGGCGTAGTCAACGAAGTGGTTGCCGCCGCGGGCGAGATCATCCTCTTTATCGATGAGATTCACACCCTCGTAGGAGCCGGTAAATCCAGCGGAGCCATGGACGCTGCGAATATACTGAAACCGGCTTTGGCGCGTGGTGATTTGAGAGCCATCGGTGCTACGACACTCGATGAGTACCAGAAGTATTTCGAGACCGATAAAGCCCTTGAGCGGCGTTTCCAGAAAGTGATGGTAGATGAGCCGGACGAGGCGGCTACGATCTCTATTCTCCGTGGTCTGAAGGAGCGGTACGAGACCCACCACAAAGTGCGTATCAAAGATGACGCCATTATAGCGGCGGTCACCCTCTCCGCACGGTATATAACGGACCGTTTCTTGCCCGATAAAGCGATTGACCTGGTCGATGAAGCAGCCGCCAAACTGCGTCTGGAGGTGGACTCCAAGCCGGAAGAGATCGATACGCTCGACCGCCAGATCAAGCAGTTGGAGATCGAGCGCGAGGCAATTAAGCGCGATAAGGACGATGCCAAGCTTGGAGAGATCGAGAAGCAACTCCAGGAACTCAAGAAACAATCCGATGAACTGAACGCGCGGTGGAACAAAGAGAAGGGGTATGTGGCTACTATCCAGAATGAGAAAGCGCGTATCGAGACCCTCAAACACCAAGCCGAAGTAGCGGAGCGTGAAGGTGATTACGGCAAGGTAGCGGAGATCCGTTACAGCCAGATTCCGGCGGCCGAAGCGAATATCAAATCGGCACAGGACACCTTGCACCAATTGGGTACCGAGTCCCTCATCAAAGAGGAAGTCGATGAAGACGACATCGCCGATGTAGTAGCCCGCTGGACGGGTATTCCGGTAGCCAAGATGATGCAATCCGAGCGGGACAAACTGCTCCATCTGGAGGAAGAACTGCACAAACGCGTCATCGGTCAGGACCAAGCCATCGAGGCGGTCAGTGATGCTATCCGCAGAAGCCGAGCCGGCCTGCAGGATCCGAAACGTCCTATCGGTTCGTTCATCTTCCTCGGTACCACGGGTGTCGGTAAGACCGAGTTGGCAAAAGCCCTCGCGGACTACCTCTTCGATGACGAGAATATGATGACCCGTATTGATATGAGTGAGTACCAGGAGAAGTTCAGTGCCACTCGTCTTATCGGAGCCCCTCCGGGATACGTAGGTTACGATGAAGGCGGTCAACTGACTGAGGCCATCCGACGTAAACCTTACTCCGTGGTCCTCTTCGATGAGATCGAGAAAGCGCATCCGGATGTATTCAATGTCCTGCTGCAGGTACTCGACGACGGCCGTCTGACGGACAACAAAGGGCGTGTGGTCAACTTCAAGAACACCTTGATCATCATGACCTCCAACCTCACCGAGGAGCAACTCCGCGCTTCCGTACGACCCGAGTTCATCAACCGTATTGATGAGATCATCCACTTCAGCGAACTGAGCGAAGACGACATCAGAGCCGTAGTCGGTCTGCAAGTCAACCGCATCCATAAGATGTTGGAGGGCCAAGGTATCGACCTGCGCGTCACGGATGATGCCATCCGCTACATAGCCAAGGAAGGTTACGACCCGCAGTTTGGCGCCCGTCCGGTGAAGAGAGCCCTGCAACGACTCGTTCTCAACGAACTGTCGAAGGCCATCATTGGCGGTAAGGTAGATCAAAATAAACCCGTCGTCGTAGAGTTACGAGACGGGGAGTTGAAATTCCGGAACTAAATCTGATTAACTCAGATCATATCCGTAATGGCGAAGACGAGAGGTGTTGGAACGCCAGTCGCGGTCCACTTTGACGAACAGTTGTAAGAAGACCTGTTTCTGGAAGAAATCCTCAATCTCTTTGCGAGCCTGGGAGCCGACACGCTTTAGAGCGCTGCCGGCTTTTCCTATTATTATACCCTTCTGGCTCTCGCGCTCGCAGTAGATGACAGCAGAAATCTCGATGAGAGATTTCTTGGTGATTGGTGATTGGTGATTGGTGATTGGCTGTTCATCGTGGTCTATAAAGGACTCCACCTCCACTTCGACCGAATAAGGAATCTCCTTATCGTAGTTCTGGAGGATCTTCTCGCGGATAATCTCGTTGACGAAGAACCGCTCGGATTTATCGGTCAACTGGTCTTTGGGGAAGAACGGAGCCCCAACGGGCAGTGCCTCTTTGATGGCATCAAAGAGTTGCGCCACGCCGAAACGCTCCTGCGCGGAGATGGGGAAGATCTCCGCCTCCGGCAGTTGGGTATGCCAGAAAGCAACGAGGTTCTCCAATGTCTCCTGGGTCGTCAGGTCAATCTTATTGATGATGAGGAACACTTTCGTGCCCGCTTCCGCCATCCGCTTGACTTTCGTCAGGAAATCGGGATTACGGTCAATGGTATCTTGTGGCTCCGTCACATAGAGCAGCACATCCGCGTCCACAAGGGCGGAACGGCTGAACTCCAGCATTTTCTCCTGCAGTCTGTAATTAGGCGAGAGCACGCCCGGCGTATCGGAATAGACCATCTGGAAATCCTCTCCGTTGACGATTCCCATGATCCGGTGACGCGTCGTCTGGGCCTTGGAGGTAATGATTGAGAGTCGCTCACCCACCAGCGCGTTCATTAATGTAGATTTGCCGACATTGGGATTACCAACAATGTTCACAAACCCACTTCGGTGGGCCTGTGAACATTGTTTATTTGTCATTTGTAATTGGTTATTTGCCATATTACATTACAGCATCCATTAACTCCTGCGTAGAGTTGAACAGTTTAGCCGGTGAGAGTTTGGTAACCTTGCAACCCATCTTCTTCTCGATTGCCTTCAGGTCAATCTTCTTCGGGTCGCCCATGAGGATGATGGTAACGGGTTTGCCCTTGATATTCTCCTCGTAGAACTTCTCAATGTCATTGAAAGTGAGGGCATCGATAGCCGCAGCGTTGACTTTCGACGGGTCGTCTTTGTAACCCAGACGCTGCCAGTACTCATAAGCAGCGGCTTTAGAACGCATCGACGGTTTAGCGGTCTGAGCAGCCTGCTTGAGGGCGGCTTTGAGAGCTACTAACTGTGTCGAGTCCTTCGGCATGTCGGTCAGGATATCCATATATACGGAGATGGCATCGTTGACCTTATCCGACTGGGTACCCACGTAACCGATGAAGTAGCAGTCCTTACCCGGGAGTTCCGGCGTAGCGTTCACACCATAAGCCGAGTATGCCATGGAGCGTTTTACACGGATCTCGTTCATGATCACACCCGTGAAGCCGCCGGACATGTACTGGTTGAAGGCGTCGGATTGTACATCCGAAGCGATGTCATACGGACGGCCGTTGATGTAGAAATAGAGGTCCGCCTGCTGTACATTGCTATTCGGCAAGAAGAGCACAGTCGGTTTGTCATATTTCTGACGGTCCTGAACGAACGGCGAGTTGGACGGTTTCATACCTTCGGTCAGCGGCAGTTCGGGCACGAGTTTATCCTCGGGGAGCGTACCGCAGTAGAATACATCGAGTGCATACGTACGAGCAGCAGCTACGAGCGATTGTACTTTCGGCAGACCGAGTCCCCAGATGTCGGCAAACGGTACTTCGTCCAGGAACGCAGACTTCTTGCCGTACATAGCGTATTGCATGAGCGCCGATTTCTGTACAGCAGTACGTTTCTGACGGCTATAGCGCGAGAAGAACTCGTTACCCTTGACCGCATCGAGCTGTTTCTGCTCGAGGTACGGCATGAGCAACTGACGGTTCACGAGGTTCATGATCTTATTCATGTTCTCGTCCTCGCCGGAGATAGAGATATAGAAGTACGAGTCGTTGCAACCATAAGCGACCGAAGCACCTAACTCAGCCATCTGCTGTTTGAAGTCCTTACCCTCTGTAGCCGGCGCGCCCATGATACCTGCGTTGTTCATCAGGTCAGCAGCGTACGGCAGCAGCGGCATCTCATGCTCCCCCACACCATAGCGGAGTACCAGCGTGAAGATATCGTTCTTCTTGTTCGGGGTGTAATGAAGCGTGATATTCTCGCCCAGCGAGCTCACCTTCACATCATTGAAATCATTGAAGGTCTGTTTGAGTTCGCCCTTCGGCAGTTTCATGAACTCAGCAGCATACTCGGTCTTCGCGTTCTTCACCGGATCAAGCGGTTTGATATTCGGCTTCGGCAGCGGTTTTGCCTTCAGACTCTTGGTATCCTCGTCGAAGGAGATAGTCATATGATCCGCATTGAAATATTTCTTTGCTACACGTGCAATCTCCTCTTTGGTGAGTGCCTGAATCTTTGCGTTAGCCGTGAAGATGTCGTCAACCGGTTTAGCATACGTAAAGGCATCTACGAGTACGCTCATCTTGGTAGCCGGCGACTCATTGAACGCCTTGAACGATTGTGCGTACATGTGCTTCACGTTCGCGATGAGATCGTCGGAGATCTCGCCACGTTTGATCTTGTCGATCTCTTTCATGACGATGGCCTCGGTAGCCTTGTCGGACTCGAACATCTGTTGGTTAGCATCGTAGTACGGTACCGCCATTACGATAACACGACCGTCGTTACGACGCGCATCCAGGAAGGCATAAGAAGCAGAGACATCACCCTTGGTGTTCACCTGATCGAGGAGGCCGGTTTGACCGTTGTAGAGCAGATCGCAAACGAACTCCAGTACATCCTGGTCCGGGTCACCCTCTTTCACACCCTGGTAAACCCACGCGATCTGCGGGTTGTAGCCCATGTTGTAGTGTTTCTTGCCGGTGAGTTGTACAGCAGGGTACGAAGGACGAGCGGGCAACTCTTTCGGCTCCAAGCGACCGAAAGTCTTCTCAATCATCGGTCTGGTGGACTTGGTATCAAAATCACCAACGATGATCAGCGCCATGTTGTTAGGTACATACCAAGTGTTGTAGAACTCAATCAGACGGCTTAGACGCGGGTTCTTGAGGTGCTCGGGCAGACCGATGACGTCACGCTCATACGGTGAACCTTTGTAGATATCCTCCATCAGCTGTTTCTGTGCCTGAGACGAAGGCTCGTTGGCGTACATGTTGTACTCCTCGAAGACGTTCTCCAACTCGGCCTGGAACGTACGGAAGACAGGGTTGATCAGACGGTCAGAGAAGATCGTCAACCAACGGTACATCTCTGCAGCCGGGAAGGAGTTATGATACGCCGTGAGGTCATAAGACGTGTACGCGTTCACGCCCTCAGCACCGATGAGGTCCAGCATGTTGAAGAAGTCTTCGGTCGAAGAGATCTTCGCCTCACGCATGGAGCACTCATTGATTTGGGTAGCGAGTTGCTCACGTACCTTCGGATCGGTTGCATCGCTGTACTGATCATAAAGCGCAATGATGGAATCATAGATCGGTTTCTCAGCCTCCCAGTCGAGCGCACCGATACGTTGCGTTCCCTTGAAGAGCATGTGCTCCAAGTAGTGCGCCAAACCGGTATATTCACCCGGTTCGTCCACCGCTCCGGCGCGAACCACTACATAACCGGTTACGTCCGGTGCGTCGTGATCCTCCCAGAGGAGCACAGTGAGTCCGTTCTCTAACTTGTACTCAGTCAGTCCCTCGCGGGTTTGAGCTGAGAGAAATGCGGTGCCGCAGATGAGCAGCAGAGCGCTAAGTAAATACTTTCTCATTGTTGTTAATAATTTTAGTTTTGTTCTAGTTTATCTAGTTTAACTAGTTGTACTAGTTTTTCTAGTTTTACCATTCAAGCAGTACTTTGCCGCACTGGCCGGAGACCATGACGTCGAAGCCCTTCTGGAAGTCCTCGAACTTGAAACGGTGTGTGATTACCGGGCTCAAGTCCAGACCGCCGAGGAGCATCTGCTCCATCTGGTACCAAGTCTCCCACATGCGGCGTCCCGTGATACCTTTGATGGTCAGGGCATTGAAGATGACGTCGGACCAGTTGACCTGGGTGTCAGAAGGCAGGATACCGAGTTGGGCGATATTGGCACCTTTGTACATGTGCTCGATCATCTCGTTGAAGGCTGCGGGTGCGCCGGACATCTCCAGTCCCACATCGAATCCCTTGATACCGAGTTGCTGCATGGCGCCTTGTACGGTCTCTCCTTTGGAGCCATCGACCGTCAGCGTGGCACCCATCTTCTTAGCGATCTCCAGCCGAAGCGGATTAATATCCGTCACGACTATATTCTTCGCGCCTGCGTAGCGGCATATACCAGCCGCCATCGTTCCGATGAGTCCTGCACCAGTGATCAGCACGTCTTCGCCTAAGAGCGGGAAAGCCAATGCCGTGTGCGTAGCGTTACCAAAGGGATCCATGATTGCTGCGAAATCGTCTGGTATCTCAGGGCGGAGTTTGACTACGTTGCTTTCCGGGATGGTTACATATTCGGCGAAACAACCATCCTTGCCCATTATTCCGACGGAGATGGTGTTCTCGCAGACGTGCCCCATTCCCCGGCGACAGTTACGGCAGTGTCCGCAGACGATGTGCCCTTCGGCGGTCACACGTTCACCGACCTTGAAGTTACGCACACCTGCGCCCACTTCGGCTACTACTCCCACGAACTCGTGGCCCATCGTATAAGGCGGTTTGCAGTGACTCTGCGACCAAGCGTCCCATTTGTACATGTGCAGGTCGGTTCCGCAGATGGCGGCTTTGATGACCTTAATCAGCACGTCGTTGACTCCCACTTCCGGCATCGGCACTTCTTCCATCCAGATGCCGGGCTCTGCATATTTCTTTACTAAAGCTTTCATTTTTTCTAGTTTATCTAGTTTAACTAGTTCTTCTAGTTTGACTAGTTCTTTTTCAATACACCAAGAACCGTGCCAATCTTCGTGAAGGCGGCGATACATTTATCTAATTGTTCGCGCGTGTGCGCCGCGGAAACCTGCACGCGGATGCGCGCCTGACCCTTCGGCACTACCGGATAATAGAAGCCCGTAACGTATATTCCCTCCTCTTGGAGCGCGGCAGCGAACTCTTGCGAGAGCCGTGCGTCATAGAGCATGACGGCACAGATAGCAGACTGAGTCGGTTTGATATCAAAGCCGGCGGCTTTCATCTTATCTACGAAGTATGCCGTGTTCTCGTGCAAGCGGTCCTGCAGTTCGTTGGAACGGGTGAGAATCTCAAAGGTCTTGATACCTGCGGCAGCAATCATCGGCGGAATGGAGTTCGAGAAGAGATAAGGACGGCTGCGTTGGCGCAGGAGGTCAATAATCTCTTTCTTGCCGGTTGTGAAACCGCCGACCGAACCGCCGAAGGCTTTTCCGAGCGTGCCGGTGATGATCTCCACCTTACCGCGCATGTTGTAGAGTTCGGTTACTCCATGTCCGGTCTTGCCGACTACTCCGGCGGAGTGGCTCTCATCGACCATGACGAGGGCATTGTATTTCTGCGCCAACTCGTAGATCTTATCCAGCGGGCACACATTGCCGTCCATGGAGAACACACCGTCGGTAGCGATGATGCGGAAACGCTGTGCCTGCGCTTTTTTGAGTTGCTCCTCGAGGTCTGCCATGTCGCCGTTGGCGTAGCGGTAACGCACCGCCTTACAGAGACGCACACCATCGATGATAGAAGCGTGGTTGAGCGCGTCGGAGATGATGGCATCCTCTTCGGTCAACAGCGGTTCGAAGAGACCTCCGTTGGCGTCAAAGCAAGCCGCATAAAGGATGGTATCCTCCGTTCCGAAGAAATCGGAGATGACACGTTCCAGTTCCTTGTGCGTATCCTGCGTACCGCAGATAAAACGCACCGACGCCATGCCGTAGCCGCGCGCATCCATGCGCGCTTTAGCTGCTTCGATGAGTTCTTTGTTATCCGCGAGGCCGAGGTAGTTGTTCGCACAGAAGTTAATTACTTCCTGTCCGCCCTCTACTTTGATGCCGGACGACTGCGGAGTGATGATCACCCGCTCGTTCTTATATAGTCCTGCCTCCTTGATCTCTTGCAAGGTCTGTTGCAGGTGTTTTTGAAAATCCTGATACATAGTTGTTTGTTTTTTCTAGTTGACTAGACGACTAGACGACTAGTTAAATTATTCCCTGTTCCATGATAAATCACCTTGAACAGCTGCATCAGATGATGCCCTGTTCGAGCATCGCGGTTGCGACCTTCATAAAGCCGGCGATGTTGGCGCCTTTGACATAGTCGATTGTGCCGTCGGGCTGAGTGCCGTAGCGGACACATTGCTCGTGGATGGACTCCATGATATGATGCAGACGCTCATCGACTTCTTTTCCTGTCCAGGACAGGTGCTCGGCGTTCTGGGTCATTTCGAGGCCCGAGGTTGCCACGCCTCCGGCGTTAACCGCCTTACCCGGAGCAAAGAGCACGCCGTTGTGCTGGAAGAAATGGATCGCTCCCGGCTGGCAGCCCATGTTCGACACCTCGCAGCAGCACCAGCAGCCGTTTGCCTTCAGTTCCTTGGCGTCGTCTTCGCTCAGTTCGTTCTGGAACGCGCAGGGCAGTGCAATGTCGCACGGGATAGACCATGCTTTCTTGCCGGCGGTAAAGACACAGGCTTGCGGGAACTTGTCCGCCATGTCCTGCACTTTGTTGCGGTTGGACGCACGCATAACGAGCATGTAGTCGATCATGTCTTTGGTGATACCATCCTTGATGGCTACAACGCCGTCCGGTCCGGAGATAGCGACTACCTTTGCGCCCAACTCAACTGCCTTAGTGGCAGCTCCCCATGCCACATTACCGAAGCCGGAGATGGCTACTTTCTTGCCCTTGATATCTTTGCCCGCTTTGTGCAGGAGGTGTTGCGTAAAATAGAGTGCGCCGAAGCCGGTTGCCTCCGGACGGAGAATCGAGCCGCCCCAAGTCATGCCTTTGCCGGTGAGGACACCTGTGTGATACTCACGTGCCAGTTTCTGGTACATGCCGTTGAGGAATCCGATCTCTCGACCGCCGACGCCCACATCACCGGCAGGAATATCCTGGTCCGGACCGATGCAACGCCAGAGTTCGAGCATGAAGGCCTGGCAGAAACGCATGATCTCCGCGTCTGATTTGCCAACCGGATCAAAGTCCGAACCACCCTTTGCGCCGCCCATCGGCAGTGTCGTCAGCGCATTCTTGAAGGTCTGCTCGAAGCCCAAGAACTTGAGCATAGACGGGGTAACGGCTCTGTGGAAGCGGAGACCGCCTTTGTACGGGCCAATCGCGGAGTTGAACTGCACGCGGTAACCGAGGTTGGTCTGTACCTCACCCTCGTCGTCGATCCACGTCACGCGGAAAGTGAAAATACGGTCGGGCTCTACCATTCGCTCAACAATCTTCGCTTTCTCAAACTCAGGGTGTTGGTTGTACACCTCTTCAATCGACTCCAACACTTCTTGCACGGCTTGCAGGTACTCTGCCTCGCCCGGATGTTTCGCAGCTAACTGCTGCATAATGTCTTGTACTTTCATTGTTTTTGTGTTTTAAATGGTATTTTGTATATTAATTTGTATATGTTTATTAGTGTCTAATAAAATCGGCTACAAAGTTACACAAAAAAATTGAATTACGCAAGCGCGCGCGTACTTTTTTATAAAAAATACGTTTTTTGAGGAACGGAATTTGGATATTTGAAAAAAAAGTATTATCTTTGCATCGGATTTGAGAGAAATGCATATCCGCCAATCTTGGCGGATGCGACAAGTCCTTTCCCTTCCTTTGTCGTTACGACGACGTCAGCTTAGCAACCAACTAATCACTAACTAATCACTAACTAATCACCAACTCGGAGTCTTGCAAAATACCGACAATGAGTCGGTTTTTCATGCAGGTTAAACTGCGGGAGGAAGGCAGCGGGGAAATTGTCGCAAGATGCGACAAAAGGACTTTATTTTCCTCCCACTCCACCTCCTCCGCCGAGACGGGAGGATTCGTCCATGTCGCCCACTTTGCGGTATTTGGTGCGTTGCTGCTGGCCGAACATCCATGTGACGGAGAGCATGACACGCTGCTGGCGGACGGTGTTCTTATACCACGAATGATAGCCCGGTTGCTGGCCCAAATCATCGGTTTGGAAACTAAGCGAACGGAGCAGGTCCTGGACGTTGAGATTGAAGATCAAGCCTTTCTGCATCCACATCTTGCGCACGCCGAAGGAGGCAAAATAGGTACTCCCGGAGCGGTTATAACCCGTGGTCATAGGCGAGGACCAGTTTCCATCGAGTGTGAGCGTCCAATCCTTGGGCAGATAGGCGGAGAGTGTGCCTCCCACATAGCCGTAATGGTTCCTATTCTCATACACCGGCTTCCCATCCGCCTTTTTCTCGTACGACTTGTTGATGAAATGCATCCATCCGGCATTGACCGTTAGTGCCAGCCATGCGCCAACGATTTGACGATTTGAAGATTTGAGGATTTGAGAATTTGAAGATTGATTATTCTCATCGTTAGAAAATTTCGGCACAAGGGGAAGTTCAGTGAGCGAGATATTCATGCCGTGGGTGGTACAGGTACCGAAATTCGACCATTGGGAGAGACCTATTCCGTTCGGCAAAATCGTCACTTTGGAGGAGAACATGTCCTGCGTGTGCGCGAAATTGAAAGTCATGTTGAGGTATTGTGTCCATGAGAAATGCAGCTCCACATCGTTGTTGAACTCCGGCGTGAGGTTTGTGTTTCCTTTCTGAATCGAATAGGCATCCACATAAGATGTGAAGGGATTGAGCATCCAATAGGACGGACGTTTGATACGCCGCGTATAAGTCGCGGAGACGGTTATCGGCTGTTGGAGTTTGCCAAGCGGTATGGTCGTATAGCCGATATAGGCGGTCGGGAAGGGGTCAAAATAGGTCTTGTTGATGACCGAATCCAATCCTCCGTCCCTCCAGTCGCCGTGGGAGAAGGTATATTCGCCGCGAAGTCCAATTTTGACCGACCAGTGCTCTCCGAACTGCTTGCCGACGGATATATATGCCGCCGCGACGTGTTCGTCATAGCGGAAGGCATCGTAATCCGTAGGACGCACTACTCCATTGCGTGTCGAATCGGTCGTCATGTTATTGTCGGTCGAAGATAGCGCATACTTGACGCCGGCTTCAATCATACCGGTTTTCCAGAACTTGGTCTGGAAGTCCATCTTCGCAGAATAGATATTGACGATTTGCTTGCTTTTGATGTCAATACCCAGCGCGCTAATACCGTTGAAAGGCTTGTCGTAAGTCGTCTCTTGGAAATTCGAGGAACCGTTGTTGTAGCGGTTGTAGTCGATATTGACGGTCAGTTCGCGCTCCAAGTCCTCCGAAAAAGTGTGGGTATAGTTGAGGTTCGCCGTGTGCTGCGGAGCTTTGAGAAGGTTTTGCGAATTGGTCGTACTATTCGTCGTATCCGCGCCTTGAATCATATAGGCGTAGTTGAGTCCCGGCACGATGTGCTGATCGACGTTCATGAAGGGCACTTGGAGAATGAAACCAAGCGTGTTGAGCGAGTCGATATACCAATCGTTACCGAGTTTGAGCATGTAGTACTGGAAAGCGATGTCGTAGTCCGAATAGGAGTAGTTCTTCAATGCCGGCGTCTCGCGAGAGGACTCAAAATCGATGTCATTCTGCGCAAAGACCTGCGTAAACTGACCGAAAGTATAGGTTTTCTCGCCGCGATAATTGAGGTTGAGCGAGACCATTTCGTTGTTCAACCAACGTTTGACATCACCGAAATACATGCCGCCGTACGCAGCAGAGAGCATTCCGTTGAGTCCGCGCATCATGTTGCGCTTGGTCTTGATATTGATGATTCCACCCTGCCCCGAGGCGTCGTATTTGGCGGAGGGGTTGGAGATAATCTCGATTTTCTCAATCGTGTTTCCGTCCGTACCGTCGAGCATCGCTTTGAGTTGCTGGCCGGAGAGGTACGAGGGTTTGCCGTCCACGTAGATTTCCACGGATTTGCCGTTGACGGTAATGTTGCCGTCCTTGTCGATGCGCACACCCGGCGAGCGGCGGAGTATATCGTTGCCGTTGGAACCGGCTGCAAGAGGCGAAGCGGAGACATTGACCACCAGTTTGTCCATCTGGCGCTCAATAAGCGGTTTCTTCGCCTTCACCTCCACTTCCGCGAGGCGTTCGGTCTCTTCGCGTAGGACGAAATCCGGTCCACCGAATGCCGTCTGATAGCCGATATAGGAGGCCTGGAGGATGAGATTTGACATTTGAGATTTGACATTCGAGATTTCAATCTCGTATTTGCCTTTTTCATCCGTGATGGCACCGGTGAGGAGGGTCGAATCCTGCGCGAGGACGGAGATAGTCACAAACGGCATGGCCTCGCCTCGGGAATTAATGACGGAACCTTTGATGGTCTGAGCCGAACAGTGAGCAGAAAGAGCTGAAAGGGCAAATACCAACACTACCCATAACGCTAATTTTATCGCATCTTTTGTCTTCATAACACGTTTTATTTTGAAATACGGTGCAAAGGTACTGCCTTTTGTGCAAACGGCATATGAAAAAACGGACATTATGCTTTTTCAGGCAAAAAATATAGAGAAATCTTGCGATAAAGGGATGCCGAGGATGCGGAACTGCCCCGGCGAGACGCACCCCATCTGCTGAAACTCCAGCGCAGCATGACTCAGATCGTAGTATCCGTGCCGCAAAACGGTAGCCAGGAGATCAATCGGTTTGCCCTGCGCGGCTTGCTGCTGCATGTCCTGAATGGTACGATGGAAACGCCTGAGGCGGATGAATTGTTTGGGCGGAACGCCGACGTATTGGCGGAAGACGCGCAGGAACTGCCGCTCGCCAAGGCACGCCACAGAGGCCATTTCCGCTGCCGAGATACTACCTTTGGCGTCATCGCAAGCGGCGATCACCTTCCGGATACGGCGGTAGTTGAGGTCTTCCCTCACGGGAATGCGCCCCAAGAAAAAAGCGTCCAACTGCGGCGCGATGTCCTCCGCTTTGAGCGTGGATTTGAAGATCCGGTCAAGGTGTGTCAGCCCCTCATCGCCGGTTTCACTGACCGTCAGCACTTTGCCGGACAACTGCTGCAAATCCATCCCCGCCAAGATATGCATTCCTCCCGGTTCAAAATCCATCATCATTCCTTCGAACCAGCCGCTAAGGGTGGTTAGCCCCTGCGTAGTCTGGTTGGCGCCGAGCAACACCAGTTCGTCGGATTGCTTTCCGCCGATTTCTATTACGACACTCCGGACAAAGATCAGACTGCCGTAGTTAGGGAGCAGCGGCTGCACGTGCTTGCCGTTCACAAACCGCGGATCGTCCGCCGGCGGGGTCATGGTATCCGTCGAACCCTCCGCACGCACAAACACGTAGCGGGATATATACGGCCGCAGGGCCTCTGCCGGATAAATAATCTGGAAAAACATCAGTTCTGCTTCTTTCTGAGATAGATATAGAAGGTAGTGCCTTTGGGCGAAGTGTCGAAGTCAATGCGGCCGCCGGAGCCCTCTACGATGTGTTTGGAGATCGCGAGACCAAGGCCGTTTCCGTTGGACTTGGTGGTGAAATTCGGGCGGAAGATACGGGGCTGGATATTCTCGGGAATACCGGTGCCGTCGTCCGAAATGGATATCTGTATCTCTTTGTCCGAGAAGGAGGGGTTGAGCATGACGATGATGTCCGTGGGCGAGGCTTGCAGGGCGTTGCGGATGATGTTGACGAAAACCTGACTGATTTGTTCCTTGTCCGCAAGTACCCCCACTCCGCTGTCCGGACCGATATACCGGATGGGAATCTGCTCGTCGTTCTCGCGCTGAAGGGTAATGACATTCGACAGTTTCTCGGCGATGTCCACCTCCGTGGTGACTACCTCCGGCTGTTTGGCGAAGGTAGAGAAAGACTGCGCGATGTGCGCGAGGTTGTCGATCTCGTCTATCAGCATTTTCGTAGTGCGGTTGAAGTACTCGTCAAACTGGTCTGTGCCGTGCTTGAGTTGGAGCTTCTGTACCGACAGTTTCATGGGCGTCAAGGGGTTGTTGATCTCATGTGCAATCTGGCGTGCCATGGTTCGCCACGCGCCTTCGCGTTCCGCCCGTGCCAGTTGCTCCGCACTCTCTTCCACCTGATCCACCAAGAGGTTGTACCTCTCCACCAATGCACCCAACTCATCGTGGTACGGGTAGTCGATATGATTATCCCGTCCGCCGATCTCAAACCGCCGCATCTTATCCGTCAGGACCTTCAGCGGCGAAGTGATGGAACGGGTAGCGAGGTATGAGAAAATGAGCGAGAGCACCAATGCAATCAGGTACACGGGGATCAGGAGCGAGAGCAACTCCCGCAGCTGGGCGTTCCGGGTCTGCTCGCTCAGGAAATAAGGGACGGCAATATAGCCGATTGTCACGAATGCTCCGTTATGGAACGGCAGGTAAGCTATCAAGTACGGTTGTTCATTAATCTGCTCGTAACAAAGGGCTATATGGTCGTCCGAAAAGAAGGGTTTGTCGATACTCAGGCTCCGCGAGAGGGCTCCGCCGTCGAAGAGCTGGGGCGAGGAAGAGGCGAGCAGTTCGCCGTTGAGCGAATAGACGTGCAAGTCCTGCTGCATGTCGATACTCAGGTCCCGAAGGTCGATAGACAGTCCCTCCGCCTGGTTCGGAGCAAGCGCGACATCCCAGTAATAAAGGGACCTCAGATAAGACTGAATGTACTCCGCGCGGGTGATCAGTTCGTGCCGCTGCTGCTGCGCCACGCTCCAATAGACATAGCGGATGGACATCCCCAACATAAACAGGAAGATGATCGTCACGCACGCAAAAACGACGTACATGATACGCGTAGAGATGGGTCTGTTACGCAGCGATATTTTGAATTTCTCCGCCATAATTATATTTTAGCACGCAAAGGTACTAAAAAATTTGCATATGTGCAAAAAAAAGTGTACCTTTGCACGCTTTTTCGTAAAAAACAGGTACAATGATACAACTTTTCACGGCATTGCTATTGGGATTGCTGACTATTTTAGACCCTTGCACACTGATGACGAGCATCACCGCCATCAGTTATATCGACAAGGAAATCAATAACAAACGAATGGTTCTGACGAACGGTCTTATGTTCGTTCTGGGCAAACTGGCGACGTATATTCTGCTCAGTATTCCATTCCTTGCCGGCGCGCAGACAGAAGGAATCCAGCACGTGCTTTCGCATTGGGGCGAACCGATTCTGGCGGGTTTCATGCTCATCTGCGGCTTGGTGCTCCTTTTCAGCGGTCATCACCACCACGAGCACGACCACGGCATCAGCAAATGGCTCAAAGACACGGACAGCAAAGAGAGTTGGCTCTGGTCGTTCATACTCGGTATTTTCTTTGCAATCGCTTTCTGTCCTCACCGTCTGGTCTATTTCCTGACGATGATCGATATCACCCTCACGCTACCAGGTTCCTGGAACTGGCTCATGCCCGTTGTTTTCGGCCTCGGAACGGGTCTGCCTATCATGCTGATTGCGTGGCTGGTAAGCTACAGCGCGGTGAGTATCGGCAAGCTGACCAGCAAGATGCAGAGTTTCGAGAAATGGTTTAGGCACATCTGCGCAGTACTGTTTATCGTCTTGGGATGCTATCTGGCAGTTCATTGCGTCATTGAGTACCACGAACACGAGCACAATGGTAGTTGCCACCATTGTGAATTGAGATTTGATATTTGAGATTTGAGATTGGATGGCTTCGGAGGGTTTTCAGTTCAAGCAGTTCTTTGTGGCACATGACCGCTGTGCGATGAAAGTCGGCACGGACGGCGTGTTGTTAGGCGCGTGGGCTCCGATAGATTTCAATATTTCTTCATTTACAAATTTTCGCATTCTCGATGCCGGAACGGGCAGCGGGTTGATTGCTATGATGCTTGCGCAGCGATTCCAACAGGCGCAGATAGATGCCATAGATATCGATGAAGCAGCAGTGGACCAAGCCGCAGACAATTTCCGCTCTTCCCCTTGGTCAGAACGATTACATGCCTATTGCGCCAAATTGCAGGAATGGCAGGGGTGCTACAACCTCGTTGTATCTAACCCGCCCTATTTCCAAAACAGCCTCAAGAACCCCGACAAAGCGCGTGAGTTAGCGCGGCACACCGACACACTCAGTTACACGGAGCTGCTCCGTCACAGCGCACAGTTGTTGCGTGAGGAAGGGCGGCTGAGCCTTATTCTGCCCGCCGAGACGGAAGAGGAAGTATGCACTCTGGCGGCAAAAGAGGGATTTGTCCTCACGCGCGTCACGCGCGTTTATAGTAAGGAGTCCAAACCGGCGCGGAGGATTTTATTAGCCTTCGAGAAATCGACATCTCGACATGACGGCATAACGACATCTCGACATCTCGTCCCCATCGAAGACACACTCGTTTTAGAGGATGACAAAAGCGGGCGTTCCGCCGCCTACCGGGAAATAACAAAGGACTTCTACCTATAGGCGGAAGTCCTTTGTATATATCAGCCATGCATGGCTGATTACTTGGCGACATTGACGGCGCGCACCTCGCGGATGACGGTCACTTTGACCTGCCCCGGATAGGTCATCTCATCCTGGATACGTTTCGCCAGATCGAAGGAGAGGAGCTCGGTATCCTTATCGGAGATCTTGTCGGCGCCAACGATCACGCGGAGCTCACGGCCCGCCTGCAGCGCGTAGGTCTTCACTACGCCCGGGAAGGACATAGCCAGATTCTCGAGGTCCTTGAGCCTCTTGACATAGCTCTCCACAATCTCACGGCGGGCACCCGGACGGGCACCGGAGATTGCATCACAAGCCTGTACAATCGGCGCAATGAGGGTCGTCATCTCGCACTCGTCGTGGTGTGCCCCCACGGCGTTGCAGATATCGGGTTTCTCGCCGTATTTTTCACACAGTTTCATACCTAACTCTGCGTGCGGCAGCTCAACATCATCGTCCGCCACCTTACCTATATCGTGCAGCAGTCCGGCACGCTTGGCAGCCTTCACATTGAGGCCCAACTCGCCCGCCATCGCGGCACAGAGGTTAGCGGTTTCACGGCTGTGCTGGAGCAGGTTCTGACCGTACGACGAACGGTATTTCATCTTACCTACCAGACGCACCAGCTCGGGGTGCAGACCATGGATGCCCAGGTCGATAGTAGTACGTTTTCCGGTCTCGACGATCTCGTCCTCGACCTGTTTGGTCACCTTGGCAACGACCTCTTCGATACGCGCGGGGTGGATACGTCCGTCCTGTACCAACTGGTGCAACGCCAGACGCGCTATCTCGCGGCGTACGGGATCGAACGCAGAGAGGGTGATTGCCTCCGGGGTGTCGTCCACAACGATCTCCACACCGGTAGCCGCCTCGAGCGCGCGGATGTTACGTCCCTCGCGACCGATGATACGACCCTTGACCTCGTCATTCTCAATATGGAAAACAGAAACGGTGCTCTCTGCCGCAGTCTCGGAAGCCACACGCTGAATGGTCTGGATAATAATCTTCTTGGCCTCTTTGTTCGCCTCCAGACGCGCGTTGTCCATGATCTCGTTGATATAGGACATAGCGGCTGTCTTGGCCTCGTCACGGAGTGCCTCCACCAGCTGTTTCTTAGCCTCCTCGGCGGACATTCCGCTCAGTTGCTCGAGTTGTTTCTCCGCCTCGTGGTGCATTTTCTCCACTTCCTGCTGCTTGTAGTCCAGCGCCTGCTGCCGTTGCTCTATAGCCTGGGATTTCTGGTTCACTTCGTTGAGGGCACGCTGTACATCTCCCTGACGCTGGTTGAGCTGCTGCTCGCGCTGCTGCAAGCGCTGCTCCTGCTGCTGTATGCGTTTGTCCTGCTCGCGCACGGCATTGTCGTGCTCCAGCTTGAGGGCGATGAATTTCTCTTTAGCCTCAACAATCTTGTTCTTCTTCACCACTTCCGCCTCTTCGGTTGCTTTTTTGAGTATGTTGGCAGCCGCAATCCGGGAAATGAGGTAGTAGATTCCTGCTCCAAGCAGAAGGCCTACTACTGCACAAATAATTGCTACGATCATTGATTAATGGTTTTTTCGATTTGTTTATTAATTTCTGTGAGTGTCTTTTCTATGGGTTCCAAGCTCTTCTCTCTTGCATCGGATTGCAGCGCCACTGCAACCTCCAGCGCCGTGTACATCCACAACTGCTCTGCAGAAGCGTTCGGACGGAGTTTGAGATAGTACCGGAACCTCCTGTTCAACAGATCCGCCGCGTAGCGATAGTTGGGTTCCTGCTCACGCGGTACATCCAGCCCCACCGAATGGGCGTCCAACTGGAGGTTGATATGTTGTTTGTCGGAAATCATTTCTTCAGTGCCGCAATCGCTCTGTCCACTTGTGCAATCAGTGCATTAATGCGTTTCATCGCCTCTTCACTCCCCTCTGCATTAGTAAGCGCATTCGCCATAGCAATACGCTTATTCTTCTGCTGCAACTCCGCTAACTCGCTATGCGTGCGGACCAACTCAGCGCGCTGGTGCTCTATCTCCTCGCGCAGACGCTCATTCTCCTCCCGCAACGCCGTGTAGCGTTCCAGGAGAAGATGCACATTTTGCGAAAGGTCGTCCAGCGCCTGCATACTTAGAAGCTGTATCCTACGCCGAGACCGATAACGCCCTTGAACTGAACGCGTTCAGCCTCTACGCCATTGCGGTCTGCTATCAGCGTTCCGTTGTAGTATTTCAAACTGGTCTGGAGAGTAACCTGCAGACATTTCAGGAACTGATAACTCAGCGCCACATCCCAATCTACATCGAAGTGACCGAAATAACGGTTGTTGTTCGAATACATGAAATAGCCGGTATATGTCTCACCCGGGTGGCTAGCCTCAAATTTCTCTTGTACATTGAAACCTTTTCCCTGATACGGAGAGAAGAGACCGAGCGTGGTGCTCAACTTGAAATCCTTATAGGTATAAGCGATGGCACCCTTGAAGCTCAGACCGAACTCGGCACGTACGTTACGCAACACCTCTTCACCATTCTGATCATAAGCTACCGTACCGATAGAGCGTTGTAATTTACTACGGAGATCCGCATTGGCGATTACCATATTGTCATAGTTGTAGTTGTTTACGGCAATCTCATAAGCAGACTGATCAATCTCGCCATTCTTCAGCTGGTCGGCAAGCGGTCCCATATACTCATCGCGGGTGTATCTTCTATTCCATGCATCGCCGATATACGCCGTTGTGATACGGCCGGCGAGCGGAGAGAGGTAAACCGAGAAATCGGCACCGTTGTAACTCTTCTTCCAGTCAATACCGACAGAGATATCGGTGTAAGACGGAGCGAGCCACTTGGAGATAATCGGGTTGTAACCCGTTTGATAATTGCGACCCAGCGCATACTGGCTCTGGAAACCGCCGAGAACCGTCAGATACCAATTCTCTTTGAACTCCCATCCGAATTTGGTAGCCAGCTTGATATTATCGCTCGATTTCTGGAAGGCATCCTCCTTCTGGTCAATCCAAGTCATACCAAAATCCGTATCGAAGTTGGTTTCCCAAGCGATGGCGTTCTTGTGATACAAGAGGTGGAGCTTGGCATACACAATACCGTTCACGTTGTTCTTACCACCGGCAGCCCAGTTTACCAACCCCGTTGCAGCGGCATTCAGACCTACCGTTCCGTCGAATTTCCAGGCTTTCTCACCATTCTCCAGTTTCTTCAAATCAGCACCTGCCTTAGCAGCAGCCTCCGCATTGCCCGTTACGGTTGCCTTATCCACCGTCTGGGCATTCATTGTGAGCGCTGCCATTAAGCAAAGCGCTACAGATAAAATACTCTTTCTCATTTTATTCTAATTGGTTTGTTACTTTATAAATGTATATTTGTTGATTTAGTTTTCCACACCTCATCGGATTTTTATGCAGGTTTTGTGCTTATCATATGCAGGTATTATGCTGTCCACAACTTTTCCCCACCCGCAAAATCGAGCACAAAATTACAAAAAAAATTCCACATACACAAATAAATAATGTACGCGCGCGACTTTTTTTATAAAAAATGTCAATTTTTACACATTTTTGTATAATATATGCACACGTATATGCAAAAAAAGTAGTAATTTTGCACCGTGAATTAGTATCGGGGTATTGTGCCCGTTAGAAATACGAAAATTTAACACAAAAATAATATGACAAACACATTTAAAAAGAGTTTTCT
>CAJOCN010000005.1 GCA_905233255.1 Paludibacteraceae bacterium
AGAATGACTGCATTTTAAGTGCATTTTAGAGGCTAAAAGTTTTGGGGTTCTTTGTCCTCGGGAAGACAGACCGGTATATTGGGGTCATAGTCTCCCCAAGTCTCCCATCGTTCGTCATTCACATCCGGCGCAGCCTCTTCGTATCGTTTCTGGAAATCGGGGTCGTTCTGTTTATCCTCGAGAAGCAGGTCAACGGAGCCTTGCAGTGAAGCGATAAATCCCGCCATTTCGGGGCATTCGGAAACAGCCATGGCACCGTCGCAAGTAACGCCGAAGGAGTTAAAGAATGCTGAATGTACGTTATACTTGTCTCCGGCGATGACGAAGAAGAAGGTATCATCGTCATGGTTCAGTCTAGCCCATCCGTACAAAGCGTTGATGAGGAAAGTGATGCGGTCATCAGATGCTTTTGCGTTGGCGTTTCTGATGATTTGTTTTAAAAATGATTTTTTCATAATTGTGTTGAATTTTATGGCGTGCAAATGTGTCACGCCGCAGTTAAACATTAAATTAGTCGTGGCTGGTTATGGGCGGGGAAGCACCGCAGGTAAACAGCCATTAAAGAGTCGAGGGGTGTTACCAGTCGCGTTCCCATTGGAGTCCGAAGAGCTCCATAGTCTCGCGGGTGCAGATGAGGAACTTGCCGTTGTAACGGACTTGTACCATCGGAATGCCTTTTTCGCGCAACTTATCCTGGTCCAGTCCGGAAAGGAACTCGGGCTTGGGTTCGGGGAAGTCCACTACAAAGAAGTAGGGGTTTTGTTGGTCTCCGGGGTGTCCGGGCGCGCCCTCTTGCGCTGCTTCCACCATAGCCTTTTGCGCGACCTCGGAACGCTGCTCGAAGGCAATCTTTGTTGCACCCATTCGGTTGTGAAATTCGGGAGGCATAGCCTTAGAAAAATATTTACAAAACTTTTCAAACAGGCTGTCCTGCTGCTCATCGCCATCGTGCGTGCGTAGCGCACGTGGCTGCTCTTTTTCTTTTTCGTTCATATTATTATATATAATAGGGGGGTTATTAGGGGGGAGCACAATTTGTGCATCATCGTGCTCAATTTGAGCATTTCCGTGCTCAATTTGAGCATCGCTTTGCTCAATTTGAGCATTTGACATTTGAGAATTGACATTTGAAAATAACACATTGTCTCTCTCCTCTACCAATCCCAAAGTTATTAATTTTTGCACGGCACGCGTAGTGGTCATGCGGCTTATGACGAAAGGCATCGCGGCGGCTAACTCACGATAATTGCCGTACCATCCTCTGCCCGCACGGGAGCATTTGAGGATAGCGGCGAAAATGCATGCCTCGTTGGCATTGAGGTTGTAACCGCGTGTAGCCTTATCGTCGAGAAGGAGTTTCATTAAAATGAAAAATGAAAATTACTCGATGACCTTCACCGTGAGTTTGATCTCGTCGGGTTCTTTGTCCGGGTAGAGTTCCACAAAGGTCTTCACATAGCCGTTCATCACAGCGGTACGCGCCTTGACGAGGTTCTGCTCTTTGAGTTTCTCTTTCGCGTTCTCGCGCCATTTGACCGCCTGTTCCTGCGGGTATCGGCGGAAGTCGGCGAAGTCGAACACCTCGGTGCGTTGGAGCTGGTACTTCTGCCCGTCCACCTCAAACTCGCCTTTTTCGAGGCCTTTTGCAGCCCTCGCGGGTAGCCTCATCGCTGATTTCGTCAATACGTGCTTTGATAGCTTTTTCTTGGTTGCGCAACTCGCGCAGTTCTTTCAAATAATTTGCTTCCATAATTCTTGGTGTTTAATAATCTTAATCATTTTCATTATCACTCATCGGGTTACAGAGCCTTAATGTGACTTCGCCGCAGAGAGCTCCGTTTGAAGCCCAACCGAGTCTTGCACTAATGAACAAAGTTTTTTCTTGGGGTTTGAGTTCGTCAAAGAGCTCATAGATTGTCTTTTGCATAAGCCGTATTGAGTTTAATAAGTTCCATATTAAAATCTGCATCATCGGTCTTTCTCGGGTCTTGGAGCTGCTTGAGATAGGAGGTCTCGACACAATACATATCCGGCAGTACGGATTCAAGTGCTCTGCGCCGTTTGTCGGCGATAAAATGCTGCTTGTGAGTCAGCCAGCCCATAAGATTGTCCATACGGATGTCGAGGGGGTTCTCGATGACGTGATGAACGATACCCTTGTAGGGGTTTCCCTCGGAATCGAAGAAGATCGGACAGGGTTCATCGGCGAAAGTCTCGAACATGAGACGATGCGCATATTGGTTGTTGAAATTGCGCATACGGGGGTGCGTAAGCCCTCTTTTGCCGTTGTTGGCTTTTCTGCCTTTTTTGCGCATGGCAGGAGAAAAATTCAGAGCCTGTTTAACGCCGTATGCGCTCATGAAATAGCCCTCGTCTCCGTTTGCCCAGAGGACTTTGCCGCCTGTTGATTCGAGGGGCGCTTTTTTGCAGCCTTTGGATAGAAAATAATGTAGCGGCACAATTGTTTGTTTCATATACATCGGATCTTTACGTGCGGCGACGTTGCCACAACCGAAATCCGGTGCAAAGGTAGGGATAAAAAAAACGAGTCTCGAATTTCGGGACTCGTTCGGGATTTTCGGGATTATTTCGGGATTTTTGGGACTAAATCGGGACTAAATCGGGACTAAATCGGGACTAAGAACGCGTGTTGTTGTACAGTCTTTTGAAGGCATCATAGCCAAACGGAAGAGGGAGAATTTTCTGCAATTCATCGAACATGACTTGCGCATTATAGTGCGGGTCGATATAGTTGTCGTTTTGCCAAGATTGCAGTTCCTGCACAAGGGCGCGGGTTTTGTCTTTTCTGCCGATGATGGATTTTTGGAGGGCTTGGACGATGGTAGGGATTTTGTTTTCCTTTTGGGCTTTCTTGGTGAAGATGATCGAGTCAGGGATGTCCGAATCAAATTCGGACGTAACGGACGGAGAAACGGTAGTGATGTCCTCGGTTTGGCAGGCACGAATGATAGCGGAAAGGTCTTTCCCTCTCGCGTCTATATTGTATTCGGTACTATTGTCGTGATAGACAACTTTGGAATTTATAAAAGTAGGTTTGCTCATACGTTTGGCCTAAAAAAGACACGGACAAGAGAGACCACAGACAGGTTCGGCAAAACCAGTAAAGAAGCCCCTCTTATCCATGCCAAGACACGAATATAAGGGACATATTTCTCTTCTTTACTTAAAAAATTTGCCGATTTGTCTGTAAAGGAATATGCCATGCTCCTATTTTACGTCCGGAGTTAAAGACGGTGCAAAATTACTGCTTTTTTGCGAAATATGCAAATAAAATCGTTATTTTTTGATATTAAAGGTCTGACTATTGTCGGTATAAGCCACATTTCCGCCTATAAAATTGACAGTAATGCCGGTAGGTTGTTTGGATCCAAGGGGCTTGTAGAGTTGTTTTTGGAAATCGAGGTACTGCCCCATAATTTGACCAACGGACATATTCAGTTGTCGGGTGGCATCATAAGCAGATCCGTATTGAATATCGAGCAGTGTAGGCAGTGCATCAAGGGAAAGTTCCTTGTATCCATTTCTGACGTAGTCGTTCATGATAAAATCGAGGAACTTCTGTTGTTGTGCGGTCTGCTTCTGATAATAGTCGGCGCGAACGAGTTCGACGCGTTTGATGCGTTCGAGCGGTGATGTAGCGAACGCGAGGTACTCGAGAATATCGAAGATATCGCAGTTCTCCATATCTAAGAGGCGTCGCACCATGGTTAGTTTCTCCTCGGGGAAGCCCTCCCGGCTGAGTTGGTCGAGGAGTGCTTTTCGGGTCTCGGGGTGCGACCATTGTGCCCGGAGGCTCTCGGGCGAATCGAAGAACGTAGGCAGTTTCTCAAAGAGGCGGAGGATAAATTGCTCAAGCGAGATCAACTCATCGCCAAACCAGACATATTCTTCCCAATCGGTAGAAAGGCATAGTTCACGCCCGTACGAAAGTTTGACGCGGATTTGTTTTTTTGGTTGCTCTTTGCCCTCACAAGTGCATGGCAGATGTCCGCAAACGGGGCATGGCTTAGGTTCCACGAAAGGTTTATCCTCGCCATCCTCTCCTCCATTATCGGGGTCGGGTTTGTGTTTATTGCAGGTACAAGGATAGTTACCGCAAATCGGGCAGAAGGGGTCACCATCCCACTCCTCGTCCTTGAAATTCTTGTTAGCCCCTACGAAATCATAGATGGTAAAATAGTACTTATCGTCAAAGAGGCGTGTACCCCGACCAATGATTTGCTTAAACTCCACCATATTATTGATAGGCCGCAAGAGGACGATGTTGCGCACATTCTTGGCGTCCACGCCGGTGGATAGTTTCTGCGAGGTAGTGAGGATGGTAGGGATGGAGCGCTCGTTATTCTGAAAATCTCTGAGTTGCTGGTTTCCTTCCTCTCCATCATCGGAGGTGACGCGTTTGCAGTAGTTCGGGTCGGGGTTGGACTTATGCTGGTTAATCATGTCGCGTATAATGGCGGCGTGTAGCTGGGTAGCACAAAAGACGATGGTTTTGTCGTTGGGGTTGATTTGCGCAAGAAACTCCTTGACGCGGTATTCGTCACGCTGACGGATATAGATATCTCCGTTATAAAAGTCCTTCTCTGTATATATCTTGGTTTTGTCTATCTCGCCCTCGACATCATCGTCGGGGTTGTAGATATAGGTATCTATATTGCTGGTAGAAACGCAAACGCGGAAGGGGGTGAGGTAGCCATCCTCGATGCCCTGTTTGAGGGAATATGAATAAACGGGATCTCCGAAATAGCGATAGGTGTTCGCGTTCTCCTCTCTTTTGGGGGTAGCGGTCATACCGAGTTGGTAGGCGTAGGAGAAATAGTTCATCAGTTCACGCCATTGGCTCTCGTCGTTGGCACCACCGCGGTGGCACTCGTCGATGATGATGAAGTCGAAGAAATCCGCGGGGTACTGCTTATAGTAGGGTTGCCCGGAGGGGTCTTCGGTCATGAGGGTCTGGAAGATGGTGAAATAGAGGTTTCGGGATTTGGGCACCTCGTTATGGTTCTTGCGCAGTTCCTCGGGCGTGATGCGCGCTTTGGCGTCGTCTTGGAACTGCTCGAAGTCGTTGGTGGCTTGGTTGGCGAGGATGTTCCGGTCGGCAATAAAGAGGATGCGGGGTTTGAGTCCGTTGCCATGCAAGTTCCAATTGTTTTGGTAGAGTTTCCAACAGATTTGGAAAGCGACGTAGGTCTTACCGGTACCGGTCGCCATGGTAAGAAGGATGCGGTCTTGTTTCTGCGCGACGGCGGAGAGGACATTATTGATAGCGTTCTCCTGATAGTACCGCGGGGTCTTACCACCGCCGATGTTATAGGGGGTCTTGTTGAATTTATCCCGCCACTCGTCCTCTACGGGGAAGGTCATCTGCCATAGTTCCGTGGGTGTGGGGAAATGATCGACGAAGCCCTCAGAGGAGGGGATGATATAGTCGCCGTGCGCGTCGCGTACGCCCATGTCGATGAAATAGATATCATCGCCGTTGGTGGAATAGGTATAGCGGATCTGCAGGAGTTCGGCATATTGTTTGGCTTGGGGCACTCCGACGGCTACATCGAGTTCATCGGATTTGGCTTCAATGACCGCAAGTTTGACGCCATGGTACTCGAGGAGGTAGTCCACTTTCTTGGGGTGGCGTGTCTTGACGCGCTCCACTCGTCCCGGAGAGATGAGATAGGCGCGTTGCTCGGTGAGGATGACGCTTTCGGGGAAGGTCTCTTGCTCCCATCCGGAGGCATAGAGGGCTTTATCTATTTTCAGTCGTCGTGTAGCAGATTCGTCCATTAGGCAAAGATAGATTTGAGCAATGATTGTTTGAGGTCATTGCAGAGGGTTATTGTCTGGTCGTAGTTAGCTTGCAGGGCTTTGACCTTTTCGGAGATGGCGTCAAGGCGTGCAGCGATACGTTCTTGCTCGGGGAGAGAGGGGAAGGAGATAATAAGATTATTATATTTTTGTGCACTTATATTAGGCTGAGCAGCTGCAGCTTGATTTTCTGCTACCCATTTGTAATAATTATTAGAGTGTGTTAAATAGAAAAGATATCTTGGTAATATCACATTTGGATTAGTTCTATATCTAATTAAATATCCCGCAAATTCGCAGTCACCAAAATCCTCTCTATACACCAGTGTTTTGCCAACTGTAGCACCTGTACGTGCAAAAAGGATATCACCTTCTATCAATTTACTTTGTTTTCTATCGGAATTGTGAATCGCGGACACTTTATCATCATTAAGATCTCCATTATCAGTAATATCAGTTATACGCAGATATCGTATTCCATTATATGTAGTTGATGCCTCATTTAATCCATATTCTCCACTTATAGAACATAGCTCGCATAACTTCTTTTCTTCCCATCCATCTTTGGGCGTGAGGAGTTGTTTGAGAGCGGCTTGGAAGAGGTCTTTGGCGGCTTGGAGTTGGGTTGCGGCGTTGGCTTTCAGGGCATCAATTTTTGCAAATTGTGTGTCTAAAAGAGATACTATGCGTTCTTGCTCGGATAAATTCGGATAACCTATCTCTTTTTCCTTTAGCAACTTATAGTGCCGTGCGTATCCTAAATTCCTTAATTGAATAGAGCATAACTCATAATAAAAAAACTTAGGTAAAATATCATCTTTTACGTATAATATATGTACTCCATCAGCCCCAACCACAAAATCAAAATCTACATATTTGATATTCTTTGTGTGGTCACCAAATATAACTACAGGTTTCTCATGCTTGTAGAGAATTTTTTCATCATTTGTATAACCTGATATTAAATCGCTCTCCTGCGATACAATAGGATACAAGCCATTATCTAAATAGTTTTTAGATTTTACAGCCTTTTGTTTTTTTACCTTTAGTAGGCAGTCTTCAAACCCTTTTATTTTCCAATCTTCTCTCATAGCAGTTCGCGGATTTGTTGGATAAGATTAGCGGAGTTCTCATTGAGAGAAGCAATGGTATCGAGGATTTGTGCCGGCGTGCGCTCGTCGATGATCTCGGGCTTGTTGGGGTTCTTGACGGAGAGGTCGCAGTCCTCACCAAGAGAAGCGACATCGAGGAGCCAAGAGTTTTCGGAAATGGCTTGGGTCTTTTGCAGACGAACGAACTCCTCCAAATCGGCTTCGGAGAGCGGGTTGGTCTTGCCGAGGGTACGCGGGAGGTTGAGTTGGTAGTACCAAATGTTGCGTGTCGGGGCACCTTTGGTGAAGAAGATCACGACGGTCTTGACGCCAGCACCTTGGAACACTCCTGATGGTAGGTCAAGGATTGTATGGACGTTACACTCCTCGAGCAACTTGCGACGTACCGCGGCTGCATCGCCGTTAGAGAGGAAAGTATTTTTGATGACTATACCGGCACGGCCGTTGGCTTTGAGCATCTTGATAAAATGCTGCATGAACATATACGCCGTTTCGGAAGTCTTGATGTCGAAGTTCTGCTGCACCTCTGCGCGCTCCTTGCCGCCGAAAGGCGGGTTCGCAAGAATGACGTTCTTGCGGTCGCGCTCGGTGATATTGGTGAGGTTTTCCGCGAGGGTGTTTCCGCGCACGATATTAGGAGCTGCCACACCATGGAAAATCATATTCATGGTAGCAATGATATACGGCAGTCCTTTTTTCTCCTTGCCGTAGAAAGTAGAGAGTTGAAGGGTATCGCTATCTTCGGAGGATTTGATTTGGTTGCGCATATAAGAGAACGCCTCGCAGAGGAAGCCCGCCGAGCCGCACGCAGGGTCGTAGACTGTCTCGCCGATACGCGGGTTAACAACCTTGACGATCGTGCGGATGAGGGGACGCGGGGTATAGTACTCACCACCGTTACGTCCGGCGTTGCCCATACGACCGATTTTGTCCTCATAGAGGACGGACATCTCATGGCGGTCTTCCGCGGACTGGAAGGAGAGGGTGTCCACCTTATTGATAATCTCGCGGAGGTTGAAACCGCTATTGATTTTGTTGCGGAGCTCGGAGAAGATCTCTCCTATCTTATACTCGAGGGTATTGGCAGAGGAGGCGATATTCTTATAGTTCTTGAGCGCAGGGAAGAGTTTGGTATTGACGAAATCTACCAAGTCATCGCCCGTGAGAGCGTTGATGAGATCTAACTCGCCTTTGTCGTTCTTGGGCGCAGCCCATGCCGACCAACGGAAGTCACCAACAACAAGACGCTTATAGTCCTTGCCGGTTAGTTGTGCTTTCAGTTCGCGCTCGGTTTCGAGGTCGTCGAGGTATTTGAGGAATAGCAGCCAAGAGGTCTGCTCAATATAGTCGAGTTCGGTACTACATCCTGCCTCGTTGCGGAGGATGGCATCAATGGCATTAAAGGTAGATTCGTATTTCATATATCATGGCACCAATTATTTACAATTATCAGGAACAAAATGCGGCCATTGGTCGTGGGCGGCGAGACAACGGATATAGGTGATGGCGTCGGGGTAGCCCAGTTCGGCGGCGCGGAGGAGGTAGTGGTCCGCCTCGGATAGAGAGGGTAACCCCACCCCGTCCCTCCCCTCAGTGGAGGGAGAAAAAGGGTAGTCCGGATCGGCGTAGCTGAGATGGGTAGCCATGCCGGCGATGAAGAGCGCACGGGGGTTGTCCTCGCGGGCGGCGAGGTCGGTGTAGTGAGCTATGGAATCGGGGTTGTAGAAAAGGGAGCGGGAGATAAAAACCCCACCCGACCTCCCCTCAAGGGAGGGGGATTCTTGATTGGTAATTTGTGATTGGTGGTAGCCGTGGAAGTAGGCACAGAAACAGATGAAAGCAAGCAGTAGAACACTACCGCACTTTACGACATTTTCCCTTGTGTGGGGGGGGGTAAAATTGGACATACTAAAAATTATGAATTACTATTTACAACAAATTCGGGTGCAAAGGTACGAAAAATAATTCACAATTCACAATTTACAATTCATAATTATTCAAAAAAAGCACTTTTTTTGTAAAAAATGCACGCGCGCTTGCATATGTCAATTTTTTTTACTACCTTTGCAGCCGATTTTGTGTGTACGTGTGTGGAACGCGTTAGCGTACGCACATCTATAAGGAGAATTAATCGGAGAATTAATCGCGCCCCTCGGGGCTAAGTACTATGGCAAAAACAGCATTGATAACCGGAGTTACGGGGCAGGACGGAAGTTACCTGTCGGAGTTCCTGCTGGACAAGGGATACGAGGTGCACGGCATCATCCGTCGCAGCTCGGTCGATTACCGCGAGCGGATCGCTCATCTGGAGGGTACGCCGCATTTTCATCTTCATTACGCCGACATGAGCGACTCGATGTCGCTCGTCAAGTTGGTGGGCAAAGTGCAGCCGGACGAGATCTACAACCTCGCTGCGCAGAGCCACGTGCAGGTGTCGTTCGACGCGCCGGAGTTTACCGCCGACGTGGACGCAGTGGGTGTACTGCGTATCTTAGAGGCGGTGCGCACGAACCATTTGGAGCAAACCTGCCGCATCTATCAGGCTTCGACCTCCGAGCTCTACGGCAAGGTGGAGGAAGTGCCGCAGTCCGAGACTACGCCTTTCCATCCTTATAGTCCTTATGCCGTAGCCAAGCTCTACGGCTACTGGATCATCAAGGAGTACCGCGAGGCGTACAACATGTTCTGCTGCTCGGGTATCCTCTTCAACCATGAGTCGGAGCGCCGCGGCGAGACGTTCGTGACCCGTAAGATCACCCTCGCTGCCGCACGTATCGCCCAGGGCAAGCAGGAATGCCTGTACCTCGGTAACCTCGACTCGCTTCGCGACTGGGGCTACGCCAAGGACTACGTGGAGTGCATGTGGCTGATTTTGCAGCACGAGACGCCCGAGGATTATGTGATCGCTACCGGCGTGCAGCACACCGTGCGCGAGTTCGCCACCCTCGCTTTCCACCACGCAGGCATCGAACTGCGATGGGAAGGAAAAGGAGTAGAGGAAGTGGGAATCGTGGAAGAAATTCTTAGCCCTAAAGGGCACGATTATTTGGCAAAGCCAAATTTTCACAATTCACAATTTACAATGCACAATTTACAAGTGGGCGACGTCGTCGTTCGCGTCAGTCCGGATTTCTACCGGCCGACCGATGTGGTCAACCTTCTTGGTGACCCGTCCAAAGCCAAACGTGAGTTAGGATGGAACCCGCAGCGGACAAGCTTCGAGCAACTCGTCGAACTGATGGTTGCACATGACATGAAGAAAGTGCGGGCGCAACATTTCAACCTCGCCGAGTACCTGGAGAAAGGGATAGTAAAGTGAAAAGTGAAAAATGAAAAATGAAAAAGAACAGTAAGATATATGTAGCGGGCCACCGCGGAATGGTGGGAAGCGCGATTGTGCGCGAACTGCAACGGCAGGGTTACACCAATATCATCACACGCACCCATAAGGAACTGGACCTCTGCCGCCAAGAGGCAGTGGAGGCGTTCTTCGAGGCGGAGAAACCCGAGTACGTGTTCCTCGCCGCCGCCAAGGTTGGCGGCATAGTAGCCAACCAGAACGCCCTCGCGGATTTTATGTACGACAACATGATCCTCGAGATGAACGTCATTCACGCGGCGTGGAAGAACGGCTGCAAGAAGTTAGAGTTCCTCGGTTCGTCCTGTATCTACCCGCGGCTGGCACCGCAACCGATGAAAGAGTCGTGTCTGCTCACCGGCGAACTGGAGAAAACGAACGAGGCGTACGCCTTGGCGAAGATCAGCGGACTCAAGTACTGCGAGTTCCTCAACCGTCAGTACGGCACCGACTATATATCCGTCATGCCGACCAACCTGTACGGTCCCAACGATAACTACCACCCCGAGCACAGCCACGTGCTGCCGGCACTCATCCGCCGTTTCCACGAAGCCAAAGTGAGCGGCGCCAAGACCGTCACCTGCTGGGGAACGGGCAAACCGCTGCGTGAGTTCCTCTACGTCGATGATCTCGCCAACCTCTGCGTGTTCCTCATGAACAACTACTCGGGCAACGAGACGGTCAATGCCGGCACGGGCAAGGAGCTCTCCATCAAGGAACTGACCGAACTGGTAGCCAAGGTAGTGGGTTACGAAGGGACGATCGAGTGGGATAGTACCCGTCCGGACGGCACGCCGCGCAAACTGCTCGACGTCAGCAAAGCCGCTGCCCTCGGATGGACATACAAGACCGAACTGGAAGACGGCATACGCCTCGCGTACAAGGATTTCCTCGAGAACCCCATGCGGGCAGAGAGATAATAACCCCCTCCCGAGAGTTCTACGGACGGCCACCGGCAGTCCGATCGAGCAGGGCTCTTCACCCCCTCAAGGGGAGGAGATAAGAGCAATGAGAGACTTTACGCTGGACATATATAGGGAGCTGCTGGAGCGGCTGCAGGCGAAGGGATACACGCTGATCAGTTATGCGGACTATAGACATCAACTGTCAACTGACAAATTCGTCATCCTCCGCCACGATGTTGACGCCAAACCCGGGAACAGCCTCCGGACGGCACAAATAGAGCACTCCATCGGCGCCAAAGCCACCTATTATTTCCGCGTGGGAAAGGAGAGCAACAACCCTGAGATCATCCGCGCGATTACGCGGTTGGGACACGAGATCGGCTACCACTACGAGGATCTGTCTCTCTGCAAGGGCGACAAGAAAAGCGCATGGGAGCATTTCCAAACATGGCTGGACTATTTCCGGCAGTACTACCCGGTGGAGACGATCTGCATGCACGGCGCACCGACCAGCGAGTGGGACGGCAAGGAGCTATGGACGGATTACGACTACAAGTCGCTCGGCATCATCGGCGAACCGTACCTCGACACCGACTTCAGCGATGTGTTCTACCTGACGGACACCGGCCGCTGCTGGGACGGATACAGAGTCTCGCTCCGCGACAAGATAGAGGGACACCAGGAGCGATGGAACGCCCAAGGACTCACCTGGCACACCACGCCGGAGTTGATACAAGCCGTCAAGGCGGACCGCCTGCCGGCACACGTCATGATCACCTCCCATCCGCAGCGATGGACCAACAACCAAGCACAATGGTATAAAGAATATATAGCACAGACAATAAAAAATGGCATTAAATTTTGCATTAATAGGCGCCGCAGGTTACATAGCGCCGCGGCACATTAAAGCGATCGCCGACACCGGCAACAACCTGCTGGTAGCGTACGATAAGTTTGACTCCGTGGGACGGCTCGACAGTTCGTTCCCGGATTGTTCGTTCTATACGGAGAATGAGCAGTTCGACCGCTTCTGCTCCAAACAGATGCGGACGGACAACCCGCTCCACTGGCTGTCTATCTGTACGCCGAACTACACCCACGATGCCTTCATCCGTTACGGGCTGAGGCTGGGCTGCGACGTGATCTGCGAGAAACCGCTCGTGCTCAACCCCTATAACATCGACAACCTCGTGGAGTTGGAGAAAGAGACCGGACACAAGGCGTACACCATCCTGCAACTCCGTCTGCACGATAAGATCCGTGCGCTCAAGGAGAAAGTGGACAAGGGTCCGAAAGACAAAATCTACGATGTGGATCTGACTTATATCACGAGCCGCGGCAACTGGTACTACGCGTCGTGGAAAGGCGATGTGCATAAGTCCGGCGGTATAGCTACGAACATCGGCGTGCATTTCTACGACATGCTCCAGTGGGTCTTCGGACCGGTGAAGAAAAACATCGTTCATGTCATGTCGTTCGACCGCGTGGCGGGATACCTGGAGTTGGAGAAAGCGCGCGTGCGTTATTTCCTCTCCATCAACGCGCTCTGCCTGCCGCCGAACGCCGTGCAGGGCGAGAAACGTACGTACCGCACGCTCTCTATCGACGGCGAGGAGTTTGAGTTCTCCGCCGGCTTCACGGAGCTCCACACGGAGAGTTACAAGCAGATCCTCGCCGGTAACGGTTTCCGTATCGCGGAGGCGCGTCCGTGTATCGAGACGGTTTCCGAGATCCGCCACGCCGAGCCGATCGGACTGGTGGGCGACTACCACCCATTAGCTAAATTACCATTAGCCAAACACCCCTTCGGATGGGACGAGAGAAGGTAACCGGTTTAGATCCGGAGCAAGAAACCATGCGGAATGTATGAATACTAAACTCAAATACTTATTAATTCTGTCGATAGCGGGCTTTCTGCTGTCGTCGTGTGTCACGGCGCGGAAAGTGAACTACATGCAGAAGCCGGACAAGTATATCCCCTCGTATGCGGACACGTTGGTGTTCCAGGACTACGAGATCCGTATAGGCGACCGCCTCTACGTGTATGTCTATTCGCTCAACGAGGATATTCAGAAGATGTACAACGCCGGCGGTACGAACGCCTCGCAGATGCGTAACCAGATGAGTCAGGGTTCGATGGGCGGCTCCTACGACCTTTACACTTATTTGGTGGACGAAGAGGGGTACATCGATTTCCCGACTATCGGCAAACAACACGTGCGCGGTAAGACGACCCGTGAGGTGAAACACCAGTTGGAGAAAGAACTCAGTACGTTGCTTCAGGAGATCCCGGGTTACGCTACTATCTCGGTCGAAGTGACGGTAGTCAACCGCTCCTTCTCCGTCGTCGGCGCCCAGAGCGGACGGTACATGATCAACAAGGAGAAGATGACCATCTTCGAGGCTCTCGCCATGATCGGCGACCTCGGCGAGTTCAACAGCCGCAAGGAGATCAAGTTAGTGCGCGAGAAAGACGGCGTGACAACCATCAAGACTTTTGATGCGCGATCGGAGGATATTGTCAACTCGGAGTTCTACTACATCGAGCCCAACGACATTATCTATATCCGCCAGATACCGGGTTACAGCTTTGGTATCAACCACGTGACGACCGTCATCGGCGTGACGGCAGCGACAATCTCGTTTGGCGTCTTCATCTACTCGATCGTACAGACGGGTATCAAGCACGTGAACAAGTATTACGGTAACAAAAACGGAACGACCGGAGGAGGGGAGATCAAATGAAAAAGCTATATATCCTTATATTGACCCTCGTGACGGTCCTGATGTCGAGCTGTTACAGCCACCGCGTGATCGGTTATCTGCAAGAACCGACGAAGATGAACAAACTGCCGGTATATGACTCCGTGCCGTATAAACCGTACCGTATTCATGTCAACGACGAGATCATCTACCGCCTCATCACCATGGATGAGAACATGACCAAGATGCTCGGTACCAATAATGCGTCCATGGGAACCAATTACGCGAACGCTTACCGCGTGCACGAGGATGGTACGATTGACCTGCCGTTCCTGCGCCCCGTGAAGGTAGAGGGATTGACGGAGATAGAGGCGCAGGACACCATCCGCGCCGCCTTCCGTGAGATCATCCCCGACGCGGATGTCAAAGTGGCAATGTACAATAAGTATTTCTCCGTCGTGGGTGACGCTAACGCCGGACACTACTATATATATAAAGAGAAGATGAATATCTTCCAGGCGCTCGCGATGACCGGCGACGTAATGAACAGCGGCGACCGGCGCCACATACGTATCATCCGTCCTACCAAGGAGGGGCAGGACCCCGAGATACTCGAGTTTGACATGCGTACCAACTCCATCATCGACTCCAAGTACTACTATGTCTATCCCAACGACGTGATCTACGTAGCGCGTACGAAGAACAGCTTCTATACCGTGCAGAACTACGCGGGCTTCATCGGCCTGGTCACCAGTTCGGTAGCACTCCTGACGACGGTATTGAACTATGTGGCACTCTTGTACAGATAAATAGATTATGGATAACAACAAGCAATATTATACGCCGGGAGGCAACAATAACTATTACCAGCCCGGAGGAAACCAGCAGTATTACTACCAACCCGGGGGCAACCAGCAGTATTACCAGGCGGACCCTCAGCAGAACAACGATGACGAGGAAGACAGTTCGATGAACTTCAACCCTCTTGAGTGGCTCTTCACGTTCCTGCACTACTGGTATCTGTTCGTCATTGCATTGGCGATCGCCTTAGGGCTCGCTATGCTCAAGAACAGGCGTTGGATACCGACTTATTACTCACAGGGTACCATCGTCATCAAGGAGAGTGCCGGTTATGGCGGTAATGCTTCGGCGCTGATGCAGGGATTCGGTGTGGACGCCGGCTATAAGAACGTGAACAACCAGATGATCATGCTCGGCTCCTACGACCTGATGAGCAGGGTAGTGGACTCGTTGCCGTTCCTCAACGTGGAGTATATCACCCAAGGGCGCTTCAAAACCCGCCAACTCTACCGCCAGACGCCTGTCATCGTTGACTACACACGCGTGGACCCGCGCGCGTACGGTCCTTTATATCAGTTATCGTTCAAGGAGGACGGCACGATGCATATATCCTCCACCGAGGAGGACCAACCGCTCGAACTCGATGTTCGTTACGGCGAACCGGTGACCTGTTCGCTCTTCGATATTACTATCTGGCCGACCGAACTGATGATCAACAGCGGAAAGATCTACTTCCGCTTCCGTACCCACGAGTCGCTGGTGGATGAGTTCATGAGCAGGCTGCAACTCAGCTTCGTCACCGAGGGATCCACCGTGCTCGCACTCTCGCTGACGAGTGAGACGCCGCAACGCGACTGCGAGTTCATCGACAAACTCGCCAAGATCTATCTCCTCCAGAATCTGGAGCAGAAAAACGAAGTGGCGGAGAACTCCATCCGGTTCATCAACGAGCAGTTGAAGAACCTTCAATCATCGCTCCAAGTGAGCGAAGGAGCCATGACGGACTTCCGCCAGGAAAACAAGTTCGTGGATGTCAACTCTTATGCCGGACAGCTCATGAGCCTCGTAGCCGGCTACGACCAGCAGGCGATGGAGCTTCGTCTGAAGGAGACTTATTTCGATTACCTCATCTCCTATATCCATCAGAACATAGAGAACGGAGCCGTTATCGCGCCGACCACGATGGGCATCAACGAACCGATGCTCATGGGGCTCGTGCAGCAACTCAACGACCTGCGTATCCAGCGCGGCGAACTGACGGAGAAGAACGTGTACTACGCGCGCTACACCAAGGACATTGAAAATGTCAAGACCGCCATCGAGGAGGTAGTGACCTCCATGCGTGCGAGCCTCGAGATCGAGAAAGCCGACCTCAAACGCCGTAACGAGGAGGTGGAGAAAGCCATCAAGCAACTGCCTGAGAAAGAACTGCAAATGGTAGCCATCGAGCGTAACTACCGCATCGACGATAACTACTACACTTTCTTCCTCCAGAAACGCGCCGAGGCGGAGATCCAGAAAGCCTCCAACACGCCGGATAACAGCATCATGGACAAAGCCCGTACTACGGCAATCATGAACGCTAATGCAAAGAAGAAGACGACCACCACCTACCTTCTGATCGGTCTCCTGATTCCGGCATTGCTGATTATTTTAAGCGAACTGCTCAACAATAAGATCCGTTCTCCGAAAGATGTCTTGAAACTCAGGAAGTTCCGTCTGATTGGCACGCTCCGTCATGCCCGCAACCAGAACCCGACGCTCGTACGCGCTTCGCCCCGCTCGTCGTATGCGGAGATGTTACGAGCCATCCGTACGAGGGTGGAGTTTGTCCTCCGCCGCAAGGAGAAGATGGTGATCTGCGTCACCTCCACGGAGTCCGGCGACGGTAAGACCTTCCTCTCTACCAACCTCGCAGCTCTCTACGCCATGACCGGCAAGAAAGTGCTGCTCGTCGATCTTGACCTTCGTAAGCCGAATATCCACACCAAACTCGGTCTGGAGAACGGTCTGGGTGTGTCCAACTACCTGATCGGTGATTGCGAGGAAGAGGAGGCCTACGTACGCAACACGCCGTTCGGCTTTGATTTCGTGCGCGCCGGTACCATCCCGCCCAACCCGGGTGAGTTGGTGCACTCCGACAAACTGCGCGACACCATCAACCGCTGCCGCGAGATATATGATTTCATCATCATCGACACCTCGCCTATTGGCCTTGTGCCCGACGCTTACGCAATCATCGAGCAGAGCGACATGTGCCTCTTCGTCATCCGCTGCATGCAGACCAATAAATCGTTCTGTAAGCAGACCCTCGAACAGATGCAAGAGGTAGTCGAAAACCCCGATAAGATCCAACTCATCCTCTCCGATATACCCACCGAGGGACGCCACTCTTACGGCTCCGGTTACGGCTACGGCTACGGCGGTTACGGCGGCTACGGCTACGGTCATTTCGGCTATGGCGGTTACGGCGGTTATGGCTACGGCTACGGCGGCGCCAACTCCAAGTCCAAGAAATACGGCCGTCTGTATGGTAAGTTGTATGGTAAGTTCGTGAAGGACGACAAGGCGTATCGCTCCTATTACTACTACCATCACGACGAGGATGACGAGGAATCGAAAGGTACAAACAAAGATTAATAATTACTACAATGACTGCTTTTGACAACGACAAGTACATCCGTATTCAGTCGGAGCACATTCGTGAGCGAATAGGTAAGTTTGGCAACAAGCTTTACCTCGAGTTAGGCGGCAAACTGTTCGACGACCTGCATGCCAGCCGTGTGTTACCGGGCTTTATGCCGGATAGTAAGTTACAGATGTTAACCCAGTTGCGCGACTCGCTGGAAATCCTGATCGTCCTCTCGGCGGAGGATATAGAGCGGAACAAGGTGCGCCAGGATTTGGGTATCACTTACGATGAGGACGTGCTCCGTCTGCGCGAGGAGTTCATGAATCGCGGTTTCATGGTGTCCTCCGTGGTTATCACCCATTACTCCGGTCAGCGGTCGGCGGATGCGTATCGTCAACGTCTGGAGCGCAAGGGCATACGCGTGTACTACCATTATACGATCGAGGGCTACCCGCATAACGTGGAACTGATCGCCTCGGACGAGGGCTTCGGCAAGAACGATTATGTGGAGACGACCCGTCCGCTGGTTATAGTCACAGCTCCGGGCCCCGGCAGCGGAAAGATGGCGGTCTGTCTGAGTCAGCTCTACAACGAGCAGAAACATGGCTGCGAGGCAGGGTACGCCAAGTTCGAGACTTTCCCCGTCTGGAACCTCCCGCTCAAGCACCCGCTCAACGTGGCGTACGAGGCGGCTACGGCGGACATCAATGATGTCAACATGATCGACCCCTTCCATCTGGAGGCGTACAACAAGACGGCTGTCAACTACAACCGCGACATCGAGATTTACCCGGTGCTCGACGCACTCTTCACCTCTATCTACGGCGAGAACCCCTATAAGTCGCCTACCGACATGGGCGTGAACATGGTGGGATTCTGTATCAGCGACGACGAGGCGGTGCGCGAGGCGAGCAAGCAGGAGATCATCCGCCGTTATTTCCGTGCCCTCTGCCACTTGGCGAACGGTAAGTGCAACGACGCCGAGATCAAGAAACTGGCGCTCCTCCAGCAACAGGTGGGAATCACCACTGCTATACGCCGTACGACGGTCGCCGCCCGCGAACGCCGCGCACTCTCAGGTGCGCTCCACGACGGCTCGTTCAACCACGCGGCGGCAATCGAACTGCCGGACGGAAAGATCATCACTGCCGAAGCCGGTCCGCTCTTGGGCTCCTCGGCTGCCCTCCTGCTCAACGCGATGAAGGAACTGGCGGGAATCGACCACGCCGTACGGCTCATTCCTGAGAAATATATCGGTCCGATCCAGAAGACGAAGATCTCTTTCCTCCACGGCAAGAACCCGCGTCTGCACACCGACGAGGTGCTCGTGGCGCTCTCCGTGCTCTCGCTCCAGGAGGAGAACTGCCGCAAGGCACTCGACACGCTTCCGCAACTCAAGGGCTGCCAGGCGCACTCTACCGTCATGCTCAATGAGGTGGACTGGAGAACATTTAAGAAACTTGGAATTGATTTAACAACCGATCCCGCGAAAAAATAACAAGCACTAAGTGGTAAGAGAACTCGGGTGCAAATCCCGGACAGACAGGCTACTGTGATGGCTCCCCGCCTAAGTCAGATCGCTTCCGCTCGGCGCAGTTGATAGTCCTCCTGTAACAGGACGAACAATGGTAAGACGTACAACTCTCATACTGGTTCTGGCACTCTGTGCACACGCGCTCTTCGCCCAAGACGAAGCAGACGCCGATTCCCTGTACCGCGACTTCCACATCGAGGAGGTCGAGGTCACGGCGCGTGCCCTCACCAAGGATGTGATTGTGCCGCAGACCCTCAAGGGCGCGGAGCTCCAACGGATGAGTGCCCTCTCCGTGGCGGACGCATTGCGCTATTTCTCCGGCGTACAGCTCAAGGACTACGGCGGAGTGGGCGGAATCAAGACCATTAACGTCCGCTCCATGGGCAGCCAGCACACCGCCGTCTATTACAACGGCGTGCAGCTCGGTAACGCCCAGAACGGGCAGGTGGACTTAGGGCGTTTCTCGCTCGATAACATGGAGGAAATAGCCCTCTTCAACGGTCAGAAATCCGATATCTTCCAGTCCGCGCGGGAGTTCGGCGCCGCCGGAAATGTGTATCTCGTCACGCGCAAACCTTATTTTAAGGCGGGCGAGCGCGTACACGTGCGTGCGAAAATGCGGTTCGGCTCTTTCGCCCTCGCCAACCCTAACGTGGGGGTCGATGTCAAACTGACGGAGTCGCTCTCGCTGACCCTCGATGCCGAGTATGTCTATTCGGACGGCAAATACCCCTTCCGTTACCGCCGTGTACTGCCTAACGGCGAGACGGCGTACGACACTACCGCCATCCGTCAGAACGGCGATGTGAACGCTGTGCGCACGGAGCTCGGGTTGCACCATTACTACCGCACGACGGGCTTCTGGCGAATCCATGCCTATAACTATTACTCCGAGCGCGGTGTGCCCGGTGCAATCGTCAATAATGTCTGGCGTAACGGCGAGCGCCTCTGGGACCGCAACACCTTTGTGCAGGGCCAGTGGCAGGACGAGTGGTTCAACCGTTGGAGCACGCGATTCCTCTTCAAGTACGCCAACGACTACACCCATTACCGCAATTACGATACCCGTCTGCTGCCCTCCAACAACGAGTACCTCCAGCAGGAGGCGTACCTCTCGTTCGCCAACAAGGTACAGGTCTTCAACTGGTGGGATCTGTCCCTGGCGTACGACTACCAGTACAACGCCCTCGACCGCACGAACCTGCTCCTTGATGACTCCAAGGAGCGTTTTGACCGTCATTCGCATTGGCTCTCCGCCGCTACGGCGTTTAATATCAAGGAGTACCTGCGTCTCCAGGCGTCGGTGCTCATGACCTCAATCAGCAATCCCCAATCGCCAATCGCCAATAACCCTAAATTCACCCCGGGAGTGTTTTTCTCCTTCCGGCCGTACCCGAAGATCGACCTCGCGCTCAATGCCTTCTATAAGCAGAGCTACCGGTACCCGACTTTCAATGACCTCTACTACACGGACCTCGGCAACGCCAATCTCCGCCCGGAGTTGGCGCGTCAGCACTCCGTCGAGCTTGCCTATAACATAGTAAATCGGTCTTTCAGCCGTAAGGCGGTCTTTGAGCGTAGCGGTCTTTCCTCTTTGAGCGTAGCGGTCTCATACTACTACAACCGCGTGACGGATAAGATCATCGCGTACCCGAAGGGGCAGCAGTTCCGGTGGACCATGCTCAACCTCGGTACGGTCAAGATCAACGGTGTGGACGCCAAAGGAGACTTGTCTTTCTTCCTGCCGCTGCGGTTCGTGCTCCGCACGAGGCTCAACTACACTTACCAGCGGGCGATTGACGTCACCAATTCCTCCGACTCCTATTACGGTCACCAGATTCCGTATATCCCCCGTCACAGTGGAAGCGTGGTGGCGGGGCTCGACTGGCAGAGCCGCCGCGGCGACCACTACGGACTCAACTACTCGTTCATATATGTCGGTGAGCGGTACAGCCAGCAGGAGAATATAATCTACAACTATGTGCAGCCCTGGTACACCCACGACCTCTCGATCTACGGAGAGTGGGGGATCAAGCGCTGGTGGCTGAAAGCGAACTTGGAAATCAATAACCTGCTCGGGCAGGACTATGAAGTTATTCAGAACTACCCGATGCCTAAACAAAACGTACGATGCACATTAGCCGTCAAATATTAAGATTATTGTCCTTAATCCTTATTCCTTACTCCTTATTCTCTTGTAGGGGCGACGAAGTGATCTATCCTACCATCGGCACGCACGTCACGGACGAGGTGCGTGAGGGAGGTCTGTATGTGCTATGCGAGGGCAACATGGGCTCCAACAAAGCCCGTCTGGATTACATGAATCTCCACACCGGCGAATATTACGCCAACTGGTACGGCGCCCAGAACCCTACGCAGATGAAGGAACTGGGTGACGTGGGCAACGATATACAGCGCTACGGCGGAAGGCTCTATGCCGTCATCAACTGCTCGCACAAGGTGGAGGTCATGGACCTCAAGGCCCGCCATATAGGTAAGATAGACCTTCCTAACTGCCGCTACCTCGCCTTCAAGGGCGATAAGATGTACGTCAGCGCGTATGTGGGCTCGGTCGCCGATCCGAATATGCTTGGTTCGGTCTATGAGGTCGATACAGCTACTCTGCGCGTCACCCGGGAGGTCAAGGTCGGGCACCAGCCCGACGAACTATGCATCCTCGGTGACAAACTCTACGTAGTCAACTCCGGCGGATATATCACCTCCCGCCACGACTCCACCGTCTCCGTCATTGACCTCCCGTCCTTCACCGAGACGGAGAAAATCACCGTGGGTACCAACCCGCAACGCATCCGACCCGACGAAGGGGGAAAACTGTGGGTATGTGCAGAGAATTGCCTTACAATCCTAGACAATACGAAAACTGTTACAGTACTGCCCGTGAAGGCATCGAATATCTCCATTCACGGCTCTACGGCATATATTATTGACGGCGAGTCGCACAAGCTCCGTGCGTTCTCTACTATCGACTATACGGAGCTGGAGCAACCGATCGACATCTCCGCTTTCGAGCACCCGTACGGCCTTTTGGCTACCTCCGACGCGCTCTATATAACGGACGCCAAGAACTATGTCTCCTCCGGCGTCCTGCATTGTTACAGTTACGACGGACGGGAGCGTTGGCGTGCCTCGACGGGCGACATCCCCGGGCATCTCTGTCGTGTCACAGGGGCGTACGAGCTCCATGGAGACACCACTTCGCATGACACACCCCAGCGCTCTCCGTATATCTCGCGCGTCTATGAGTACGTGCCGGCGATGGGACAGTTCGTGAACCTCCTGCCTAAGTATGAGGAAGGCGATGATGCAGAAACTATGTGCCGTAAGTGCGAGCAGGCGATCGCCAATAACGCCGGAGGAATGGTCTGTCTCGGCGGATGGGGCGGGTACATTACCTTCGGGTTTGACCATCCCGTTGAGAATAAAGACGGCTGCGACCTCCGTATTCTCGGTAACGCTTTCCTAATGACCGGCAATGCGGCTTACGGCAGTTCTGAACCGGGGATTGTGCTCGTCAGCCGCGATGAGAACAAGAACGGCGTGCCGGACGACACCTGGTATGAACTCAAGGGCTCGGAATACGACAGCCCATCGACCCTTCATCGAGTCACCAAGACCTATACCCGCGAGGGCGACACATTGCAAAACCCCTTCCATTCCCAGCCGTATTACCCGCAGTGGATAGAGGCGGACAGCCTTACTTTCGCAGGTGCACGCCTTGCACCGCTCACCGTGAATATAGGCGGTCAGAACGTGCAGCGGATACTCGATTACGGCTATGCCGATAACAAACCCAATACTGACATAGAAGGCACAAGTTTCGATATATCGTGGGCTGTAGATGCGGACGGACAATCTATTTCACTGCCATGCATAGACTTCGTCCGTATCTACACTGCGGTGGACGAATCCTTCGCCACCACAGGCGAACTCTCCACCGAGATTACAGGAGCTATTGATCTACATATAGAATAGTGCCAAAAACACTTATAATTAACATTATTTATTAACAATTTAAAACAACAAACAAAATGAAAAAATCATTTCTTTTCGTAGCAGCGTTGGCGCTGACCTTCGCGGCTTGTAACCAGAATGGTGAAGTGGCAGACAAGACCATCGCCACGTTTGAAGAGGCTGCTATCAGCCCGATGACTACTGAGAGTACTTTCAAGTACTCTGTGGACACAACCGTTTTTCTGGAGAGCGGTAATTTTAAATGCCAGCAAACAGTCAGCTGGGAAGGTATGATGACAGCAGGAGGCGTCGTTTCCAACCAAACCACTACTGATGTCAAAAACGGCTATGCAGATGCTTACAAATCCGCCAAAGGCGGAGCGTATGCCGGCAAAAACTATCTGGTTTGGTATGATGATTCGTATAGCCCGAATGTAATCAAACTCAAGTCAGCTGCTGTTGTTCCGGGCATGTATGTGTGCAACACGGCACTGGTTGTAAACATGATCAAGCTGGGCGATGGCTTGTCCACCATAGCTGGTGGTTTTACGGACGATGACTATCTGCTCCTGACCATTACCGGCTCGTTGGAAGACAAAGATGTGAATGGCAAAGTAGATTTCTATCTGGCGCAGGGTAAGACTATCGTGACCGACTGGACATATGTTGATTTGAGCACACTGGGTAAGATTGACGAACTGCACTTCGCCATGAGCGGCACGAAAAGCAATAACTATGGCTTGACCACTCCGACCTATTTCTGTATCGACAACCTCGGTGCTAAAAAGTAATAGATGAAACGGTTATTACCGATATTATTGACACTCCTTTGCTTCGTCGGGTGCGTAAAGCACTCGGCGGAGCAGGGTAGTGTGCCTGTGGGCAATAAGTACGCTACAGGGTTTCAGATCACTGAGACGGACACCGGCGTCGTGGTGGAGGTCTTCCAACCTTACCAGCGCCTCTGTGTCAAGGAGCCGCTACGCCGCCTCGGTACGATGAGTACCGTGCAGGTGGGGTTTCTCTATGCCCTTGATGCAATGGATCATCTGGCGGCGGTCTGTAACCCAGAGCTCATCTACACGCCCGTCAAAGGCGACGAGATCGACCTTGGCGACTCCATGAAACCCTCTGCCGAGCGAACGCTCCAAGCCGGTTTGGACGCCCTCTTGGCGGTCAATTACGGTCAGTACGATAATCTCGAAGCGGCGCGGATAGAGAAACTCGGTGTCTTCACGATGTATATCAACGAGTGGCAGGAAGGCACGCCGCTCGCGCGCGCCGAGTGGATCCGCGTCTTCGGTGCCCTCACCGGCAAACTGCCGCAAGCCGATTCAATCTTCAATGCTGTAGAGAGAAAGTATATCAGTCTGTCAGCGAGCGTAAGCGAGCGGTCTGTCAGCGAAGCGGTCTCTATCATGTCCGGAAATAATTTTAGAGGAACTTGGTATGTGCCCTCCGGTAAGAACTATCTGGCGTACCTCTTCAAGGATGCCGGAGCCGATTACCCCTTCTACGAGGACGAGCGGGCAACCTCTATTCCGCTGACCATCGAGGAGACCCTCCATTATTTCCACGATGCGGATGTGTGGGTCGGTGCCGGCGGAAACAGTCTCTCGGAGCTGGCGCAGATGGATGAGAAACACACGTGGTTCAAGGCGTACAAGGACGGCCGCGTCTATAACTGGCGCAAGCAGCGCCTGCCTTCCGGAGCTAATAACTTCTGGGAGCGTGGGGTAGTGCACCCCGAGGAAATGTTAGAGGACGTCATTCATATCCTGAATAACGCCCCCGATTCCACACTCCATTTTGCAACGCATCTGTACTGATGCTACTGATCCTCTGTTCCCTCCTTTGTGGGGAGGGTTAGGGAGAGGTTAATTAAACAGGCTCTACACAAACAATCTTGATAGTGCGTGCGCAGGTATGCGCGCGCTTTTTCGTTGAGCACCACGCCCGCGCACTGACATATCTCCGGCTGCTCATGGTGACATACGAACGCTGCCCCACAACGGGGGCAGCGCTTGGTTATTCCGACATTCGTCATTTGCTCAGCTTCACAATCATCGTACTCAAACCCTTTACCTCGATATCCTCGCGGTTGAGGTCGATCTGTTCTCCTGTCAGCGGGTTAAAGCCTACCGGATTATATTGGCCGAGAATCTCTCTGTAAGTCGCCGTCGGAATGGTGCGCGGCTCCTCGGAGGCATTCGCAAACACGAACACCGCCTCTTTCTCGTTGTAGCGGAAGAACGCATACGTGTTGTTCCGCGCCAGGAAATGCATCGTCTTGCCCTTATGCAGCACCGGTTCGTCCTTACGCCAGTTGAACAACCGGCTCTGGAAATCATACATGTTCTGCATCTCCTCGGTGACCTCGTCTCCTAACGGGAGCGGCGCACGAAGGTAGGAGTGGTTGTTCGGATCCTCTTTGTTCGCGGAGATCATGGCGTACTCATCGCCGTACAGCACTTGCGGTATACCGCGCATGGTGGCTAACAGCACGTACGCCAGTTTCACGCGGCGGATATCTCTGTCTTTTACAGCATCGCGGATGCGGCTCATGTCGTGGTTGCCCAGGAAGGTAAGCACATTATTGATATCGCCGTACATGTAGTCCATCGTCAATGCGTCATAGACCTTGGTCAGACCGCCGCCCCAGTAGTTGCCGTCGTTCTCCAATGCCTGACGGATAGCTTCCTCTACGGGGAAATCCATTACGCAGGGGAGGTTGGAATCAAAGCCGTCGAAGTTCTTCGTACCGCTCTGCCAGTAGGCTACAGCCGGAGCCGGTCTGGTCCAACACTCGCCTACGATATTGATGTTCGGGTACTCCTCGCGGATCGCTTTGAGCCACTTGCTGCCAGGGATCTTCTCGATATACGGATAAGTGTCCACGCGCAGACCGTCCAGATCGGCAAACTCAATCCACCAGATGGCCCATTGCTGGAAGTATTTCAGCAGGTCGGGGTTCTCGAGGTTCATGTCCGGCATGGGGTGGTCGAACCATCCGCGGTTGCTCAACTTGCGGTCGTATTCCGAGGCGTTAATATCATAATTAGCGGTGAAGACATTATTGGTGTTGGTGAACTCGGGGAACTGGTTGATCCAGTTGTGGTACGGCAGGTCTTTCATCCACCAGTGTGCCGCGCCGCAGTGGTTCGGTACCATGTCCATGAGGATCTTAAGCCCTCTCTTGTGTGCCTCCTGTACCATCAGCGCGTACTGCGAGTTGGAGCCGTAGCGCGGGTCTATATGGTAGTAGTCCGAGCATGCGTAGCCGTGGTACGACCATGCCTCTTCGTCGTCGCCTAACATCGGAGTCGGCCAGATAGCCGTGCAGCCTAATTTCTGAATATGGTCGAAACTATTGATGATACCTTGGATATCACCGCCGAAACGGCCGTTCACATTGCTCTTGTCGGCTTTCTCGCGGGTGTTGGCGGTGGAGTTATTGCTTTCGTCGCCATCCACGAACCGGTCGCTCATGATCAGATAGACGACATCCGACGCGTCAAAACTCTTCCGCTCGCGGCTACCCTCACGACGCTCGGCAATCACGTAGTCGTAGGTGGCTTTCTTCTTGCCTTTCTTCAGGGTAATACGGTACGTACCGGGCTGGAATACTCCGAAATCGACAAACAGGTAGTTCGGGCTCTCGGCGTTATGCTGACTCCGCGGGACAAGTCCCAGACACGCTCCGCGCATCGCCTTACCGCCTACCATCTGCTGTACGCTCACTTGGGCGTCCTGCAGATCCTCGCCATGGAACATAATGGTCAGCGGAGTCTTCATCTCCGTCCACCAACACAGCGGCTCTACCTGTTCGATCTTGGGCACCGCGCCAATCATTTGGCTAACTAACAGCACTGCTGCTAAAAAGAAATTCTTTCTCATGGTATTAATAATTTTCAAATTTTAAATCTTCAAATCTTCAAATCATAACTCATCCACCATCACTCTGTCCAGAGTCTTGTGGTTTTCTTTGATCCGGATATAACTGTTCCAGAAGGCTTGCATCTCCTCGCTGGGTGATTGCAGGAACTCCTCTGTCCCTTGCTGCTCTATGCGGTCAATCACCATCCCTACGGAGATCTTATGGGTGTCGAGGGCGGGTTGGAAAGTGCGCTCCTCTTTGCCTTCTACATATACCTCGCGGAGAATGCCTGTCTCCGTCATGCGCGACAGCAGTTGGTTCACCATTCGGATCGGCAGATGGTCTCTTACTGCCAGTTCATGCGCCGTGAGCGGAGCCTCGTCTTCCTCAAACCGCTTGACGATCGTGTGCAGCAGATAGAGCATAATGAAATCCTTGTACCGGCGCGACATACTATTCAGGTCATGCTCGTACTCAAACTCCTCGTTGTTCTGTATGGCATAACTCATCTCCGCGCCGATGAGGATCAGCAGACTGGCGTATTGCAACATCGTCATCAGAATCGGTAGGGTAGCAAACGCACCATAGACGATACTCGTCCGGCTCAATAGGGCAATCAGATAGACCGACAGCATCTGCAGCAACTGGAAAAGAGTACCCATCAGCACGCCCGGGATAATAGCCGGCAGCAACCGCACTTTCGTGTTCGGGATAGCCACATACATCCATGTGAAGAACAGCCAGCACATTACAAACTGCAGGAACTGGAAACGGCTCTGCTGGGAGAGGTGTTGGAGCATGGACAGATGCGGCAGGTTCTCTACCGTCGAATGGACGAATATATTGATGCCTGCCGAGCATACAATCAGTACGGGTACCAGTACTACGATGGCGATATAGGTGGTCATTTGCCGGAGAATAGAGCGCGAACGCTGTACGTTCCATATCTGGTTGAAGGCGGATTCGACCGACTCAAAGAACGAATAGATCGCCCAGAGCAGAATGAGCAAACCAATACCGATAAACAATCCTCCCTGCGCTGTTTCCAGATACCGCTCCACCATCTCCATAATCTCCGGCACCAGCCCCGTCTCGCCGAGGAACGAACGGTTGAGTTGCGTCTCTATGACATCCGCCATGCCGAAACCCTGCGCCACGGCTAAAATCATGGCTAAGATCGGTACAATCGCAAAGATGAGGGAGAAAGTTAGGGATTTAGCTTTGTCGTTGAGTCCTTTATTGGAGAAGCCGCGGATGACCAGTACGATAGTACGGATGATGGTGAATCCGATGCGTTGGAAGAAACCGGTGTACTCGGTGGTCGTCCGACGCCACATGTCGTAGCGCACAAATCGTATAATATCGGAGAACTTTTTCACGGAATCTTCAAATCTTCAAATTCTCAAATCTTCAAATCTTCAAATCTTCAAATCTTCAAATCTTCAAATCTTCAAATCTTCAAATCTTCAAATCTCTTAAGGCTCCCCGTAGGGGATAGCAAAGCCTGTAAGCCGGGTTCTGTACCCTTGCGGGCGTCTATCATTAATCTTGAGGTACATGTTACCATGTCCTTCTCTCGCTTCCTACCCTCCGACTCACGCGAGCAGCGCTCAAACATCGGTTTACTTGGAATTGCAGCCCGCAGTGTGCTCGTTTCACATTACTCGTCTCTGTAGCAGGGACCAAACATTGCTGCCTGACGGCCGTTAACCGCTGCGGTGCTCTGGGCTGCCCGGACTTTCCTCTGCCGATGAGATTAAAGCACATGCTTTTCTTTCTCTCCGCAGCGATAGACCGGCTTGCTATCTGGAGCGGTGTACGGGAATCGAACCCGCCTCCTCGGCTTGGGAAGCCGATGCACTACCGATGTGCTAACACCGCATACTTGCGAAATCGACTGCAAAGATACAGTTTTTTTTTGATATACGCAAGTGCCTACGCGTTTTTTTTGAAAATTATCCTGATTTACCACGCGAACAACGGATGTTGCAGCATCTCGCGGTTCACTTCCTCGCGCACGGAAGCAATGACGGCCTCGCTCGTCGGGTCTTGCAGCACGTGGTCGATCAGCTCTACGATCCATCCCATCTTGTCCTCTTTCAGACCGCGGGTGGTGATAGCCGGAGTACCGAAACGCAGACCCGAGGTCTGGAACGCCGAACGGCTGTCGAACGGCACCATGTTCTTGTTCGTCGTGATGTCGGCAGCTACCAGTGCCTGCTCCGCTACCTTTCCCGTCAGATCCGGATATTTGGTCCGCAAATCAATCAGCATCGAGTGGTTGTCCGTTCCGCCGGAGATCACCTTGTACCCCTTGTCCATGAACGCTTGAGCCATCACGGCGGCGTTCTTTTTCACTTGTTGCTGGTAGATCTTGAAATCCTCCGTCAGCGCCTCGCCGAAAGCAACCGCTTTGGCGGCAATCACGTGCTCTAACGGGCCGCCTTGAGTCCCCGGGAATACGGCGGAGTCGAGTAGGGCGGACATCTTCTTGATCTCGCCTTTCGGCGTGGTCTTGCCCCACGGGTTGTCAAAATCCTTACCCATCAGAATAACGCCGCCGCGCGGACCGCGGAGCGTCTTATGCGCCGTCGAGGTCACGATATGCGCATACTTGAGCGGGTTCTCCAGCAGCCCTGCGGCTATCAAACCGGCCGGGTGAGCCATATCTACCATGAAAATAGCGCCAATCTCGTCTGCCACACGGCGGATGCGGGCATAATCCCACTCGCGGCTGTAGGCACTCGCACCTGCAATAATCAGTTTCGGCTTGTGCGTGCGCGCCTTCATCTCTAAATCGTCGTAATCCACGCGACCCGTCTCTTCCTTCAGGTCATAACCGATGGCGTTGAACATCAGACCGCTGAAATTGACTGCCGAACCGTGACTCAGGTGACCGCCGTGGCTCAGGTTCAGACCCATGAACGTGTCGCCCGCTTTGAGACAAGCCATGAAAACCGCCATGTTCGCTTGTGCACCGCTATGCGGCTGCACGTTCACGTACTCCGCGTCATAGAGCTTTTTCAGACGGTCGCGGGCAATGTTTTCCGCGATATCCACTACCTCACAGCCGCCGTAATAACGGTGACCCGGATAGCCCTCCGCGTACTTGTTTGTCAGCACGCTGCCCATCGCTTCCATTACCTGGTCGCTCACGAAATTCTCGCTCGCGATCAACTCAATGCCTTTCATCTGACGCTCACGCTCACGGCGGATGACGTCAAAAACCTCATTGTCTCGATTCATAACAATCTAACGGTTTAACAATTTAACAATTTAACGATTTTGCTGCAAAGGTACTGCTTTTTTCTGACATACGCAAGTCCCTACACATTTTTTTTCACTTTTCATCTTTCATTTTTCATTTTTCATTTTTCACTTTTCATCTTTCATTTTTCATTTTGCTCTTGTGTATGTCATTTTTTAGTTGTACCTGGTAGATGCCCATGGGTGTATAATACCCGTGCATACCTTATTAACGGGTATGTGCGTGCGCGTATATACACAGCGTGGGTTTCTGCATTCACAGCGTGGGTTTCTGCATTGCTTATTCGAGATAACAGGTTTTCTCCTTTACCCATTACCCTTTTCAAAGACAATTGCTTTCGCCAATCAATCTGTTTAATGTCAAGCGTTAGAGATAAGTTGAAGATAAGTTAGTAGTTCGTTAGTCATTTCCCTACCCACAACGGTACGAAAGCATGCTAAACTCCTGTTTCGGACATTGGTTTAGTTTGACATATGCAAGAAATTAGACAAGAAAAGTAAATTTATTTTTATTTTGTTGGCAAAGTACTTGCATATGTGCATTTTTTTTTGTACCTTTGCGCGATTTTTTGAAACTAATCATATTATGGCATTGAAAGATAGTATTCAATCTTTGATGACGCAGGTGGCGGATATGCAGGCGGCGAACGCCGAGGAACTCGAAGCGCTGCGCATCAAGTATCTGAGTAAGAAAGGGGAGATCACGGCGCTCTTCAATGAGTTCCGCAACGTGCCGAACGAGCAGAAACGTGAGATAGGACAGCTGCTGAACCAGCTCCGCCAGGAGACGGAGGGACGCATCAACGAGCTCCGCGAGCAGTTTGAGACCAAGGCGGCAGAGATGGACAAACTCGACCTCACCCGTACGCCCGATCCTATTGAATTAGGCACGCGTCACCCGCTGTCACTCGTGCGCGAGGAGATAGAAGATATCTTCTCCCGCATCGGTTTCACGATTGCGCAAGGACCCGAGGTCGAGGATGACAAACACGTTTACGGTATGCTGAACTTCGCGCCCGAGCACCCGGCGCGCGACATGCAGGATACCTTCTTTATTGAGAAAGAGATCGGTGTCCAGAAACCCACCGACGTACTCCTCCGTTCCCATACCTCATCTGTACAGACCCGCGTCATGACGAGCCAGAAACCGCCGATCCGCGTCCTCTGCCCCGGTAGAGTCTATCGCAACGAGGCGATCTCCGCCCGTGCACACTGCTTCTTCCACCAGGTTGAGGGACTCTATGTGGATAAGAACGTCAGCTACGCCGACCTCCGCGAGGCACTCCTCTATTTCTCCAAGGAGATGTTCGGACCCGAGACCAAGATACGTCTCCGTCCTTCCTATTTCCCCTTCACCGAGCCGTCCGCCGAGATGGATATCAGTTGTAATATCTGTGGCGGAAAGGGCTGCTCTTTCTGCAAGGGCACAGGATGGGTCGAGATCCTCGGCTGCGGAATGGTGGACCCCAACGTGTTGGAGTCCTGCGGCATCGACAGTAAGATATACAGCGGCTACGCCTTCGGTATGGGCGTAGAGCGCATCACGAACCTTAAATATCGCGTAAAAGACCTGCGCCTCTTCTCCGAGAACGACGTGCGGTTCCTGCGCCAATTCGAGAGTTGTTAAATCATTTACACGTATGGCAAGTACTAAACAAGAAATCATCGAAGAACTCAAGCAACTGCTTGAGCAAGACACCACGTCTATCAAAGAGCAAGTAGATCGCCTCAAAACACAGTTCTATACCACCACGGAGGAATCCGGGGAGGGCATGGAGGCTTTGGATGAACAGTTCAAGGAACTATTAGGCATCTATAAGGCCAAGAGAGCAGAGATAGCTGCCGCCCAAGCCAAAGAGGAGGCTGACAACCTCGCACGCAAAAAAGCCATCCTCGATGAGATGAAGGCGATGGTGGAAGGCGAGGACGCCGACCAGGTAATGGCGAATCTTCAGCGCATGCGCGAGTTACAGGCCGAGTGGAAACAGATCGGCGCTATTCCTGCTACCGAGACGCAGGCTGTCCGCAAAGCATACCAGCAATACCAGGAGCAGTTCTACGACCTCGTAAAGATCAACATCGAACTCCGCGATCTGGATTTCAAGAAAAACCTCGAGCTCAAGACCCTCCTTTGCGAGGCTGCCGAGAAACTGCAGAACAACGATAATATCGTAGAGGCTTCCCGTGCCCTCCAGCAGCTCCACGACGAGTGGGCGGAGATCGGTCCCGTAGCCCGCGAACTCCGCGAGGACCTCTGGAACCGGTTCAAGACCGCTTCCACCATCATCAATAAGAAACATCAGGCGTATTTCGACGAACTCCACGCCAAAGAGCAGGCTAACCTTGAGGCAAAACAAGCGATCATCGACCGCATGAAAGAGATCAACGAACCGCTCGTCAACGGAGAACCAATGAACGCCAAGCAATGGGAAGAGGCTACCGCCAAAGTGCAGGAGCTGCAGGACGAATGGCGCAAGATTGGTTTCGCGCCGAAGAAGCACAACCAGACTATCTACGAGACTTTCCGCGCCGAGTGCGACCGTTTCTTTGCTACCAAGAAAGAGTTCTACGCAGAGCTCCGCGAGCGTCGCAAAGAGCGTGAGCAGCGCCATAAGGAATACCTCGAGCGCCAGAAAGCGCGCGAGGAGCGGCAGCGCGAGCGCGAGGAACAACGCAAGGCCTTTGTAGCCAAGGGGGGAGACAGCCTCCGCCGCATGCACGAGAGACTCAAACAGGAGATCAAGACTGCCGAGAACAACATCCTCTTCTTCACCGCCAAGTCCAAGACAGCAAACAAACTCGTGGACTCCATGCAGAGCAAGATAGACGAGCTGAAGAAGCAACTCGCGGAGATCGAGAAGAAAATGAATGAGGAATAAATTGTGCATTGTAAATTGTGCATTGTGAATTGTGAATTGTGAATTGTGAATTAATCAAATATTCCAACGTATCCATCCACCAGGCGGATCAGATCGTCCTGCATGACGTTAATCTGACGGTCAACGGAGGCGAGATGATCTACCTCTTGGGAAAGGTCGGTAGCGGTAAATCGTCCCTGATGAAGACGATCTACGGCGCACTGCCCATCGCGAGCGGAGAAGCCCATGTGCTGGACTACGATATGACCAAGATCCGTCGGAGTAAGTTACCGTACCTCCGCCGCAGGCTCGGTATTATCTTCCAGGACTACAAACTGCTCACCGACCGCTCCGTAGAGGAGAACCTCCTCTTCGTCCTGCGCGCTACCGGGTGGAAGGACAAGAAGTTGATGGCTGCCCATGTACGCGAGGTATTGGAGCAGGTTGGCATGGAGACCAAGGCATACAAACGCCCGTACGAACTGTCCGGAGGAGAGCAGCAGCGTGTGGTCATTGCCCGCGCCCTGCTGAACTCACCCGAGATGATTCTTGCCGACGAGCCTACGGGAAACCTCGATGCCGAGACCGGAAAAGAGATCATGGATCTGCTCTATGCCATCTCCCAAGCCGGCATCACCGTACTCATGTCCACCCATAACTTACAATGGCCGGAGCAATATCCGGGCCGTAAACTGATTTTTGAGAATGGCGAAATCCATTAACGAAATACAAGACGAGATCATCGAGGACTTCGAATCGCTGGACGATTGGATGGACCGCTACCAGATGATCGTTGATTACGCGAAAGAGTTAGAGAAAAATCCCTTCCCCGAAGCCGACAGGACGCAGAGCAACCTCATCGACGGATGTCAGTCCAACGTGTGGTTCACCGCGCGCATGGAGAACGGACTGATGATCCTCAACGGCGATTCGGATGCCATTTTGGTAAAGGGCATTGTAGCGTTGCTCCTATCCGTATTGAGCGGACATACGCCCAAGGAGATTGCGGAGGCAGACCTCTACTTCATTGAACGAATAGGGTTGCAGGAACACCTCAGCCCGACGAGGGCGAACGGCGTGGTAGCAATGCTCAAGCAGATCAAACTATACGCGCTCGCGTATCAGGCGAAATAGCGCTTCCGCTATTCGCTCATCCGACTGCTCATCGCAGATATCGACATCGATAATATGGTGCGCACGGCTATAGAAAGGCTCGCGCGCTTCGAGTTGAGGAGCTATGAAAGAAAGTAGCTCCTTTTCTGTGCGACCTTGTAGAACAGGCCGCTCACTCAGATCCGTCAGACTCAGCCGTTTGGCCAAGTGCTCCGGCTTCCAACGGATATAAATACTGGTGCCTAACTCCAACAGGCAATCCATATTATCCTCCCAGCACGGATAACCGCCGCCGGTAGCGTAGATAATATGCTCGAACGGAATCTGGTCCGCCAGATCTTCGACTACGTACTTCTCCTTCAGCCGGAACTCCTCCAGTCCGTACCGACGGATATATTCCGCCGTAGTGAGCCCGTGGATCTGCTCAAACGCATTGTCCAGATCCACAAACCGCCAGCCTAATTTGTCTGCCAGCAGCCGGCCGGCAGTAGTCTTGCCGGCACCCATATATCCTACAAGGTAGATTGGTAACTCCATGTGTCGTTGTCCTTCCATAGAATACGGCCGGTCGCTTTGTCAATCGTGGCCAGCGGGAAGATGGATGTGAAAGGCGGAGTGGGGGAACTGATGAGCTGCCACTCCTTATTATATATACGCGCGCACGAGGAACACTGCGGTGCGCAAGCTGTCATCACGACGAAAATCGAGTCTGTACCCTGATAGACCTCCAGCGTGGTACTGTCCGTCAGCGCGATGCGCTCGTACGAACCCTCTTTCTCCACTACGGTAGGCGTACCGCCTATCTGGAAGAGGTCGGCTATCAGCGACAGACTAATTAATAAGAGCCACTGCATAAGCTGCTATTCCTTCTTTACGTCCTACAAATCCGAGGTGCTCGGTCGTGGTAGCCTTGAGGCTTACCTGATCGGGAGCAACCCCCATCACTTCGGCTAAACAAGCCTGCATCTGCTCTATGAACGGATTGAGTTTAGGCGCCTGCGCACAGATCGTGATGTCGCAGTTGCCGAGCTCGTAGCCCTTCTCACGGATCATCTCCATCACGCGGCGAAGCAGGATTTTGGAGTCGATCCCCTCATACTCATTGCCTTTCGTGTCCGGGAAATGATAACCGATGTCACGCATAGCCGCTGCGCCTAAGATAGCGTCGCACAACGCGTGAATCACGACATCTGCATCCGAATGGCCTAAGAGCCCTAACTCGTACGGCACCTCAATTCCCCCTAACCACAAAGCGCGGTTAGGGGCGAATTGATGCACGTCATATCCAAAGCCAATTCTCATCTCTTGCGGCTCTGCTTATTTCTTCTTGTTGTTCACGAGGTCCTTGATTCCGTAGAGGTCGAAGCCCAGAGTGAAACGCATGGTCTGATCCAACGGGTTGGAAGCGGCCAGACCCACGCAGTAAGAAACATCGAGGGTTACGATCGAGAGGTGGAAACCGGCACCGAAAGTAACGACGTTACGGTTACCCTTGTAGTAGTTCTCATAGCTGTAACCCACGCGGGCGAAGAATTGCTTGTTGTAGCTATACTCGATACCTGCACCCCAGCGAACCTCGTCAAACTCCTCTTTGCTACCGCGCGGAGCGTCTGCGAACGACTGGAACCATCCCTTGGCAGGGTTGATAGCCGAGTACTCGTCCTGGCTATAACGCTGAGTCGTCTGGTCTGCTGCGAACTTCGAGTAACGGGTAGGAACAAGCATCTTGTTTGCCTCCAGGTTGAAGGTCAGGAAGTTGTACTTATTCAGAGCTAACTCATAGCTGGCACCGATATTCATGGAGGTCGGGATGAAGTTGCTGCTTCCGTCCTCTGCGTAGTTCATCTTACCACCGAGGTTCTTGAGACTGAAACCGATAGCGAGGTGACTGGTACCCATCGGCAACTCAAACGGCTGACGGTAGTACAGAGAGATGTCGGCTGCTGCTGTCATCGCCGGATGCATCTCGCTACCACCGGTAGTGGAGCTGTTCACACCGTTGTTCAGATCCGAATAGAGGAAACGAACGGCAACAGCCATGGATACATACTCATGCAGCTTACGGTAGTAACTGAGGTCCAGTGCCCACTCGTTCGGGCGAACATCCTGCAGTTTGGTTCCGTTCATGTCGGTCAACTGCACCTTACCCATCGAGAAATAGGTGAAGCTGGCTCCAATACCGCCGGCGAGGTCACCGAAGTTATAGAAACCTGCCAGATAAGCCAGATCAATATCGCCGACCAACTTACGCAACCAAGGCGTGTAGTTAGCGGTAATACCACCCTTGGTGTACATGTACGCATACTTGGCGGGGTTCCAGTACTGCGAGTTAAAGTCAGCCTCCGTGGCTACACCGACATCACCAAGGGCTGCTCCACGTGCATCAGGAGCAATGGACAATGACGGCATAGCCGTGATAACAGGATTGGGAGTCGGTTCTTGTGCACTCATCGACACTGCGCATACCAGAGCCGCGAGAGATAAAAAGATTTTTTTCATTGTGTAATTATTATTGATTTGTTAATACGTTTCAATGGTTTTAAAATTTTCAAGCGATTTGCTTCATAGGCAATAATACAATTAAAAATTAATTATCAATTATCAATTATCAATTATCAATTATTTTGTTACTATAATCTTACCCGAGGCGGCACTGTATTTGCTGCTTGCGGACTTGATCTTTACGTTATACATATAAATGCCCGGCATCAGTTCCATCTCACCCAGATTGATAGACACCTGATCGGGGTTATCCTGCTTATGGGTGTAGATCATCTGACCGGCTGTATTGAAGAGGTAGATCTCCGTTGTGAGCGCTTCATCCGGCTGGTCGTAATTGATAACGAGGTTCAGCACACCGCTCCTCTGTACCGGATTAGGATAAGTCATCACATTATAGATGGAGGGATCAAGACCTGCCTCTACAATGAAATTGAGGGCCTTGGTAGTACTGTTATTCAGCAAATCCCATGCGCGGAAGGAGAGGCTATGCGCTCCTTCGGACAAAGCGTCCATCAGATAACTGACTTGTCCGCGCGTATAACTATTGTCGGCTGCGGTGAAATACTCGTTGAGCGAATAGATCTTATTGGGGTCGTCATCTATGATCAGAACCAGGTCATGACCGATACCTGCGCCGGCGGTATTTATTCCGTGCTCATCCTCTAACTCTGCGAAGAAACGCGGAGTGGGGTATGTCTTACCGCCGTCCTGGAACGCCGGACTATTGAGGTAGATCGTCATCTCCGGACCGATGGTGTCAGCACTGAATATATTACCGGTACCACCGATGATGAGGTCCTCAAAATGCCCCACTGCCTCCATCGTCTCCAGACTGTCTGCCGTCACGGCGTAGTAAACGATTCGCCCGTTGCCGAAATTGTAGCGGATATCCTTGGGTACCATGAAGGTGTAGTTGAATAATCCGTTCTTCACCTCTGTAGCACCGGTGAAGAGGGTGTTCGGGTAGTCTTTGTAACTCAGTAGTTGCGCATCGCCGGAGGTGTCGTCGTTATCACGAGTGGTGATTACTTGTATCTTATCATACACCGTGATATCCACCTTGCCGTTAAAATCCTCTACCGTCAGACTGTCCTCATCCATGATTCGTCCCTCTATATGCTGTACGCTCAGTGCGTTCAGTGTATCTACCTCTGTCAGGGTCTCTACCTGGTATTGGGTGGGGTAATTGAGGCGTATAGCCGGATCGCCCAGCAGTATGTATGCTAACTTATTGGTCTCTGTACCACGTTTGTTTTTACCCGTGGCGAGCGCCTCGCCTATCGTCATTTCGTAGTGGAAAGCATCAGTATGAGTGAACAGTGCGCCGGTCACTTCGCGATTGAGTTTGGTGTTCTGGTCGGCATAAACCGTGCGGGTGGCAGAGATCACACCGATGGCACCGCCTTTGGGGTTGAGTACTGCGGATTCGGCAATACTCCTTTTGCCGCCATCGCATTGCGCAAAATTACAGGTGCAGAAGAGCCACAGGGCGTGGTTCTTATTGTTCATCGACTCAACATCCTTCTGGTTCATGACCGATTCGTTGGTGATGGCGTTATGGCTTCCGTGGCCTGAGTAGTCGAAGAAGAGCACGCCGTTCTTGAGCAGGTTCTGCACCCTGTTCTTAGCCAGCGGATAACTCTCACCGGAGGCGTTCACCTCTTGCGGATAGGCGTCCAGATAGATCTTATGAACGATGAAATCGGGATTATTGACGCGTGTCAACTCAGCGCTCTCTTCCGCGGTATTCGTATGTTTGCCGTGCTCGCCATCGTCCGCCAGATAAAGAATCTGGTTCTTCCATTTGCCGCGCTGCTCGTTGTTAATATAACTGATCAGTTTATCTACTATCACGGTAGCCTCCGCAACGCTCTCTATCGGCAAACGACCAACTCCGATATCCATTCTTCCTAACTCATCCGTCTCACCCTCGTTGTCGTCCAGGAAACCGAAATAATCATCCGTCGCATAAGCCTGTACCTCATCTACCGAGTTCTTGGATTGGTAGGTCAGCAGCAGGTTAGACCCCGAGTTGAGCAGCAGCTTGCGGTTGTCAAACGTTCCGTGCCCCATGAGCAGCAACCACCTCGGTTTCTGACCGATACCATTATTGGCGCGGTCGTAAAGCATCTTCATCAGCCATCGGTAAGCCGTGGCGTCCGGCGTGCCAGAGGAGAACTCGTTATATACTTGTTGGTCCGTCACGACGGTCCAGGTGATTGCTTCCTTGGCCTCATGCGCCTGCGCCAGACGGGTTGCCTGCGCCTCGTATCCCTCCGGACAGATGATCACATAATCAATGTTATACAGCCGGTGGAGGTCCTGGTTCGCTACTGCTCCCATCACTTCTGCTCTCACAAAACCGGTGCTCGCAGAGGTGTTCACCGCGATATACTCATGTATGCCGTTGGACTGCGTACCGGTCCATACCAATTCGTCGTTTTCCATCGTTGCCGGCATACGGGTGATGACGGCAAGGCTCGTTATGTCCCAGATCTGTGTATTCGCGTTGGCGCCCGTCATGTGAAAACGGACAGGAACGCTACTGTTCCTATTTACAAGTGTGCGCACAGGCATGTACGAACCAAGCATCCGAAGCGAGCGGGGAGTAATAATCTCTATATAGTTGAGCCATCCTAAGGCGCCGGACGAACTGTTCCGGAACGATAGCTGTACCGTCTGATCCGCATTGGCACTACCGTTGAGGGTGATTGTATTCGTTACACCGAATGTATAATTGCCGGAAGCGGCGTCGATGACTGCCGATTTCTGAGCGGTGCCATTCAAATTAGCCGTAAAGGTTGATGGAGTGGAAGAGTAAGCAGCCAGATCGATGAAAACCGTTGCGTTCTCGTCCTCTAAGGCGTCCGGTACAGGGAACCGGAAGGTACGACTCTTACCCGGCCCGAACTGCTCGCCATAGAATGTGCGGCCGCCTCCCATCAGACCCGTGCGGTCCACCAGGTTGATGGAGTCTTTGTCCTGCACTTGGAGCATGGGATAACTCGTGACCTCCGTCGGGGTGCCGGTGATGGCTGCGCCTGCGGTTGGAGCCAGTATCTCGCCTGTATTATCGCTCAGAAAATAGTAGCCGTAATCCGAGTATGTGTTGCGGGTGTGTACGAATCGTCCTTTGGCGGTATTGTACTCCCAACTGATCGGTCCCTGCACATAGAACAGCACATAATCCGTACCGACATACACCGGTACTTGCGGCAGGTCGTCTATCTTCGCCTTCGTGAAATTCTGGTTCAACATAGCGCCTCCGTAGCCGAATACACGTACCTGTGACGGGTCGATTCCTGCCGCACGGAGTTCGTCAAAACTCATCTTACATACGCCGCTCTCGCTCACGCGGATCTTTACCCAGTGACCGGACGATAGTACCGATTGCCCGCTATACGAGTGAATACCCGCCATCATCGGCAGGCTCAGTGCTATCATTAGAACTATGGTTGCTATTTTTTTCATTTGATCTTACAATACAATGTTTCTTCTCCGTCGCTCTCGACGCGTATTATCTCTTCTTTGTGTACGGCGCGCGGGGCGCATTTATGCTGGATATAAACCAAGTCTCCCTGCCGGATTGTCATTACTCTGCTGGCTTCTACGATTGCTTCCTCGGGGCTTGTCACCCATTCGTCCATCCGCCCATTCGTCCATTCGTCCTTATTCGTCCATTCTCCTATCGCTAACGAGTAGTCAAAGGCGATGGCTTCGGTCCATGGTCGTCCGGCGGCTTGTAACTCGCGCGCTTTGTCCATCGCTATGAAATCCGCTCCGGGGGCTACGGCGTCGTAATAACGGCTCGCGAACTTCAGTCCGATCTCTTTGCCCAACCGGCTCACGCGCAGAATTATGCACTCCGTCACGCCTAACTCATTAGTCCAATCGGGGATGAACATTGGCTTCCGGCCGTTGAGCAGACAACTGTCGCCTTTCAGCACCATTTCGGTGCGCCCGCCGTTATATATAAAGCCTATTATTTTCATATGCCGTAAAAATCGCGCAAAGTTACAACTTTTTTTTGATATACGCAAGTATTTAAGTAAAAAGTAAACTTTTTCTTAAAATCATACACCGTACACCATACACCATACATTACTTCGCCCGAATGAACAGCTGTACCGGTGTTCCCTCGAAATCCCACCACTCGCGCAACTTGTTCTCCAGGAACCGGCGGTACGGCTCTTTGACGTACTGCGGCAGGTTGGCGAAGAACACAAAGGTCGGTATCTGGGTGTTCGGCAGCTGGGTGCAATATTTGATTTTGATGTACTTGCCTTTCCAAGCGGGTGGGGGGTAGTTCTCGATGAGCGGCAGGAATTTGTCGTTCAGTTGGGCTGTCGGGATCTTCTTGTTTTTGTTCTCATAGACATGAATAGCCGTCTCCACGACTTTGAAGATTCGCTGCTTGGTTAGCGCACTCGTAAAGATGATCGGAAAATCCGTAAACGGTGCAATTCGTTCGCGAATAGCACTTTCATGGGCTTTAATGTCCTGATTCGTCTTGCTTTCGACCAAATCCCACTTGTTGATACATACGACCAGACCTTTCTTGTTTTTCTGGATCAGCGAGTAGATATTCAGGTCCTGCGCCTCAATGCCGCGTGTGGCGTCAATCATCAGGATACACACATCGCTGTTCTCGATCGCACGGATGGAACGCACCACGGAGTAGTACTCTTGGTCTTCGGTCACTTTGGCTTTCTTACGGATACCGGCTGTATCGACTAAATAAAAATCCTTGCCGAACTTGTTGTACCGCGTGTAGATGGAGTCGCGCGTTGTGCCCGGAATGTCGGTCACGATCGTCCGGTCCTCGCCGATGAAGGCATTGAGGATACTTGACTTGCCGGCATTTGGGCGACCGACGATGGCGAACCGCGGTAACTCCTCCAAGTCCTCGTCGCTGTTATCTTCTTTGCGGAAACGGCTCACTACTTCGTCTAACAGGTCACCCGTACCCAGTCCGTTCTCCGCGGAGAGGATAAACGGCTCGCCTAAGCCCAGTTTGTAGAACTCTGCCGCGCCGTACTGGTTCTCGAAGGTATCAACCTTGTTGACGCAGAGCACGGTGGGTTTCTTGGCTTGCCTGAGCAGGTGCGCCACCTCCATGTCGAACTGCGTCACGCCTTCGTTCACATCGACCACGAGCATCACTACGTCCGCCTCGCGGATAGCGAGGTCCACCTGACGGTTGATCTCAGACTCGAAGGTGTCGTCGCTGTTGACCACCCATCCGCCTGTGTCGATCACCGAGAACTCGCGTCCGCACCATTCGGCTTTGCCGTACTGACGGTCACGCGTCGTGCCGGCGGTATTCATCACTATCGCCCGACGGGTGCCCGTCAAGCGGTTAAACAGGGTGGATTTGCCTACATTAGGCCTCCCCACAATCGCTACAATGTTCGCCATCGCAATTATTACATTTAGAATTACAATTACCGCAACCTCCGCAGCCGTGTTTGGGACTACGGATGGCTTTGAGTTCGCCTTCCGTCACATCGCGGATCTCGAGGATGGTGCCCTTGAAATGCAAATCCTCGCCGGCGTACGGGTGGTTCAGGTCGATGGTCACTGTCTCGTCCGTGATCTCGCACACCTGCGCCTTGACGACTTGTCCGTCCGTGGTGTTCATCGGTACGATGGCACCCACATAGACCCGCTCCTCGTCAAACTCGCCGTCGCCGTTGAAGAACATTTTCTTAGGCAACTCCATGAGTCCTTCCCGGATATACTCGCCGTAGGCATCTTTGGCTGCCAGCACGAAATCGAATGCCTCGCCGGCAGCTTTGCCAGCCATCGCTGCCTCGAATGCCGGAAGCATCATTCCTTCGCCTTGGCACCATACCAACGGAGTCTCCTCCGTGGCTTTCTCCATTAACTCTTCTTTGCCACCCTCGCCGTTGATGTACAACTCGTACGTGGCTTTCACTACTTTTTGGTTTTCAATCTTCATAATATTTCAAATCTTTAAATCTTCAAATTACCACCAATTCACGCGGGAATTGGTACTTTGATTACTATTTTTGTCATATTTGAGGTCTGCCAGAATGGACGCATTCACGCCTATATGGAACGTGTAGCTCTTGAACGGGCCAATAGGGTTGATACTTGCGGTCATGTTCCAGCAGTGCAGGTCGCGGCTGATGTTGAACGTACAAGCCGTCACTTTGTTGTAATCAAAATTGTACGTCATGTTCGCGCTCACTTTCCATCCCTTGCCCAGACCGATATTTCCGGAGAGGGTGAGGTAGTTGGTGAACTTCATCTTGTAATACATCTTCTGGTAGTCAAACTCGCTGCCTGCCTGGTAGGCCATCGAATAACTGATTGACAGGCTCCAGGGGAACTCCGTCTTCACGTATCCGTCATCCACTTCTGCCTCTTTCCGGCTGCCTTTGGCGTTCTTGTCCAGTCCCTCTGCATCTTTCTCTATCGCTGTTATCTCACCTTCGCCTTTAGCCTCTTCGTCTTTCGTCTTTCTTCCTTCTATCTTGTCCTTCCATTTCTTGATGGTCTGGTTGGAGAAGGTGTAACTGAAACTCCATCTCAGTCCGCTCCAGCGCGGGAACCGGCCGTTGTGCCAATATTGTTTGTTGGTCCGCACGGGGTTGCCCAAGGCGTTCAGCTGGTACATGTACGGATCGAGGTCAGTGTTCAGGTTCAGCGTGTAGTTGTTCAGGAACGGCAGTTTCAGACGAAGATCCAGACGGAAATTGCTCCATCTCATCGAGTCCGCCGCAAAGTTATAGCCGCCCGTGATAGCGAACTTGTCGATGATGCTCACTACCTTGAACGGGTTCTTGCCGGTGGTATCATCCTTGTTCACAATCTTCATCTCTAAGTTGTTCTCCACACCGAAATTGAGCGACGCCGCCATGCCTCTTCCGGCATTGCCGTACGGACCGTTGCTGAACCGCGAATAAACCTGGTGTTGATACACCGGCGCACCGGTATCATCGACCTTCTGGATCTTACGGCCGGTGATGGAGTCGATCTCGTTCGTATAGACCGGCTGGTCGTAACTGCCCCAATAACCCCAGAACGGTTTCTCGAAATCCGGGTGGTAACTGAACGACAAGCGAGGAGTGATGATATGCCGGAATTTCTCCACCTTGCTGTTCGGGAACAGTTTCTTGAGCGGCGTGTAGAAACCGTAAATCTTGGTCTGCATGCTGATGCCGACGTCGAAATCAAAGACATTGAAGAATCCCGTCGTTGTATCCGTCGCCAGCGCTTGTGCCTCGTCGTCCCACCGCCGGTCTATGCGGCTGAAATACATCTTGTCGCGCAGGTTGATGGTCGGCGTCACGTTCAGGTATTTGAATAACGTGAACGAGGCGTTGATCGGTAGCGAGTGGCTCAGTCCCGTCTGCCAGTCTTTCAGGAAATTGGTCTTCAGAAAATCTTTCTCCTTCACGGAATTGATGCCTATTTTGCCGTTCATGTTATAGGATATATAGATTTTCTCGTACCATTTCTCCTTGCCCGCCACGCCGCCTTTGCGTTTGATAGTCGCTTGCCGCCATAACTTGAACGGGAAAATACGGCTCATCGAGACGGTGAACTGAGGCGCGGTAAGCGAGATCGTCGAGTCGCTCGTACGTTGCGTCAGACTCGCCGAAGCACTGATACTCCACGGGCTCTCTGGGAAACGCTGCGTGTAGTTGATCGTACTGCTCTTCGTGTTCTCCGAGTATAACTGAGGGTTGTAGTAACTGTTGATATTACTACGGTTATAACCGCTTGTCGCGAAGTTCACACTCGCCGAGAATGTGTTATAAGGGTTGGCCTTGGAGTCCTGGCTGTGCGTCCATTGGACGCTGAAGTTACGCCGCGAAGAGTAGTCCGGCATTCCTCTCTCGCTCGTCACGTCGTTTCGGTAGTTGACACTCAGGTTACCCGAGAAATGGTACCGCCATACATATTTCGACTTGGCGCGAACCGCCCATGTACCGCGGCTGTATATGTCGCCCGTCAGCTCCAGATCAATGTAGTCGCTCAGCGCAAAGTAATATCCGAAATTGCTCAGGTACAGACCCCTTGTGTAGTCGTCGCCGAAGTTCGGCATGATGATTCCGCTTGAGTACTTGTCCGTGAACGGGAAGAAACCGAACGGGATGGCTAACGGCAGCGGCACATCGCCCACTACCATGTATGCCGGTCCCGCAGCGATATAACTGCCCGGCTTCACCTTCGCTTTGGTCATCTTCAGGTAGAAATGCGGATGTTCGTGGTCATCGCAAGTCGTGTACTGACCGCCCGCCATCATCATCTCATCGCCTTCCATCTTCTTCGTCTTGTCGGCGATGATATATCCCTCGCCCTGCTGTGTCACTACGTGGCGGATGTAACCCTTCTGGGTCTTGATGTTATAGGTGATCTCGTTCGTCTCGTAACTGTCCTTGCCGTCCTTGAACACCGGCTTGCCTTTCCATTCGTAGTCCAGCGAGTCATACACGCCTTGCGCGTAGATGATGCTCGAGTCAAGGTTCATGCGGATGTAATCGGACTGCAGCTCCATGTTCTCGTACTTCAGCTCGCCTTTGCCGTGCAGATACGCCGTTCCGTTCGCCATCATCACCATCGAGTCATTCGACTGGTAGTGCACCGGTGCCGCCAACGCGCTCTTCTTCTGAGGCGCCTCTGCCCCCGCCGTGGAATCAGCCGCTAACGAACGAGTCGCCGTGGAATCCGCCGCTAACGAACGAGCCGCTGTGGAATCAGCCGCAACCGTCCCCACGCGGTCAGTCTTCTCCACCGCCACGCTGTCTGTAGCCCCTCCTTTTAGAGAGGGGTTGGGGTGGGCTTCCTGCTGACTCCATGCTACCGTACAGCCGCACAGGAGTGCCACCATTAATCCTATTTTCCACACGCGTATGCGCACATTAACCCAAATTAGCGTGCAAAGGTACAACTTTTTTTTCACATACGCAAGCGCGCATACATTTTTTCTTTATTTTTTATGGCTGCGATGGCTTTATGTGATAGCTTTTGTCCCGTCCTCTTGCTCGCTTCTTTTGTTCTGTTCCCGGCGATATTCCGCCGGATTCATTGTTCTGTTCGGTGGCATTCTTGCCGCCGGATTCTTCGTCCTCGCTTTCTTTATCCCCTGCTTTCTGACTTTGTTCATTGCGTCGGAATCATATTCCGACATCGGCTCCCCCGAGCCGCCTTTTGCTTCGTTAATTTTGCCGGATAGCATCCTGCCTTCTCTTTCTTGGTAGTTTCAGGGCAATTGAATTGCCCGCCTTGCTCTTTCCTTTCGCCTCTAACCTTTCGCCTTTCGCCTTTATAATGCCTTTCACCTTTTCATATATTTTCCGTCCCCAAAAATTTGCATATTCCAAATATTTTTTGTACCTTTGCACCCGATTTCCAGGATTGCTTAATCACCGTCGAGGTCGCCAAACCACCCCTCACCGACCCAAAATAAGCTCAAAATA
>CAJOCN010000006.1:0-40687 GCA_905233255.1 Paludibacteraceae bacterium
AAAATCCAAGTCGTTGAATATACGGCGTACGTTAGCGGAGAAGCCATCTATATAGGCTTTGAGGTTTTCCGCAAGGTGGTCAGGGTCGTTGCATAACTCAGTGAGGTCATACTTGGAGGTGTTGTAGAACTGATAGCCGGAGAGTTTCTGCATCGCCTTTTCGGGATAAGCAGGGTTCTTCTCAAACTGCGCCACAACTTTCTCTTTCGTAGGCGCAAGCGCGCACTCAAAACGACGAAGGATAGTCATCGGAACAATGACATCCTTGTATTTGTCAGACTGATAAGGTCCACGTAATTTGTTTGCGATAGACCAGATAAAGTTCACTTCGGTGGAGACATCAATGGGATTGTCATCCCACATCGGATCAATGATATTTGCCATGGTACCAATTATTTACAATTATCAGGAAGGTAGTGCGGCCATTGGTCGTGTGCGGCGAGACAACGGATATAGGTGATGGCGTCCGCGTTGCCCAGTTCGGCGGCACGGAGGAGGTAGTGGTCCGCCTCGGAGAGAGAGGGTAACCCCACCCCGGTTTGTTCTACGGGCTGCCACTGGCAGTCCGATCGAGCAGAGCTCTTCACCCGCTCAGTGGAGGGAGAAAAAGGGTAGTCCGGGTCGGCGTAGCTGAGATGGGTAGCCATGCCGGCGATGAAGAGCGCACGGGGATCGTCCTCGCGGGCGGCGAGGGCGGTATAGTAGGCTATGGAATCGGGGTTGTAGAAAAGGGAGCGGGATAACCCCACCCCGTCCCTCCCCTCAAGGGAGGGGGATTGGTGATTCACCCGCTCAGGGGAGGAGGATTCTTGATTGGTAATTTGTGATTGGTGGTAGCCGTGGAAGTAGGCACAGAAACAGATGAAGGCAAGCAGTAGGAGACTACCGCACTTTACGACATTTTCCCTTATGGGGGGGGTAATTTTGAACATATGATTATTTGTCATTTATTTACGATGCAAAAGTAGTACATTTTTGGGAGATATGCAAATTTCTCACTTCCATAACTCCTCTATTTTTACAGCCTTACCTTTTCCTTGCTGAATATCTTTTTGCCCTTGTCGGAGTATGTCTGCCATATCGGGAGAAGACAATTGTGCAGCTCGGTCTATATGCTCCAACATGTGTTGCAATCGCCCTATATCTCTAATGGTTTCTCTCATACAATAAGATTTTATCTTTATTTACATAGGGTTGCGCAAACGGAAGCAGTCCATCTTCTGTAGCCAAATCTACTGTCCTACCCAGTTTCTGCTCCAAATCCGTTATCATGCGGAAATATTTCAGACCAATAGGCTTCGAGTAATCCAGTGATACCAATATATCGATATCACTATCCGGAGTCTCTTCGCCGCGTGAACAGGAGCCGAACAAATAAGCTCGTTCGACAGGCTGCGTAGCCAGATACTTCTGTATCTCCGGAATCATTTTTTGAACCTCTGCACTTGGCATAATTACATTCTCCTTGTTACTTTCAAACCTTTTCGGGTGCAAAGGTACGAAAAATAATTCACAATTCACAATTTACAATGCACAATTATTCAAAAAACTCATTATTTTTGTAAAAAAAGCGCGCGCGCTTGCACATATCAAAAAAAAGTTGTACCTTTGCACGCTTTTTAGTACGAATATCACAACAAACACATATTAACGCCTTGCATGGCAGTTGTGAGCCGGGCGGGCATAAACATTTGTAGGTTTATTCAATATGATTAAAATTACATTTCCGGACGGAGGAGTCCGTGAGTATGAGAGCGGCGTGACGCCGCTGCAAGTAGCTGAGTCGATCAGCAGCCGTTTGGCACAGGACATTCTGTGCGCGAGTATATTAGAGTCAAAAGTAGAAAGTCGAAAGACCGCGGCAGAGCCGCTCAAAGCTGAGTGGCGGATTGTGGAGCTGAATCAGCCGATCACGGCTGATGCAGCAATCAAGCTGCACAAGTGGGAGGACGAGGAAGCGAAGCACGCTTTCTGGCACACGTCGAGCCACCTGATGGCAGAGGCGCTGCAGGAGTTGTATCCGGGTATCCAGTTCGGTATCGGTCCGGCTATCGAGAGCGGTTTCTATTACGACGTGATGCCGCCGGAGGGCGTAGTGATCAAAGATACCGATTTTCCGGCTATCGAGACGAAGATGATGGAGTTGCGCGCGAAGAAAGAGCAGTTAGTGAAGCGCATGATCTCCAAAGCCGACGCGCTGAAGGCGTTCGGCGAGAAGGGTCAGAGCTATAAATGCGAGCTGATCAGCGAGTTGGAGGACGGTCATATAAGCACCTATACGCAGGGTGCGTTCACCGATCTGTGCAAGGGTCCGCACCTGCTGAGCACGGAGCCGATCAAGGCGGTGAAGGTGCTGAGTTGCTCGGCGGCTTACTGGCGCGGCGACGAGAAAAGGCCGATGATGACGCGTATCTACGGTATCTCGTTCCCGAAGAAAGCGATGCTGGACGAGTACCTGGCGCTGCTGGAGGAAGCGAAGAAACGTGACCACCGCAAGATAGGCAAGGAGCTGGAGCTGTTCATGTTCAGCGACATGGTGGGCAAGGGTCTGCCGATCTGGTTGCCGAAAGGCACGGCGCTGCGTCTGCGGTTGGAGGATTTCCTGAAGAAGATCCAGAAGCGTTACGGCTACCAGCAGGTGATCACTCCGCATATCGGAAGCAAGCAGCTGTATATGACTTCGGGTCACTGGGATCACTACGGCAAGGACTCGTTCCAGCCGATCACGACGCCGGAGGAAGGCGAGGTGTATATGCTCAAACCGATGAACTGCCCTCACCACTGCGCTATTTACAAGAACAGTCCGAAGAGCTACAAGGATCTGCCGTTCCGCTGCGCGGAGTTCGGTACGGTCTATCGGTACGAGCAGAGCGGCGAGCTGCACGGCTTGACCCGCGTACGTTCGTTCACGCAGGACGACGCGCACATCTTCTGCCGTCCCGACCAGGTGAAGCAGGAGTTCATCCGCGTGATGGAGATCATCAACATCATCTTCAAGGCGCTTAATTTCGAGAACTACGAGGCACAGATCAGTCTCCGCGACCCGAACAACCACGATAAATACGTAGGTTCGGACGAGATATGGGAGCACGCAGAGAATGCTATCCGCGAGGCATGCAAGGAGATGAACCTGCCGGCCCGCGAGGAGACAGGCGAGGCGGCATTCTACGGTCCGAAGCTCGACTTCATGGTGAAAGATGCACTCGGCCGCCGTTGGCAGCTCGGTACGATCCAAGTCGATTACAACCTGCCGGAGCGGTTTGAGTTGGAGTACACGGGTGAGGACAACCAGAAACACAGGCCGGTGATGATCCACCGTGCGCCGTTCGGTTCCATGGAGCGTTTCGTAGCGGTGCTGATCGAGCACACGGCGGGTAAGTTCCCGCTCTGGCTGACGCCGGACCAGGCGGTTATCCTGCCGATCTCGGAGAAGAGCAACGAGTACGCATGGAAAGTGAAAGAGATGTTGGAGGCGCAAGACGTGCGCGTGATTGTCGATGAACGCAACGAGAAACTGGGCCGTAAGATCCGCGACAACGAGCTGAAGCGTATTCCGTACATGCTCATCGTGGGCGAGAAAGAGGCGGAGCAAGGACTCGTCTCCGTTCGTCAGCAAGGCGCTGAAGAGAAAGGCTCCATGACGATCCAGGAGTTCGCCGATTTCATCAACGAGACGGTTAAAGCGCAGATGAGCGCGTATTAAAAGCAAGTGATGGCTGCATGACTCCCGGGCGGAGCATGCAGCCATCCGCTTTATATTCATTGTCAATCTATATCTTACGTACACATGAGAACCACTCACACAAACATTCATCGATTGTTCAGCCTCTTATTGATCTGCTGCGCGCTCCTATCGGGAGCCGGAGAAACCATAACGGGGCAGAGTTTAAACGAGAAAGAATACACCGCCGGCAGGGAATGGCTGTACCGGAAAATGCAGCACTCAGCCTATAAGGATTCGCTGTGTTTAAAGGTATATCGGTCATCTAAAGATTGGGTCTTATTCAACGATGCGAACGGCAGAGCCTTTGTATTGGTAGCCGCAGCGCAGCATTGGTGTCCTAATCTGAATCCTATACTGGCATGGAGTACCGACAACTCATACGACTACAGCGAGATTAAGAACCATCAGCAAGATGCCATTCTCGCCAATTATACCCGACAACTGAGCCGTTTGTCAGGCGCCACGGAGGATTATTCGCTATCCCTCTCCTACCGGCGGAAGCAGGACACTTGTCCGCCTCTTCTGAAAGAACTGCGGTGGGGACAAAACGCGCCTTATAACTCGGAAACGCCTCTGGATAGTGAAGGGAAACATTCGCCCGTCGGTTGTGTGCCGATTGCCGTGTCCCAGATACTCAAATACCACCAAGCGGCGGTGAGACCCAATACATCGGTACATTATAAAGATGTAAGCGGGAAGATCTATACCTTCACCTTTGACACATGGCAACCGAAATGGGAGGAGATGCGCCCGTATTATGCCCCTCAGGACAGTACCGCGGAGGAAACGGCGCTGACGATGATGATGGTCGGATTAGGCCTGAACGCCCGGTTCGGATCGGACGCCACCAGTGCTAATCTGAATAAGGTCAAGCCTTTCTTATGCAATAACTTCGGCTTTCACCCGTCCATGCAGGCTCTTTACGAAGCGCCGGACTCCACCATCATACCACTCGTCTATAGAAATATAGACCAAGGCATGCCGTGTATTGTGTCGTGGGGAGGACACGCGTTCATAGCCGACGGGTACGATCATGGTTACCTGCATTACAACTTAGGTTGGGGCGGTGCATGCAACGGCTGGTACCAACAGGTACTCAGTCCCGACTCCTCCTCCGGACAAGGATTACTACGCCACGCTGTGGTGGGTATCCGGCGAGGAACAGAGCCGCTCCGCAAGGACATAGTGGTGAGCCAAGCCGGCACCCTGGCTACTCTGCTGACGGCAGAAGAACAGACGGCCATCACCCATTTGCGTTTAGCCGGTAGTATCAACGGAGACGATATAAAAATTCTCAGGAAAATGGCATCGGAAAATCTCAGCTATCTGGATCTAAGCAAAGCAACGATAGTAAAAGGCAAGAACCCGTACCTGAGCCAACCCGCAGAAGGAGTCTGGACCCATACAGCCACCTCCAAATACGGGCGGCAGACAGTACACAAATTCGATCTGTCCAAACCGATGACCAAAGCCGAGTGGTCCGAGTTCCGTCTTTTAATCGGAAAAAAGAAAGACGGGCTGAGTTATGCGTATGACGAACTGACCGGAAGGGTCATAGCCCGCTACTATACGGAGGAAAACGAGATAGGATATTATATGTTTGACCATGCGGAAGCATTGCAAACCCTTATTCTGCCGAAAAACACCCGATATATCCATCAGCGTGCATTCACCCATTGTGTGCTCCTCCGGCAACTGACAATCCCGCCAACAGTGAGGAAGATAGAACAAAACGCGGTTGCTTATTGTCCGTCCTTGGAGGAAGTGGAGTTGCTCAACAGGCAGACTATCTGTGTGGGTAATTTTACGAACTGCTCTCCCGTCTTCAAGTTAAAAAAGTAAGCGTCGGCGGAATTCCGCCAACACGATAGCCGTAGCGACACCGACATTGAGACTTTCGACCACATCGGAAGTCTCTTTTATCTGCCCTTGATCCGTATAAGCGGGGATATAAAGCGGGTGCGTGATATACCTGCGGACAGGCTGCGAAATTCCGTTTCCTTCATTGCCCATGATTATTACTGCGTGACCGCTTTGCTGTAGGACCGCTTCGCTGTAAGACCGTCCTTCGGACTGTAGGACCTCATACATGTTCCTGCCGTCCAGCAGAGTGCCGTAGATCGGTACCGAGGGGTCCGTTATGTTTCGCAGCCATTCCTCCAGGTTCGTGGAGTGCATATGCACTCGTGCCAGAGCGCCCATCGTCGCCTGCACCACCTTGGGATTATAGCAATCAGCGGTATCCGGCGAACAAAAGATATCATGCACGCCAAACCAGTCACAGGTGCGGATAATGGTCCCCAGATTACCGGGGTCTTGAATTCCGTCCAGCACAAGAATAATATTCTGTCTATCAGCCCACAGAGCCGTCTCTTGCCCTTTAGGGGGTTGGGTGGCTTTCTCAAAAACACCTATCACTCCTTGCGGCGTACGCAGGGAAGACATCTGCTCAATCTCGGTGTGCGTAGCGTTTTCCCCCTCGCGGTAGAGGGAGTGCAACGTAAATCCACGGCGGAGTTCCTCTATACATTTCTCGCCTTCGGCGACAAATAATCCACTCTCGTCACGGTACTTTTTCTGCTGTAAACTGCGGATAAATTTGATTTGTGCCTTGCTAATATGCTCCATATTTGCGAAATTTGCTGCAAAAGTACAATTTTTTTTGCATATATGCAAATATTTTAGTATCTTTGCACCGAATATTATGTTACGCGTATTACGGACATATCGGATTTGGTGGCTATTGGCGCTCGGTGCATGGCTTCTGGCGTCCTGCAACACGACGAAGTTCGTGCCGCAGGATAAGTGTCTGTTGAACAAAGCGAGGGTCAAGTGCGTGGATGACAAGTCGGTGAGCGGGGCAGACCTGCAGAAATACCTGCGTCAGCGGCAGAACACGGAGATCTTCGGGTTCTGGAAACTGCAGTTACATATCTACGACACAGCGCCCCTGGACACGACCACCAAATCCAACCGGACGCTTGCCCGGAACGCGAAGAAGATGGGCGAGGCACCGGTCATCTACGACGAGCAGCAGACGCAGGCGAGTATGCAGCAGTTGCGGCAACAGATGAACAACATGGGTTATTTCCACGCCGAGGTGGACACCATCAAGAAGGTGAAGAACCGCAAAGTGGACTTGACCTACGTAATCACGGCGCACCAGCCGTACAAAGTACGGAACTACGAGGTGGATTTTCCTGCCTCTGAGATATTACGAACCATCGCCTCCGACGAGCAGCGGTGCAAAGTGCACCCGGGCGATCAGTTCTCGACGGAGACGCTGGACGAGGAGCGCGCGCGGATAGCCACGGCGCTGAGGAACATGGGCTATTTCTATTTCGAGAAATCGATGTTGGAGTTCACCGCCGACAGTTCGCTCAACAGCCATGAGGTGGACGTCAAGATACACCTGGCGCCGTTCGTGGAGCACCTGGACTCCGCGGCGCTGAAGCAGCTAAGGACGCAGTATTATATCCGCAATGTGGACTTCAAGTTAGACAAACCGTTCCTGCGTAAGAACGCGTTGCGCTCGGCGTGCCGTGTGCGCGCGGGAGAGCGCTACGCCGAGTGGCGGGTGGAGCGTACGTACGCGCGGATGAACGGGCTCGCGCCGGTCAAATATGTGGATGTGGCGTTCACGCCTGTGGGCGACTCGCTGTTGGATTGCGAGATTACGATCTCCCGCGGACGTGTTCACACCGTTTCGGCGGAGGTGGAAGGAACGTACTCTGCGGGCGACTGGGGTATAGCGGCGGGCGTGAAATACGTGAACAAGAACCTCTTCCACGGCGCGGAGGTGCTGACGGTGGGAGCGCGGGCTTCGTACGAGTGGCGCGCCAACGGCGGCAGGGCTGTGGAAGCCAAAGCGGATGCGAGTCTGCTCTTCACATCCAACGTGAAGGTGAATTTAGCCTATAACTACCAGCAGCGGCCGGAGGAATACACCCGTACCATCGCCAACGCCGGTCTGGGGTACACTATCCCGAAGAAACCCGGCGACAAATGGACCCACACTTTCAATTTCATCGACATCAACTATATCTACGTGCCGTGGAAAAGTCAGGCGTTCATGGACCGGTTCAAGAACTCAAAGCTGATGTTAGCGAGTTACAACGACCAATTCATCCTCGACTGGAACTACACGGCGTCGTACTCGAGTTACGACCGGCGTCACCCCAACCGCACGTATGTGCAGTTTGCGGTACGGGCAGAGACGGCAGGTAACGCGTTGTACGGTCTGAGCCGTGCAGCGAGTCTGCCGCAGGATAGTGCAGGCAGGTATATGTTATGGCGTGTGCCGTACGCGCAGTACGCCAAAGGAGATATTAACTTCACCTGCCATGGCATCATCGCGCCGAAGCACCACTTGGTAGGACATATAGGAATAGGTGTGGCGGTGCCGTACCTCAACGCGTACGTACTGCCGTTTGAGAAACGGTATTTCGGCGGCGGAGCGAACAGTATCCGCGGATGGCAGGCGCGGACCTTAGGCCCCGGTACGTTCCGCGGCGTGAACAATGCAGCGGCGTACGACCTGCAGGTAGGCGATATTAAGATCGATCTTAACCTCGAGTACCGGTACAAGGTGCTGAAGTTCCTGGAGTTGGCTGCCTTCCTCGATGCAGGTAATATATGGACCATCCGGGAGTACCCCAACCAGCCGGGCGGCGTGTTCCTCTGGGATCAGTTCTACAAACAGATAGCCTGGAGTTACGGCGTGGGTGTCCGGTTTGATCTGTCGATCCTCATCTTCCGTGTGGATTTCGGCGTCAAGCTGCATGATCCGAGCCGTATAGCCGAGGGCAAGCAGTGGCGCACGGCACCCAACGGACTGGGGTGGAAGGATGACATGACGTTTCATTTCGCAATCGGATACCCGTTTTAGAAGACCGCTGCGCTCAAAGAAGAAAGTAGAAAGAACAAAGACTTATATGCTGAAAGCATACATGATACCTAATATAGTCGAAGCCGGTTGCGACGAGGCGGGACGAGGACCGCTGGCCGGGAGTGTGTTCTGCGCGGCGGTGATCTTAGACCCCGGGCGGATAGCGAGCGTGCCGGAGTTCGAGTGGCTCAACGACTCGAAGCAGCTGACGGACAAACAGCGGTACGCACTGCGGCCGGTGATCGAACGCGAGGCGGTGAGTTGGGCGGTAGTGGAAGTGAGTGCGCAGGAGATAGACGAACGGAATATACTGCAATGCTCGATATTAGGGATGCAGCGGGCGCTGGACAAGTTGACGGTACGGCCGCAACACATACTCGTCGATGGCAATAAATGGAAACCCTACGTGCCGGAAGGAGAGATTTTAGAGATACCGGCAGACACCATAGTCCACGGCGACGCGACCTACCTGTCGATAGCCGCAGCGAGCGTGCTCGCCAAGACCTATCGGGACGACTACATGAACCGCCTGCACGCGGAGTACCCGCAGTACGGCTGGGACCGCAACAAAGGCTACCCTACCGCCGAGCACTACGCCGCGCTCCGACAATACGGCCCCACGCCGTACCATAGAATGACTTTTAATTTGAAGATTTGAAAATTTGAAAATTTGAAAATTGATAATTGACAATTGACAATTGATAATTGATAATTTTATGTTATTTATTCAAACCACACAACAGACGCAGGAGGGCCAGGCCCGTCCTCGTCGCAGAGTAGGCTGCTTAGGCGGCTGTTTGATTTTCTTCGCAGTGTATTTTATTTGCAGCGCCCTCTTAGGATGGCTCATGGGTGACGCGTTGTCCAACAGCACCGTTGCCTTGCAGGACAAGACGATCTACCGTCTGCAGATGAAAGGAACGCTGGTAGAGCAAGGACAGAAGGATAATCCCTTTGCGTCCATCATGGGCGAAATGCCGTACGTAGGCAGCCGCGCCAAACAAGAAACAGTCGGTCTGGACCAGATACTGAGTAATATCCGTCTGGCTAAGAACGACGAGAAGATCTTAGGTATCTGGATTGACGGCGGCGAGTTAGCTATGGCTCCGGCTTCCGCCAAAACGATCCGTGACGCACTGCTCGATTTCAAGAGTTCGGGTAAGTGGGTCATCGCTTCCGCCAAGAGTTACGGCGAGACGAACTACTATGTAGCCTCTGCGGCTGACCGTCTTTGCATGGATCCAACGGGTAGCGTAGAGTGGCACGGTTTGGGAGCGCAGAAAATGTATTTCACCCGCGCCATGGAGAAGATCGGCGTGAAGATGAATATCCTGAAGGTAGGTACGTTCAAGAGCGCAGTAGAGCCGTATTTCCGCACCTCGATGAGTGAGGCGGACCGAGAGCAGACCAAGCAGTACCTCGACGGTATCTGGAGCGAGTACAAACAGGCTGTAGGCGCTGCGCGCGGACTGAGCGAGGCGCAGCTGGACGAGCTGGCGGACCGGCCGATGGACGTTGAGTCCGCAGAGGCTACGCTCGCTGCCGGATTGGTGGACACCATCGTATATGTACAGGACATGGATTCGTTGCTGCGCGTCTATGCCGGCACGAAAGACTACCACCTGTTGACCACCGGCAAGATGGCTCAGGTGAAACGCCCGGAGAGCAAGGCAAAGGATAAGATCGCCGTGCTGTACCTTGAGGGCGAGATTACCGACGAGACCGGCGACGGGATTGTAGGCAAAGAGGTTGTCAAAACCCTCAAGGAAATCGGTAAGGAAGACGGTCTCAAGGCACTCGTGCTGCGTGTGAACAGCCCGGGCGGCTCCGCCGATGCCAGCGAGCAGATTTGGCACGCCGTTCAGAAGATCAAAGCCGACTCCATCCCTGTAGTGGTGTCGATGGGCGATTATGCCGCTTCGGGAGGTTATTATATCTCCTGCGGCGCGGATTATATCTACGCCGAGCCGACGACTCTCACGGGTTCGATCGGTATCTTCGGTACCGTGCCGGACGTATCCAAACTGCGCGATAAGATCGGTGTGGACATCGACGGCGTGGGCACCAACAAACACTCAGGCATGGGCGCTTTGGTCCTCAAGGGCATGAGCGATGAGGAACATGCAATCTTGCAGAAGATGGTAGAGCGCGGCTATGACCTGTTCACCCGCCGCTGCGCCGAGGGCCGCCACGTGGAGCAGGATTATATCAAGTCCATCGGCGAAGGCCGCGTATGGTTGGGATACAAGGGCAAAGAGATCGGCATCGTAGATGAGTTGGGAAATATAGACGACGCCATCAACAAGGCAGTTGAACTCGCCGGCGTGGAGAACTACAAACTCTGTTACTACCCCGAGGTAGCTGATCCGTATGCCGACCTGCTGAAGATGTTCGACAACACGACGGAGGAGGAGAAACTGATGATGAAGGTACGTGCCTTCTGCTCCAAGCCGCGTGTAATGGCGCTTATGCCGGAGGTGGAAATAAGGTGAAAGGTGAAAGGTGAAAGGTTATAGGTGAAAGGTATTCTATACATACCACTGAGTTGGCTCTACGCTTTAGGCGTGTGGGTGAGACATCTGCTCTTTGACCGGCGGCTGTTGCACTCGACGAAGGTGAAGGTTCCCACCATCTGCGTGGGTAACCTCGCTGTGGGCGGTACGGGCAAGACGCCCATGACGGCGTATATAGTAGGGCTGTTGTTGGAGAACGGGTACCGGCCGGCGATACTCTCGCGGGGCTACAAGCGTACCACCAGAGGGTTCGTGATGGCAGATCCGTTATCCACGGCGGACACGATTGGCGACGAAGCAATGCAGCTCCACCGTAACTTTCCGGAAGTGCCGATGGCGGTGTGCGAGAGTCGTGTGCGAGGGGTCAAACAACTACTGAGGCAGGTAGAGGGGCTGGACGTGATCGTATTGGACGACGCGATGCAACACCGCCGGCTGCGGAGCGGTTATACCGTACTCCTGACCGCCTACGACAAACTCTATATAGATGATCACATGTTACCGTGGGGCACGCTGCGTGATCTGCCTTCCCGGGCACTCAAAGCCGACACCATCGTGGTGACCAAGTGTCCGGAGGATATACGTCCGATTGACATGCGCGTGATAGACAACCGGCTTCATCTGCCGACTTACCAACAGTTGCATTTCGCAGGTATGGAGTATGCTCCGATCGAGCAGGAAGGTACGCCGCTGGTACTCGCCGGCATTGCCCATCCGCAGTATATGATTGACCATATACGGCGCCAATACCCGCAGGCAGAGTTGCTCGCCTACCCCGACCACCACCACTATACTCCGCAGGATATAGAGGCTATTCTCACAAAGGCACAGCCCTTCGATTTTGTCATTACGACAGAGAAAGACCTGCAGCGACTGAGGATGACACCCCTCCTGGAACAACTCAACGAGCAGGGTAAGAAACTCATCGCCCTGCCGATCCGCACTATATTCTATACCCCGAAAGAGCAGTTCGACAAACTGATCCTGAGATACGTACGCGAAAACAGACGTTTATGACCCCCTATAAGACGATACAAATACTCAAGCGGTTTATCCCGCCATACAGAGGACAGATGGCGTTGAACATCCTCTTCAACCTGCTGTCAACCATTCTGTCGCTCTTCTCGTTCGCCGCGATAATTCCATTTCTGCGCATTCTTTTCGGTCTGACCGAGGCCGATGGGCAGAACCCGCTCTACGTTCTGCTCAACGAGCAGATTGCGGCACACGGGGCGAGCTATGTGCTGTTGCTGTTAGGTGCGTTCCTCGTGGTGATGACGGGGTTCAAATGCGGCACCGCGTGGCTGGCGAACTACTTCATGGTACCTATCCGGACGGGTGTGCTGCGCGACTTACGCAAGCAGCTGTACGATAAAATCCTCTCCCTGCCGATGGGGTATTTCACCGAGGCGCGGCGCGGCGACGTAATCTCGCGTATGACGAACGACGTAGGCGAGGTGGAGGCGTCCATTATGAGTGCGCTGGACATTCTCTTCAAGGATCCGATCATGATCTTCGTCTATCTGGTGACGCTACTGGTTATATCGTGGCAACTGACGCTCTTTGTGCTCATCCTCATGCCAGTTGCCATCTTCTGTATCGGTCGGATAGGCCGGTCGCTCAAACGTGCGTCCACCAAAGGGCAGGAACAGAACGCAGAGATACTCTCGTCCATCGACGAGACTTTATTAGGACTGAGGGTGGTCAAGGGCTTTAATGCGCAGGACAAACTGCGGAGCCGTTTCGACACCCTCATCAATGCCACCCGCGCCACCTTCAACCGCATTAACCGCCGGTACTACCTCGCCCACCCGCTCTCGGAGTTCTTAGGCACGGCGCTGATTGCGGTTATCCTGTGGTTCGGCGGACTGCTTATCCTCTCCGACCACGCTACGATAGACGCCTCAACCTTCATCTACTACCTCGTGATCTTCTACTCCATCATCAACCCCTCGAAGGACCTGAGCAAAGCCGCTTACGGCATTCGCCGGGGTATGGCTTCACTCGAGCGGATCGACGAGGTGCTGAATACGCAATCGAACATCACCGAACCGGCGAGCCCGAAGCCCGTGGTGTTTGAACAAGAGATTGAGATCAAGGATCTGCATTTCCGGTACAGCCCCGAACGCGAGGTGCTGACGGACATTAACCTCGTTATCCCGAAGGGCAAGACGGTGGCGCTGGTAGGTCAGTCGGGGAGCGGCAAGACGACGCTCACGGATCTCGTGCCGCGGTTCTACGACCCGCAGGAGGGTGCCATCACCATCGACGGCACGGATATACGGTCGTTCCGGACGCATGATCTGCGTGCGCTGATGGGTATCGTCTGCCAGGAGCCGATCCTCTTCAACGACACGGTGTATAACAATATCACTTTCGGCGTGGACACGACGCAACCGGCACCGAACGGGCTCACATGGCAACAGGCGGTAGAACAAGCCGCGCGGATAGCCAACGCCCATGAGTTCATCATGGAGATGAAAGACGGCTACCAGACCGTCATCGGCGACCGTGGCAGCCGTCTCTCCGGCGGGCAGCGGCAACGACTCAGTATAGCGCGGGCGGTGCTCAAGAACCCGCCTATCCTCATCTTGGACGAGGCTACCTCGGCACTCGACAGTGAGTCGGAGAAATTAGTACAAGAGGCGCTGGAGCACCTTATGAAAGAGCGTACCACCCTCGTTGTGGCGCACCGGCTCTCGACCATCAAGCACGCCGACCTCATCTGCGTCCTGTCCGAAGGACGGATTGTAGAGCGCGGCACGCATGACGAGCTGTACGCCCTCGGCGGGCATTATACCAAATTAGTCGATATGCAGCAGTAAGACAAAAGACCGCTGCGCTCAAAGACAAAAGACCGCACCTATGGTGCTCAAAGAAAAAAGATGGAGCAAATGTCAAATCTCAAATCCCAAATATCAAATGCAAAACCCAAGGTTTTGCTCGGCATGTCAGGCGGAATAGACTCCACGGTGAGCGCGATGCTGCTCCTGGAGCAAGGATACGAGGTGGTAGGTGTAACCTACCGCACGTACGACAGTATGAAGGAGTCGTGTCTGGCGAAAGAAAAAGGGTGTTGCACGATTGACTCGATCATGGAGGCGAAGCGCAACGCCGAGCGGATGGGGTTTGAGCACCACATAGTGGATTTCCGCGAACCCTTCCGGCGGTGCGTTATTCAGAATTTCATCGACGAATATATGTCCGGGCGGACGCCTAACCCCTGCGTGGTGTGCAACAGTACCATCAAATGGGGCGAGATGCTCCGTCTGGCGGACGAGATGGGCTGCGAGTTCATCGCCACGGGTCATTACGCCCGCATCGCCGTTCGGGACGGGCATTACTACCTCCGCACGGCGGCGGACAGCCGTAAGGACCAGACTTATTTCCTCTGGCGGCTGACGGAAGAGCAACTGAAAAGAACCATCTTCCCTCTTGGAGACTACACCAAGGATGAGGTGCGCGAGATAGCCCGGGCGCACGGCTACGAGAAACTCGCCGTCAAACGGGAGAGCCAGGAGATCTGTTTCATTCCCGACGATGACTACCGCACTTTCCTGCGCGCGAACGTGCCTGATTATAAGGAACGCGTGCACGCGGGTGAGTACGTGGACAAAGAGGGTAAGGTGCTCGGCTCCCACGAGGGCTTCGTCAACTACACCATCGGTCAGCGCAAAGGGCTCGGCATCGCCTTGGGTCACCCCGCTTATATCACGCACATAGACGCCGCAACAAACCGCATTACGTTGGGAACGAACGAGGACATGTATGCCTCGGAGCTACGGTACCACGGTGCACCCCTGCGCCCGATAGCCGGGGGCGGAGTACTCACCGCCAAGGTACGGTACCGCACACAAGCCGTCCCCGTGACACAAAAAAACGAGGGTTGCTTGCAATTCGCAACCCCCGTCTGGGGAATAACGCCGGGACAATCGGTCGTCGTCTATCAGGACGAACTCGTCATCGGCGGCGGGATTATTCAGTGATTATTATTTCCCGAAATAACGCTTGTACAGACCTTCGAAACCTTTACCGTGACGAGCCTCGTCGCGTGCCATCTCATGTACGGCATCGTGAATAGGATCGAGGTTCAGTTCTTTCGCACGCTTAGCGATATTCAGTTTATCCTCGCATGCGCCGGCCTCTGCCATCATACGTTTCTCGAGGTTGGTCTTGGTGTCCCAAACCACCTCGCCTAAGAGCTCTGCGAAGAGCGAAGCATGGTCTGCCTCCTCGTACGCATATTTACGGAACGCAGCAGCGATCTCGGGATAGCCCTCTCGGTCGGCTTGACGCGCCATAGCCAGGTATTGTCCCACCTCGGTGCACTCACCCATGAAGTGAGCGCGCAGACCGTCATGGATAACAGGATCGGTTACATCCTTGGCTACGCCTACTACGTGCTCGCACGCGAAGTTCAGTTTGTCATCGGAAGCTACCTTCCACTCTACGATTTGTTTGCACTGCGGGCAGCGCTCCGGTGCCTCATTGCCCTCGTGGACATAACCACAAATCGGGCAGATAAATTTCTTTGCCATAATTGTTAGTATTTAAGGGTTAAACATTGGGTCATTTTTCACTTTTCACTTTTCATCCTCTCAATCAGATCCCCGGCGCGGCGGAGGGCGAAGTGGATATTCGCGCAGATATTATGCGGATCCATCTGCTGCTCTATACCGCCCTGCAGAAGCTGTTTGTGTACGTGGTCGTTCACGCCGGAGAGGATGATTGTGATGCCCTCCTGGTGCGAGCGCTCGATGAGGATCGAGAGGTTGTGCATCGCCGTGGAATCAACGAACGGCACCTTCCTCATGCGGATGATACGAACCGGGTATGTCTCGCCCGATACGTGGTGCATGATCTCATCGAAACGGTTGGCTATACCGAAGAAATACGGACCGTCGATCTCATAGACCTCCACGCCCTCGGGGATGGTCAGGTGCTCGAGGTTGGACTGCACATCCGTGTCCTCGTTGGGATCGATCTCGTTATGGAGAGTACGAATCTGTGTCTGCTCGTTGGTACGCATCAGGAACAGCACCATCGCTAACAGGATTCCCACCTCGATGGCCACGGTGAGGTCGAAAATGACGGTCAGGAAGAACGTGATCAGCAGCACCCAGAGGTCACGGTTATGGTGTTTGATGAGTCCGGCGATCGTCTTCCAGCCACTCATCGAGTACGCCACCATGATCAGTACCGCAGCGAGGCACGCCATCGGAATCATACCTACCAGACTGCCGAGGAACAGGAGCACCAACAGCAGTACCACCGCGTGCACGATACCCGCGATGGGCGAGCGGCCGCCGTTGTTGATATTAGTCATCGTACGGGCAATGGCGCCGGTAGCAGGAATACCGCCGAAGAACGGCACGACGATGTTCGCTACGCCTTGGGCGATGAGCTCCGTATTGGAGTTATGCTTGTCGCCGATCACACCGTCAGCCACCATCGCGGAGAGCAGACTCTCAATAGCGCCTAACATAGCTATCGTGAACGCCGAGGGGAAGAGTTTCTGGACGGTCGTGAAGAACGTCTCGCCCTCCGCCAACTCCATCGACGGCATGTGCGGCGCAGGAATACCGTGGGGCAGTTCGTAGAGGTCGCTGATCGTCTGCAGACCCGCTACGCCCCAGGAGGCGGGAGCGTACTCCTTGAGCAGCCACACCGCAAGAGTGGCTAAGATGATCGCCGCCAACGAACCGGGAACACGCTTCGTCAACTTGGGCATGAAGATACATACCAGCAGCGAGAACATACCAATACCTAATGCCCACCAGTTGACATTGAAATGGTGGAAATAATAAATCCATTTATCGACGAAGTTCGCCGGTACGTCGGTCAGTCCGAGACCGAAGAAATCGTTCATCTGCGTGCTGAAAATCGTCACCGCTATACCGGCGGTGAAACCCACAATCACAGGGTACGGCACAAACTTGATCACCGACCCCAGACGCGCCAAACCCATCAGAAGCAGCAGAATACCCGCCATCACCGTGGCTATCATCAGACCCGAGAGACCGTACTCCTGGATAATACCGTAAATGATCACGATGAACGCACCGGTCGGTCCGCCTATCTGCACCTTGCTGCCGCCGAGCACCGAGATAATCAGTCCGGCGATGATGGCGGTCACCAATCCCTCCGTCGGACCTACGCCCGAGGAGATACCGAAAGCGATCGCCAACGGAATCGCCACAATGCCCACAATCACACCCGCTAACGCGTCCTGCGCCAACAGTTTGGAGTTATAATTCCGTAATGTCTGGAATAACTTGGGAGAAAAAACTTCTTTTATATTGTACCTGTATTGCATAATCCGGCTGCAAAGGTACTGCTTTTTTTTGACATACGCAAACGCGCACGCATTTTTTTACCAAAAAAGTGCTTTTTCCCTTGCGTATGTCCAATTTTTGTTGTACCTTTGCACTCATAAATGTTTTTAGCATGAAAATCTCAGAGATCAGAAAGGTTATTGGCGACCGATTGGTGACCGTCGGGAACGAGGATGTAGAGATCAAGCACCTGCTGACGGACAGCCGACAGTTGGGTGCGGAACCGGAGAACACCCTCTTCTTCGCCATCAAAACCGCCAAGCGGGACGGAGCGGATTTTATCCCCGAGTTGAAGGAAAAAGGCGTGCGTGCCTTTGTGACGGACGATCCGATCGGTGCGCTGCAAGACTTGGCAGCCTACGTGCGCAGCCGGTTCCACGGAACAGTCATCGGCATCACGGGTTCGAATGGCAAAACCGTCGTCAAAGAGTGGCTGTACCAGCTGCTCAAGGACGATTACACGGTGATCCGTTCACCCAAATCCTATAACTCGCAGATCGGCGTGCCGCTCAGCGTTTGGGGGCTGGAACAATTCACAATGCACAATTCACAATGCACAATTACCCCGGAGAAGCCGGTGATTGCCATCTTCGAGGCGGGAATCAGCCAGCCCCGTGAGATGGGACGGCTGGAGCGGATCATCCGTCCGACAATAGGCGTAATCACCTATATCGGGCATGAGCACGACGAGAACTTTGCGTCACTGGAACAGAAGCGGGCGGAGAAGATGAAACTCTTCGCACATACGGATACGATCATTGAGGATCCTACGCACCAGAACGTGCGCACCTGCGCTGCCGTCATGCGTGCGCTCGGGTATAACGAGGAGACCATCAGCGAGCGAATCCTCCATCAGACACACGAGACTGTACTGGCTGTGAACCTCACGGCATTGGTCGATAACGTGCGGTATTTCCGGTCACTGCTCAAACCCGAGACCAAACTGACCTGCATGGTCAAGGCGTTCGCCTACGGCGCCGGCAGCGTGGAGGTGAGCAAGGCGCTGCAAGCGTCCGGGTTGGTTGATTATCTGGCGGTGGCGGTGGCTGACGAAGGAGTCGAGCTCCGCCGCGCAGGCATCACCCTGCCGATCATTATCATGGACCCCGAGATAGCCGCCATGGATCTGATCATGGAGAATAACCTCGAACCCAATGTCTATTCCTTCGCCTCGCTGGAGAACGTGATCGGAGCCGCCGAAGCAAAGGGATTGGAGCATTACCCGATACATATCAAGATAGACTCCGGCATGCACCGCTTGGGCTTCTACCGGGAAGAGATGCCCCGCCTCATCGAGCGGCTCAAGAGCACGCAAGCCGTGCGGGTACAGTCCGTGTTCTCGCACCTGGCAGGCAGCGACGAGGCGCAGTTCGACGAGTTCACGCTTCAGCAAATCCATTATTTCGATGCCTGCGCCGAGGAACTGAAGGCAGGCCTCAACTACCCCATTATCAAACATATACTGAACTCCGCCGGTATCGAGCGGTTCAGTGACTACCAGTTCGACATGTGCCGCTTGGGCATCGGTCTGTACGGGTTCTCGTTCGCGGGTGCCAAACTGCGTAATGTATGTACGCTGCGGACCACTATCCTCTCGGTCAAGACCGTCAAGGCGGGCGAGACCATCGGTTACGGACGCCACACTACCCTCTCCGAGGACCGCGTGATTGCCGTCATTCCGATCGGTTATGCCGACGGTTTCGACAGGCGGTTCTCCAACTACGGCGGAGAGGTTATCATCCGCGGCAAACGCTGCCCGGTGGTAGGCAACGTGTGCATGGACCAGGCGATGATCGACGTCACCGGCACGGATGCACAGCCGGGAGACGAGGCGGAGATCTTCGGCGACAGACTGCCGCTCGAGGAACTCGCCACCAAACTGAACACCATTACCTACGAGATATTAACCTCCGTTTCGCGTCGTGTCCAACGTATCTATTACTACGAATAAACTGAGTATAGGGTACCGGCTTAGAGCCGGAGCAAGCCGGCCATTCGGTGAGACGGTTATCCAGCGTGACCTCACGTTCTCGCTCTACGAGGGCGAATTGGTTTGCATGCTCGGACCTAACGGGTGCGGCAAATCGACACTACTGCGCACCCTCGCAGGACTGCAACCAGCGTTAAGCGGAGAATATCGTTTCAGCGGGCAAAGCGAGCGGTCTAAATCCATTGCTTTGGTGCTGACGGAGCGGCTGTCGATGGAGAACACGACGGTTCACGACGTCGTCGCCCTCGGGCGGTACCCGTACACCTCCTTCCTCGGCGGTCTGTCGGACGAGGATGAACAGATTATAGCCGACTCATTGCAGCAGGTGGGATTCGATGCACAATGCACAATGCACAATGCACAATGCACAATTAACAATTCACAATCGTTCTTCAACGCCCACTCGGACGGAGAGAAAGCACGCATACTGATCGCCAAAGCGCTTGCGCAGCAGACACCAATCATCCTGCTCGACGAGCCTACAGCGCACCTCGACCTGCCCCACCGCATCAAGGTTCTGCGGCTCCTCCGACAGTTAGCCCACGAGCAACACAAAACGGTGCTGATCTCAACCCACGAACTCGATCTCGCGCTCGCGCTGAGCGACCGGATTCTACTCATGACGCCCGGCAAAGGCATACAACTCGACACCGCCGAGGCTCTCAAAGCACAAGACGCTTTCACCACGGCGTTCGGAATGGATATATTTGATTTGAAGATTTGAAAATTTAAATACTATGATTTTATTAGCAGACAGCGGAAGTACCAAAGTGCATTGGTGTCTGGTGACCGCAAGCGGTCAGTGCTCGGACGTGTACACGGACGGTATTAATCCGCTTTTCCAGACCTCGGATGCGATGCGTAACAGCATTTGCAACCAACTCCTGCCGCAGATCAGTTCGCTCCTCTGGGCAGGAACGTTAACCCACGTGTTCTTCTATGGCGCCGGTTGCACCCCGGAGAAGAAAGTGTTTGTGCAGAAAGCCTTGGAACAGATCTTTAAGAAAGCCGAGGTGCACGTAGCCTCCGACATGTTAGGAGCCGCCCGCGGATTACTCGGTCATGAGGCAGGTGTGGCTTGTATCTTAGGAACAGGTAGCGGCAGTTGCTACTACAACGGCACGGAGATCGAATGGGCAGTGCCGTCGCTGGGATACATCCTTGGCGATGAAGGCTCGGCAGCTGTGTTAGGCAAAAGGCTGGTAGGCGACCTGCTAAAGAACCAGATGGGTGAGGACCTCAAAGAGGCGTTCTTCAAGGAGTACCAAACCTCCATGGCGGACATTATCGAAAAGGTCTACCGGCAGCCGTTCCCCAACCGGTTCCTGGCCAAGCTCTCGCGTTTCTGCGCCGACCATATAGAGGACAAACGGATTCACAACCTCGTTTATGACCATTTCGTGCAGTTCATCCGCCGCAACCTGGTACAATACAAGGCAGAGGCGCCGATCGGTTTCGTCGGCTCCATCGCCTATTACTACAAACCTATACTGGAGGACGCGATGCGCGCTGAGGGGCTACCCTTAGGCACGGTGCTTCAGGACCCGATAGAGGGGCTCAAAGCCTACCATCAGGACGCCGTCGTTCCGACGACATAAATACTCAGTTCATATAGGAGATAAAGCGGCAGCGTGACCAGCAGGAGCGTAAATGCGTCGCCGGTAGGAGTAATGACCGCCGCAAGAATCATCAGCGCCACGAGCGCATGGCGGCGGTAGCGCCGGAGCCACGCTGCCTCGATGAGCCCGGCTCGGCCAAGCGCCCACGCCACGATCGGCATCTCAAAGAGAATACCCATCATCAGCGAGAGAACGAGCAGCGTGGATACATACGAATGGAGCGAAATCTGGTTCACTACCTCCGGCTGCACTTGGTAGGTCGCTAAGAACCGGAACGCAAAAGGAAAAATAATGAGGTAGTTCAGCGCTACGCCAAGCATAAAAAGCAACGTGCCAAGACCGATAATACGGCCTGCGGCGCGTTTTTCATTAGGATATAAGGCAGGCGAGACAAAGCGGTATAACTGCGCGACAAGATAGGGGAAAGCAATCACCAATCCCGCCAACGCTGCGACCTGCATGTGTGTGGTGAACTGGGCAGAGAGCTGCGTATTGATGAAAGAGACAGAAACCCCTCCCCAACCCTCCCCACAAGGGACGGAGCGAAGCAAGCGATACGTAATGAAATCCGGATGGGCGGGAGCAAAAAGAAAGCCGAACAGCGCATCGCGGAAGCAGAACATTCCTACCGCACACACCGCCCACGCCACCACGCAACGTATCAACACGCTGCGCAGTTCGTCCAGATGATCCCAGAAACTTGTTGCCAAGTTAATTTACGATTTACGAATTTCTTCGTTTTCTTTCTTCTCTTCTTCGTCGCCTTCTTTCATACCGTCCTTGAAGGACTTGACGCCTTTGCCCAAACCCTTCATCAGTTCAGGAATCTTCTTGCCGCCGAAGAGCAGCAAAACGATGAGGGCGATGATGATGATTTCTGTAATACCAATGTGCATATAATTAAAAATTTAAAATTACGAATTGGCTTGTCTTAGTTGCTCCACAAAGCGGTCAATGCGCTGCATTTCTTTGGGGATATTGATGCGTTGCGGACAGTGGCTCACGCAGTGGTCGCAGCCGATGCAATGATCAGCCTGTCGTACGCTGGGTACCGCACGATCGTAGCCCACGAGGAACGCACGCCTGTTGCGTTGGTACTCGTTGTCCTTGCCGTCCACGCTTGGCATCGTACCCTCTGCGATACACTTGTTATAATGTGCAAAAATACCCGGTATATTCAGTCCGTACGGGCAGGGCATACAATAGTTGCAGGAGGTGCAAGGTATGGTTTTCAGTTCGTATATATCTTTAGCGAGCGTGAGGAGCCACTGCTTTTCGTCGTCCGTAAGGGGAACCAAAGGCGAATAGGTCGTGACATTCTCTTTGAGGTGCTCCAGATAGGTCATTCCGGAGAGAACGCTCAGTACGCCCTTAGGCGAACCGGCAAAGCGGAAAGCCCATGCGGCAGGCGAATAGCGGCTGTCTTTCTCGCGCATCTTGGCGGTGATTGCGTCCGGCTGGTGAGCCAGACGACCGCCCAACAGCGGCTCCATGATCACAACCGGAATACCGCGTTTAGACAACTCATCATAGAGGTATTCTGCGTCGGTGTTGCGCGGGTTGATCTCGTTGCCGTAGTTCCATTCGAGGTAGTTCAACTCAATCTGCACGAAATCCCAATGGTACTTGCCTTCGTCGTGCCACCGGAGCAGCATGTCGAACATCTTCGCATCGCCGTGGTACGAGAAACCGAGGTTGCGGATACGCCCTTTCTTTTTTTGTTTTACGAGCCAGTCGAGGATGCCGTTGTCCATATACCGTTCGTAGAACATCTCCATCGCGTTCTTGCCGCCTCCTCTCATGCCTATACCGTGCAGCAAGAGGTAGTCCACGTAGTCAGTTTGGAGGTACTGCAACGAGCGTTCGAACATCGCCTTGGACTCCTTGGCAGACCAAGTGTCCGGCGAGAAATTGGAGAGTTTGGTTGCAATGAAATAGCTGTTTCTGGGATGTCGCGCAAGAGCAATACCGGTACTTTGCTCCGACAGTCCCTGGCAGTACGCAGGCGAGGTATCGAAATAATTAACCCCATGCGCCAGCGCGTAATCCACCATCTCGTTCACCGCGTCCTGGTCAATGGGCGAATCGGGGTTCTCGCGCGCCGTGCCGCCTGCCTCAACCGGCAGACGCATCATTCCGAAACCAAGAATCGACACCTTATCGCCCGTGTTGGGATTGGTGCGGTAGGTCATGGTTCCCCCCTCCAGTTCCCCCTCAAGGGGGAGAGATGCGTTTCGTTGCTCATTCTTCTTGCAGGCGGAAAGGAGCACCGATGTTGCCGCTATGGCAGCTGCGCTATGTGTGATAAATTCTCGTCTGTCCATAATCGTCAATTTATTTGGTGCATGGTATTGCCTTCTACATAAATGGCACTGAACGGCCTTGCGGGACACAGGTTCTCGCACTTGCCGCAACCGATACATTTCTCAGTATCGACCACCGGCACTTCTACCGTCTTGCCGTTGATCTCCTTCTCCACCATCTGAATCGCCCATGCGGGGCAGTGGCGCGCACACGCGCCGCAATGATCACCATTGGTGACAGGAATGCAGTTCTGCTCTATCCACACGGCATGGCCGATGTGAATGGCGGTCTTCTCCTCTTTGGTGACAGGTTTGATGGCGCCCGTCGGGCAAACGTGCGAGCAACGCGTACACTCGGGACGGCAGTAACCGCGCTCGAAAGACACCTCCGGTTGCATGAACCGAAGCGGGTCGGTAGAGGGACGCAATACGTTATTCGGACATGCGCTGACGCATAATTGGCAGGCGGTGCAATGACGGTTCATGTTATATACCGAGATGGAGCCGGGAGGCGTTATAGGCGTCTCGCGGTTCGGCACTTGCTTGTCTTCCACCACCGCCATTCCTCCATCCACTTTGATCTTCGCCTGCGCCATCGCTGCCGTGCCGGTAGCTAAGACTGCACCCGTAATGAACGCACGTTTGCTCATGTCCGGCTTTTCAGGTCTTTGAGCGTTAGCGGTCTTTGTTCTTTGAGCGGAGCGGTCTTTCAGCACAAGCGGCTTATAGTGCAACGCATCGAACCGGCAGACCTCGAGGCAGTCGCCGCAAGCGACACAACGGCTGGCGTCAACCGTGCCTGCCTTGAAATCAATCGCCGAAGCCTTGCAGTTCTTCTCGCAAAGCGAACAGTTCTTGCATTTATCCTTGTCCATCTGCACGCGCAGGAGCGAGAAACGACTGAAGAAAGAGAGGATCGTTCCCACCGGACAGACGGTATTGCAATAGGTGCGACCGTTGCGCCACGCCAGAAACCCGAGTACACCAAGTGTCAGCAACGCCACTACAAAAGTGGTCACGCTCCGTATCCATAATTGTACCTCAGAAAAGAGATAACTGTCGTAATGGCTCTCAAAAGCCGCCAGACCGTTATTCAGCAAATCAAACAACGGTCGAAACAGCGAGTTAACCACCCTACCGTAAGCCGAATAAGGTGCCAAAAGCGTCGTCACCGGAGCAAATCCGACGATTAGGCATACGATGAACAGCGCTAATACGGAGTACCTGAGCCATTTCCTCTCCGGCGAATAGGAATAACGGTTCTTCTTCGCTTTCTTCCCCGCCCAGCCGAATACATCTTGCATCACTCCCAAAGGACAGATTACCGAGCAGTAAATCCGCCCAAAGAGAAGGGTCACCACGATGAGGATCAGAAGCATCGCATAATCAAGCGCCAGAAGCGCCGGCAGGAACTGAATCTTTGCCACCCAGGCAATGTGCTGACTCAGGCCCCAACTGACGCCTAAAAAGAGCATATTAATCAGTATAAAGCAGATGGCAGCAAGGGTTATACGGAGTTTGCGGAGCATCGCTGTAACGGGTTTATAGTTTTTTTAGAATCGCTACGCACTCCTCAACGGTCTTAGCCTCGTTAAGGCGGCTATCGATGGGGCATTGCCCGGAGCGGTCGCGATTGAGAATCTGCGGTACCTCTTCGGTTGCTACCACCCGGACTCCGGCTTGCTCAAAGAGTTCACGAGCGGGGGTACAGATCAGATTGGTATAAACCGTCTTGACACCTCCGCTGATCATCAGCGCGGCAGCGGCTTTACCGACCATCTTGTCGGCTACCACGGCACCCTTGAGTCGCTCCGGTTCGGTTTCGAGAAGTGTCAGCAAATCCTGCACTCCGTGGTTCTCATGCCGGGTAGTCAGACCATGATTGCGAACGAGAAGTGAAAGGGACTGCTCGTTGAGTTGGGATAACATCTGCTCACCATCAATAGAGACAAGCTCGTACTCGCGGCTACCGAGACCGATCTTCGCTGCGTGCTCAATGGTATGAATACCATGACGGGAGTTTATACGCTCAATGAGAGCCGCAGCGTTGTCGCCCTCTTTAGAGGGGTAATGGAATACGAGATCCACACATGCCTGGTCGAGTGCTACGGGGTCAAGGGACGCCAGTATTCCTATATCGCTCATCTCGGGATCAGCCGGGTGGCTGTCGCAGTCGCAGTCCACAGAGAGGTTGTTAACCACATTGATATAAAGGATTCGCTCGCCGTTTCCGAAATAGTTATGCACGGCTTGAGCAGCCGCAGCCATTGATTCCAGAAAACCGTCCTGATTATCTATATGGTTCCATGTCTCTACCACATCCTCCGTGATACCCGCGGAGTGGATATAGGCCTTGCCGGCAGAAGAAGCCACACCGATAGACTGGTTCTTGAGCACACCGCCGAAGCCGCCCATCATGTGGCCCTTAAAGTGCGCCAGATTGATCATGAAGTCATACTTCTTCATGTGAGTACCCACGCGGTCGTATTTGATCCATGTAGTGTCCTTGACGGGGATGGTAAAATCACCCTCTTCGTCCATAATATCCACGGGTGCTATTTCAAGAAAACCGTGCTCGCGGATGGTCTGCCAATGCGCCTCGGTAGTGTTCCGACGCCCCGCATAAGCAGTGTTACACTCTACAATAGTGCCGTTGACCGCATTGACCAATTGACCGATCAGTTCCGGCTTGAGGTAGTTATGTCCGCCTGCCTCGCCTGTGGATATTTTTACAGCCACATGCCCGGAGGCCGGACGATCGAGCGATTCATAAATACGCATGAGGGCTGCCGGAGAGATCTCCTGAGTCATGTACACTACCGGCTTTTGTGCCTGTACGGATGGTGTCTCATCCGCTTTGGGATTGCAACTCATCATAGTCATTGCTGTTAAAAGGATGAATAGGATTTTTTTCATATACTTATAGATTAAAAGATTGTCTGCTGGCCATCAGGGGCAAGGGGTGTCTTGCCCAAGTGCTGGTACGCAAGCGGCGTTGCCTCACGGCCGCGAGGGGTACGCTTGATAAAGCCCTCCTTGATGAGGTACGGTTCATAAACATCCTCGATGGTTCCTGCATCCTCGCCCATCGCCGTAGCGATCGTATTGAGGCCGACAGGACCGCCGCGGAACTTATCAATGATCGTCGTCAGGAGTTTGTTATCAATCTGGTCGAGACCGAAAGTGTCGATATTAAGTGCCTCAAGGGCGTACTGGGCAATCTTGAGGTCAATAGCACCGTCTCCTTTGACCTGCGCAAAATCGCGCACACGGCGCAGCAGCGCATTGGCTATACGAGGCGTACCACGCGAACGGCGGGCTATCTCTCCGGCGGCTTTCTCGTTGATCTCAACACCAAGGAGCCCGGCAGAACGCTTGACAATCCCCGCGAGAATGTCGGCATCGTAGTACTCAAGATGGCAGTTTATGCCAAACCTCGCACGGAGCGGGCTCGTCAACAGGCCCGAACGGGTCGTGGCACCAATGAGGGTGAAGGGGTTGAGGTCTATCTGAATAGTACGCGCAGACGGACCCTTGTCAATCATAATATCAATGCGGTAGTCCTCCATCGCTGAATAGAGGTACTCCTCCACAATCGGGCTCAGACGATGGATCTCATCAATGAAGAGTACATCGTTGGGCTCCAGCGATGTGAGCAGCCCGGCTAGGTCTCCCGGTTTATCCAACACGGGCCCGGAGGTGACCTTAAAGCCGACTCCGAGCTCGTTTGCAATAATATTAGATAACGTGGTTTTACCGAGGCCCGGAGGGCCAAAGAGAAGCACGTGATCGAGTGACTCACCACGCAGTTTGGCTGCCTCGACGAAGATCTTAAGGTTGGAAGTCACTTTGGACTGACCCGCAAAATCGGCGAAGCATAACGGGCGGAGAGCGGAGTCTTGCTCCTTCTCGGTCATTTGGTTGCGAATATCAAATTCTGCCATTATAGGGTTACATTGTGGAACAGTTGTTCCAGATTATCGATTTGTTCTATGGGTTCATCGGCTTTGATGGTGCCGTGGTCAAGGATAATGACGCGGTCGCACATTTCCCGAACCTCCTGCATGATATGCGTGGACAAAATCACGGAACGCGGTTGGGTGACGGGTGATGGGTGATGGGTGATGGGTGATTTCGTTAAATCTCTAATCAGCGACCTGATCTCAACGAGTTGGTTGGGGTCCAAGCCGGTAGTCGGTTCATCGAGGATGAGCAACTGCGGGTCACCCAGCAACGCCTGGGCGAGGCCTACACGCTGGCGGTAACCCTTACTTAACTCCCGTATATGCTTGTGCCGCTCCGGAGTGAGACCGACAAGAGCAATGAGGTCATTTACCATTGGACCATTTGCGATTTGGTCATTGGTCATTTGAGCCATGAACTCCAGGTACTCAGGGACATACATATCCTCGTAGAGAGGGTTGTTTTCAGGGAGGTATCCTATCCGTTGAGGTACTTGTAGGGTTCCCGAGTCGGCGCTCCAAAGCCCGATTAGGATCTTCATGAGCGTCGATTTGCCGGCACCATTAGGTCCCAGCAAGCCTACTATCTGACCTGCCGGGATCTCCAGAGATACATCTCTCAGCACCTGCTGAGCACCGAAAGACTTATTGATATGTGCTATCTGCACCATCTTAGACGGTAGCTTCAATATTCCATACAAAGGCCCGAACACCCACCTCCTCGTTACGGAGATCAAGTTTCTTGACGGACTCCAAGAGCGTGGGCACCTGCTCATCGTTCACAATGGTGATGACGCAACTGTTCATCTCCGGCCATGCGTGGGTACCACGGCGGGGCTCACCGCCGTTGGTGCCACGCCCTTGCACTTGCTCAAAGAACGTGAAGCCCTTGATACCCAGCACGTCCAACATATATTCTACACGACCGGTATTGGCCTGGTTGAAAACGATCATTACACTTTTCATTTCTCTTCTCCTTTCTTTACTTTCAGGTCCATGAAGATGAATTTCTTGCGGAGGGCTTCCTGCTTGTCGCGGTCGCCGTGACGCGCCATAACGCCGTAGAGCACCGGCACGATATACAGGGTTAGGAATGTGCTGACCGTCAGACCGCCGATGACGACGATACCTAACGGTTGCCACATCTCGGCACCTTCACCGGAGGAGACTGCCATCGGCACCATACCCAAGATGGTAGTGAACGCCGTCATGAGCACCGGACGAATACGGCTCCGACCCGACATCTGGATAGCCTGGTTGAGTTCGTAGCCACGCTCACGCATGAGGTTAATATAATCCACGAGCACAATACCGTTCTTGACCACAATACCGACCAGCAATACCAGACCCAATGCGCCGATCATATCCAGGCTTCGGCCCGTCAGCCAGAGGGCAATGATCACACCCGAGAGGGCAAACGGCACGGTGAACATGATGATACCCGGCATCTTGAGCGACTCGAACTGGGACGCCATTACGATATACACGAGCATGATAATCATCAGACCGAGGAGGATCATGTCCGAGAACGTATCCTGTTGAGTCTCGTAGTTACCGCCAATGTGGGTCGAGTAACCCACAGGGAGATCCAATTGGGGTATAACCTCCGTCTCGATAGCTTTTGCCAACTCACCTAAAGTGGTGTTATACGGCGTAGCCTTCACCGTGACGATACGCTGGCGGGACTTACGCTCGATGGTAGGCGGTGCCCAATACTCTCCTACGGTAGCCACCTCGGATAGTTTGACGGACTTACCGGTAGCGGTAGGGATAGAGAGGTTGAGAATGTCGGAGATCGAGTTACGGTCATCTTCCTCCAGACGAACCACTATGTCGTACTCCGATCCGTCGTCTTTGAGGTAACCGCACGCCATACCTGCCACACGGTTACGGAGGTAGGTAGAGATAGTAGCGGAACTCAGACCAAGACGGGAGGCACGCTCCTTATCGACCGTTATCTTGATATCCGGACGGTCGTCCTCACGGGATATGTTGACGTCGCGGGAACCCGGCAGTTGCGAGATCAACTGACGGCACTGCTCCGCCAACTGGGAGGTCTTGTCGAAATCGTAACCATAGATCTCCAAATCCACCGTGTTACCGTTACCACCGGGGCCGCCGGAGGAAACGACACACTGGTACTCATTGATCTCAGGATACTGAGCCATCTCCCGACGGAGGATCTCGGCAATCGTCCATATATCGCGGTCACGCTGCCATTTCTTAGGCAGACGGATGGTCATTTGGATTTTGTTGTTCATCGTAGAGGTGAAGAGGGCGGCGATGGTGGCGTCGTCGTTCGAACCGGCAGAAGTGTTGATCAACTCAATCTCCGGCACAAGGGTGACAAAACGTGTCTCCAGGGCACGGGCGGTCTTGAGGGTCTCCTCGATACGCGTACCGCGCTGCAGTTTGATGGTGACCGACAGACGGCCGTTATCCTGCTCCTGCATAAAGTCGGTACCGATCTTACCCATGAACGCCGGTGTGAGCGATGCGATGAAGAGCGCCAGCAAGACAAGGAGAGTCACTGCCTTATGACGCAAACACCAACCCAGCGAACGGGCATAGTAATCATCTATCACATCAAGCATGTGTACCACCGTACGCTCGTAGAAAGACTTCTTGCCCGCCTCGTCATCCACAAGGTTGCCGTTTTCATCGACGTGTACTTTCTTCGCTTTCAGAAGTTTCGAACAAAGCATCGGGGTCAGGGAGATAGCCACGATTGTGGAGGTACAGCAAACGACTGTCACGATCCATCCTAACTCATGGAACATGATACCCGCCATACCCGTGAGCATCGTCAGCGGCACAAACACCGCTACCAGCACCAGAGTCGTTGCAATAACGGATATCCATACCTCGTTGGTCGCATAGATAGAGGCCTCGTGCGGATCTTCGCCGCGCTCCACGTGACGCGTGATATTCTCCAGCACCACGATCGCATCATCCACAACCATACCGATAGCGATGGTAAGCGAACAGAGGGAGATGATATTCAGACTCGAATCCGCCATGCCGAGGTAGATGAACGCCACGATCAAAGCGATAGGAATAGTAATACCGATGATGATCGTTGCGCGCCACTTGCCTAAGAAGAAGAGCACCACGAGCACCACGAAGAGGAGGGCGTAAAGCACGGACTCCTCCAACGAATTGATGGAGTTTTGGATATTCTCCGAGGAGTCATAAATCTTCTCTATCTTGACATCCGAGGGGAGCTGTTTCTGGATCTCAGCGAGTTCCTTACGCACATCCCTGCAGACCTGTACAGTGTTGGCACCTGTCTGCTTGGCGATGATCAGACGGACCGCCTCACGACCATTGGTCTTCTCGTCCAGCGAGAGATCCTTGATGGTATCCTTGACAGTTGCAATGTCGCGCACAAAGACCTGCTGTCCCTGTGGGGTCATGGCTACCATCAGGTTCTCTATCTCGGACGACTCAATATACTCCGACCGCACCTGCATCTGGTACTGCTCCTGCGGCATCTTGATGGTACCGGAGGAGAGGTTGAGGTTATTCGCCGAAACGACCTGTCCTACCTGCTCCAGCGAGATACCATAAGCATCGAGTTTCTCCTGGTCTATATTGACATAGACATAACGGTCCGGCGCACCGGAGAGGGAGATGTTACCGATTCCGTCAATATGGTTGAGCTGCGGCACTACCTCGTCGTTGAGGATCTTATCCAGACCCGCGTAGGTCTCATCCGCCGTAATAGAGTACTGACAGATAGGCATGGAGGAAGTCGAGAGCTTGAAGATAACCGGCTTGGAACAGTTATCCGGCAGGTTGTTTGCCGCCATATCGACGAACGAACGCACATCATTGACGGCCTCGTCCATATCCTCACCCCACTCCAACTCCAGGACTACCATGGAGATATTATCCTTACTCTGGGAGGTGATATGTTTCAAGTGATCGACGGAGGTCAGGGCGTTCTCCATGATCTTGGTGACGTTCGTTTCCATCTCGGATGCCGATGCACCCGGGTAGGTGGTCATGACCGTGATATACGGCGGATCCATCTCCGGGAACTGATCAATCGGCAGCCGTAGGAAGCTATAGATACCGATGACGATCACCGCCACAAAGATCAGGGCGGTCGTTACCGGTTTTTCGATTGCTGATTTATAAATGCTCATAATTCGTCTTTCATCTTTGAGCAGGCTCTGCCTGCGGTCTTTCTACTTTGAGCGTAGCGGTCTACTCCACTACATTGATTTTGACGCCATCGACGAGTTTGTGCTGGCCGGTTGTGACTACCTCTACGCCGGGCACGATCTCATCGGCAAGGATCTCTATATCCTGGTCGAAACGCTGACCGAGAGTGACGGCAACACGTTTGGCACGGCCGTTATCATTAATGAAGACATAACGGTCATTAGCGCCTACGAGTTTCTCAACCGCCTGATAAGGAATAACGAGTGCCTGAGCCTTACCCAGACCGATGGTAGTCGTTACATACATACCCGGACGGAGCAGATGCTTGCCGTTCGGAATAACAATCTTGCACTGGAAGGTGTGAGTTGATGGATCAACCGTCGGATAGACGATTTCCACCGTAGCGGGGAAAGTCTGCCCCGGGTAGATCTCGGAGGTCAAGGAGAGTTTCATACCCTCTTTGAATTTCGGGAAATAAGTCTCGGGGATAGCCACAAGCGCCTTGAGTTTGTCGATCTGAGTCAGGATAAGGATCGGCTGACCGCTGTAGAGTTCGCCGTCCTCGTAGTTCTTGGCGGAGATCACACCGGCAAACGGGGCCTTGACATACGTGTTCTGCTCCAGGAACTCCAGTTGCTCCTTGGTGGAGTTATACTGGGTGGTAACCTGGTCGTACTGCTGCTGGGTAGCCGAACCCGAACGGAGCAACTGGGTCACACGGTTCTTCTCGATCTCAAGGTTAGCCATCGAGATCTTGGTGGTCTTGTACTGGGTCTGGTCCATGCGGACGAGGTCTGTGCCTTTCGACACCTTGTCACCCACCTCGCGGTAGATATGCTCTATCTTACCGGTAAGGGACGGAGCCACGTTCTGGGTGAGGTAACCCTGTAAGTTCGTCGAGACGACGATCTCGCGCTCTATCTCACGCGGTTGGAGTACCGTGGTGCGGACTTGCTCCACACGCTCCTCCTGCGTAGCAGTACTTTCCTTGCTGCCGCAGCCTATGAGCGCCAAGGCTGCGAGGACATATAACAGATTCTTTTTCATATGTTAGTTATTTAAAAATTCTTCGAGATCGACTTGCGCATTGATCAGTGTGAGCATCGCGTTCACGTAGGTCGATTGAGCATTGATGAGGTCGTTGGAGGCATTGGTCAGCTCCAGGTTGGAGGCTGCGCCCCATTTGAATTTCTCCGTAGCGGAGTTGAACACACGCTTGGAGACCTCGATGTTATCCTTCTCGTTCATGTAGGTCTCATAAGCGTTCGTGAGATCGAAACAGAGCTGACGGTACTGAATGGAGAGGTTGTCGGTCATCTCCGAGAGGGTGTTCTTCGCCTGCTCGTAAGCGATTTTCTTCTCCACCACGCCTGCCGCACGCTTGGCGGAGGACCAGAGAGGCATCTTGACCGACACTTGTACCACATTCGGTGGAGTCATACGCATACCGCCCTCGCCGTAGTATTTCTGGTTCTGGTAGTTATAGGCCAGCGCCACGGTAGGTCCGTACGCCCAGCCCGCCATGTGCACATTGCGTTTGGCGAGTTCCGCCGAACGCTCTACCGTCTGGTAGTCCAGGTTGTTACGGATATCGAAATTGCTGGACAGCAGCGTCAGCACGCGCTCCGGCGAGAGGATGGCATCGATGCTGTCGGTAAGGGTCAGTTCCGTCTCCTCCGGCACGTCCAACAGCACTTTGAGACTGTTCGTCGCTAACTCAATATTCCGTTTCTGCGAATTGATATTATTCTTCAGTGTATTGACACGCACGCGTATCTGGTCAGCCGCCGTCTGCTCAGCCGCACCGGCATTGACGGAGTTCTGGGTGATCTGCTCCAGGTTCTGGATATTCGCTAACGAAGAGTCCAGCAGGTGGGTAATACTCTGGAGAGCCAGAACAGACACATAACTGCTCATCACACTTCCACGGAGCTCGTTCTCGGATTTCTCCAGTGCAATCTTCTTCATTTGGATGGCCACATTATTGAGCAGCGCACCTACGATGCCCTGACCGTTAATACCAATGGTAGCGGTCACACCGAGCGCACCCACGTTAGGCATGTTGATCTTCACATCATTACCCATCATGGACAGCGTAGCGGAATAGCCGCAGTAGTTGGAATAGGTGTAACTACCGTCCACTTGCGGCAACATGGCGGCAATCGTCTGCCACCGTTTGGCGTACTCCTGCTGCACTGCCAGAGATGCGTTCTTAAGGGTTCGGTTCTGTTTGATGGCGTAGTCCTGCGCCTCTCTCAGGCTCAGACTCAACGCCGCCGGCACACTGTCTTGTGTGCGGTAGGCACTGCGGGTTGCCGCCATCACGTGATCTTCTGCTACAACCGTCGCACTCATCGCGAGCATCGCGGTTATCATCAAAAATAGTTTCTTCATATTGTTGGTTTTGTTATTATCTTATCTAGTTGACTAGTTAGACTAGTTTCTCTAGTTATACAATTTCATTCCCTCCTCGCTCAGCACGCCGCGGACGAAAATATCCATCGCCGTGTGTCCCAACTGGTGCATGTTATGCCCGTGTGCCTCGATCTCCTCCAAGTCCCGGATTGCATCGCTGTGAATCTTGGCAAAGAGAACAGCGGTCAACTCCACATTCAAATCCGCACGCACGAAACCTTCCTGCTGCCCCTGCTCCAGATAACGGATGATATTCATCTTCTGGGTCTCAAAGCACTCGTGCTGGAAATCCGCAAACTGGCGCGGGTAGTATTTCTTGAGGTCATACACCAACTGCGGCACGCGCCGCACATCGTTCTTCTCCGCCTCCTGGTGCTTGAGGAATTTCGTCACCAACTGCCGGAAATCGTGCAACTTGTTCAGTTCCTCCATCTTCTTGGCGATGTGAGCCACATTTGCATGAAGCATCTGCGCCACCAGCTCGTCCTTCGACGCAAAATAGACATAGAACGTCTTCTTGGACATTCCGAGCTCGCGGCAGATATCGTCTATTGATACACTGCGGATACCCAGACGAAAGAACATTTCGCCTGCCGTCTTGATAATATGTGCACGTTGGTCCTCAGACATGGTTCGTCAAAAACGGCTGCAAAATTACAAAAACTTTCCGACATACACAAGAAAAAAGGAAACTTTTTGAGTGCAAAAAGTTTCCTTGTAAAGTAGAGTTGGCAAAATAGGGGTATTACCTTACCTGCGCACCCTGGAGGTTGAACATCTTGTTGTCGCGAACGATGTAGATCACGCCGTCAACCACTACTTTCTGTGCCTTCTCGGTCAGCACGATATTCTCGATGCCTTGCGGGTCAGCAAAGTACAATTTACCTTCCGAGATCTCGATGGTCTCTACCTCCGGCTTGCCTTCAGCAGCAGCTTTGTAATAGTGATAGAGATTACCTACTACATATACCTTGGTGCCTACAGTAACGTCCTGATCGGTAGATACCTTGTATGCCTCGAACTCATAGGTAGGATGAGCCATGTCGTCGCACATGTAGAACGACATGTTTTTATTCTTCTCGCTAAAATTATAAACGATACTGTCGCAGTAACCTTCTACGATATAAACTGCTACGGAAGTTTTACCCTTCTCCAGTGCCTTACCGGCTGCTACTGCCTCTGCTACGGTTGCCTTGATGGTGTCGATCTTTACATTGCCTTTCTCCAAAACTTTTGCTGTACCGGCGATAATTTCTACCACATTGTTGTAGTTCTGAATCTTTCCCATCAAAGTTACTTTATCGCCAACCATTGCTTCTACACCGTCTTCCATTACTGCCTTATATGCATATAACTGCTTTTCATTATCCTCGCAAGTGAGATAGAAGTTTTCTTGTTTTGAATCATTCATCTTGCTGGCAACAGAACTTACTATACCTTCTACGATGAAGTAGTCATTGGTGATCTCCTGGTTATTGAGTGCTTCGCCCTCTTCGATTACCTCGCAGATGGTAGCCTCCAGGGTATCACGCTCCACCACTACTTTCTCCAGTATCTCGGTGTCACCGTTCTTCATCTCAGCAGTTGTGCCGCTGTAATTCATCGGGAAACCCTTGATGGTCACTTTGTCACCCACGTTCAGCGCTTCGTTGCTCGGCAGGTTGCACCAATAGGCTTGGAAAGTCTTAGTAGCACCTTTCGCGTCGTCCAACCAAAAAACTTGTTGAGGGATATTTTTCCCATCTTTACTAGAGCTAACAACTCCATCAGTGTAGGTTACATAACCGGTTACGGCGATAGAATCCGTTCCTGTTTGGCCTGCCTGCAGGTTGTCCAGCGTGTACTGTTTTGCTTGAGCGCAAGTCATCGTAGTGATGGCTGCGTTAGCACTCATGGCAGCTACCATAGCTGCGCATAAAAAGAGAAATTTTTTCATAAATAATAATATTTAATTGGTTAGTTATATATTTTGCCGCAAGGGCGGTTTTTACTGTATTCCGCGTTTCTCGTTGCCGGCTTGGATGAAATTGTCAATCTCCTCTTTCTCGGCTACAAGCAGGTCTTGGATCTCCCATGTAGGCGCAGAAGGCACTTCGCCGACAGTGGTGTTATACTCAAAGCCGATGACGATCGTCTGACCGTTGTACTCGCTCAGGTCGAAATGCCCGGCGTTGCGGAACACCCAGTTACTGCCGTCCGGTATGGAATCCGTGAACTCCAGGTGCTTCCACTCGGTGGTAGTCACGTCGCCCGTGAAGTTATCGGTTACGTTCACTTTCAACCATTTCAGGTTGTTGACGGGATCGCCGTAACGGACAGCGTGATAGAAGGTCAACTCCGGTTGTTCGCTCTTCTTCAGACGGATCTTCGGCGAGACGAGCCATCCCTCTACGGGGTGGTTGGTTCCGCTCACGTACGCCGTAGCCGTCATTCCGTAAGCCGCTTGGTAGCGCCAGATATAACTCAGTCCGTCCAGAGCCACGGTGTGCAGCGTGAAGTCCGCCGGACCGTCATTCACGAACGGAGTGGTATAATAGGTAGAGATATTTGCCACCCATGCATCATTGCGCACGAACGACATTACGTCCTCCACATAGCCGGTGTTCATCACAAAGTCTGTTCCGTCGTAGGTCCATTCGTCTGCTGTGTAGCCGCTGGAGGTGTTATATGCGACAAGGTAGATCTCTTTCTCTCTCGGGTAGAGATAAGTGCGGCGCAGCCAGTCGCCTATCGTTTGGGCGGCATTGGTTACTACATCGGTGCCCATCTGCTCATACAGAGACGGTTGCAGCGCCTCTGCTACCTTCAGACGGTCGTTCGTATAGACACTCCATTCGCCGTTAACCAACTGATAGATAACTGTCTTCGGGCCGTCTTGTTGGGCGGCTTTGGCAAGTCGTCTCGGAGCCGGGGAAGGAGTCTGATGGCTTACATAAACGGCATTGATGAACTGAGCCTCACCCGTCTCTGCGGAGTAATGACCTTTCACGGTGATTTGGTCGCCGGCTTGGATATTCTTGTCTTTCCATACGCGGTTGCCGTCCTCGTCCGTCAGACCATAGACATAGATACTGTCCTCTCCGTCCACCAGATAGAAACGACCGTAGATAGCCGATTTGATGGTTCCTACCACACCGCTCAGCTGGTGCTCTTGTTTCTCTTCAGCTTCCAGCAACTGCCCGACGGTACATTCGTACGGCAGGAACGGAATGATACTATCCGGTTCGGTAGCCTTGAAATCATAGGTCAGAATAATGATTTTGCCCTCTGCCGCGAGCGGGAAAGTAGCAGTCAGGAACGCCGGTATCGCTGCCTCTGATTGCTCGGTGAGGTACGAAGCGCCGCGACCGTTCCAGATAGTGCGGTAATCATCCTCGGTCAGCGTATAAGGCGTAGAGTAGTTGAACGGCTCCACCCGCTCGGACTTACCTTCGTACAGCGGATAGGTCACGTTGCACATCGTGCCCGCGTCCAGATAGGGGAACTTCTGCGCCATAAACATCGGTACGTAGATATCCGGACTTGCATCTTCGGTGAACGCCTTGAGCGAAGCGATTTTCTTCCACTCGGTGTATGCGGACGAATCGCCCTCCGTGCATAGCGAGAGCGCTTTCTGCTCATACACGGACGGAATGGTATCTTTGCCTTTATAGGTACATTGTTTGCCGATCGCTGCTACGTCATCCGCCGTCATGGTATAGGTCATCGACTTACGCACATCCGTGATCTGCGGATCGCCGTTGCCCATGTATTTCTCGTCGAAATAGTTCTCGCACGAAGTACTGAGAGACAAAGTACCAAGTACCAAGGCTGCGCCTAAAATATAGTTTGCTTTCATAATCTTCAAATTTTCAAATTATCAAATCTTCAAATCTTTTTAGAACTGTAATTTCAGGCTGACGTTCCACTGTCTTCCTTTGTTATAGAAGAAATAGATATTATCCTTCGTGTTCTCGGCAATCGTAGTGGTCGTCGTGGTAGGTGACCATGCTTTCTCGATATAGTATTGGTTCAGGACATTGGTCACGTTGCCGCGGATGGTGGCACGCACTTTGCCGAAATCGAACGAGTAGCTCGCGCGTATATCCATACTGCCGCCTAACGGGCATCTGTACGGCTCTACGATATTCATCGTCTTACCCGGCGTCAGGTCGCTTCCCGAGAAGGAGTAGTAGCTGTAGTTGCGGTCATACAGCGTGTACTCTGCGCCGATGCGGAAACCCTTGAACGGCTTGAACAGTACTCCGAAGTTAGCCGTCGTCTGTGCCTGACCGCCTACGTGGATGCCTTTCATGTTCACTTTCGCCCAGAAATGATCCGGAGCGCCGATCGTAGTCACTTTTCCATCTGCTGTCACAGGCAGTCCGTGCTCGTCGTACGCATAACCTACTACGGAGTCGCGATCCCATTTCCAGTTACCCAACGACACCATCGCGCTCAACTCCAGCCATTTGGTCGGACGCGCTTTGGCCTCAAACTCCAGACCCATGTGCTGCGCACCTACACCCGTCATGTTCAGGTAATAGTTGGTCACTTGGTCGTTCAGGGTGCCGTATTTGGTCATCGCTTTATCCATCCACTCCGTGAAATAGCCGTTGAAATGGATCGAGGCGTACTGGTTCTCAAATCCGTACCCTACCTCCACCGAAGCAATCTGCTCGTTGCGCGCCTGGTTATTGATGGCGTTGGAGGTACTCACGGACATATAGATATTCTGATATTTCGGCGCGCGGCTGATATAACCGGCGTTGATGAACACGTTGTGCCATTGGGCGAACTTGTAGTTCACACCGCCCTTGATCGTTCCGCTCACGCGCGCAACGCTATCGCGCGCGGTTACATTATTATAATAATAGCGGTCGGTACGCCAGTTATGGTTGAAACTGAGCGAACCGTTGATGAACGCCGAGAGGTTGTTCTTGCTGTACTCCAAGCTACCGAAGATACCTTCCTGTACAATCGTGCCGGTGTAGTCACGGTAAGCTATATCGCCCACGCCTAATTTCTCGGTCACCCAGTTGATGTCTGCGGCTTTCGGGTTATTGGCGGGATTGACTTTGCTACGCGTAGCGTCGATATAGTAACTTCCACCGAACAGGTCGCTCACTACCGCCTGGTGGATTCCCTGATAGTAACGCACATCCACACCGGCGGTCATCTCCAGACAATCCAGGAACTTCCTGTTATACGTAGATACCAGGCCGACCCAGTTATGATAGTTGCGGTTCTCGCAGATCACGAGTTCGGATCCGGACTCCGAAGCCGCGTTGATCTCCTGCACCTTTGCGTAGTCGAACATTCCCGTCACGGGGTCGCGGAAAGTAGTGGTGATATGACCGTTGTTTGCGCCGTTAGTCAGGTCGCTGTACGAATAAGCCGAGCCGTAACCGTTCTCTGCCGTGCGGCCGAAACCGCGACCGATGGATACATATGCCGTTGTACTCAGGCTGCTTATGTCGTCAATCTGCCATATATGGTTGAGGCTGATCTGCGGCTTGTGGTACTGGTTGTAGTTCGTACCCGCCTGCTTGCCATCCTTACCCAAACCGTAAGACGGGTTATAGCGGCGGCGGTCCATGCCGCTCGGCATATACTGCGCCACACGGTTCCATTCGGCTAAGGTCAGTGCTCCGTACTTGCCACTCGGACGGGTCCAGTGCCATTGCGGCGCACCGAAACCGGTCAGACTCAACTGGTGGTTCTCGTTGATTCGTTTGGAGATATTGGCGAAATAGCTGTAGCCCTCAAATCCTGTACCTTGTATATAGCCGTTACCCCATGTGCGGCTACCCATCACGGTGATCGCCCAGCCGTTCTTCATCAGACCCGTGCTCACCGAGAACAGCACTTTGTTATAGCCGTCGTTTCCCATCGAGTAAGAGAGCGTACCGCCTTTCTTGGCATCTATACCGCGTGTCACTATATTGATCGTACCGCCGACAGAAGGAGCCGACAGTTTCGAGGCACCCATACCACGCTGCGTCTGCATGACGGAAGTGACGTCACTCAGTCCCTGCCAGTTAGACCAATAAACGGTACCGCCCTCCATGTCGTTCATCGGCACACCGTTGACCATCGTGGCTACGTTGGTATTATCAAAACCGCGCATCCATATCTCTGAGTCGCCCCAGCCGCCGCCGTTTCCGTTGGCATGCACACCGGGTGTGTTCTTGAGCACCTCGGGAAACTCTTGACCTGCCAGCCTTTCCTCGATCTCGAAAGCGGTCACCTGGCTCACTGCTACAGGCGTCTGCTGCGTGCGAGCCAGCTGTCCGGTGATCGTCACGTCCTCCAGAGCAATCGCTTCCGGCTCCAGACGGATAACACCTAAATCACCACTCTTCGCAACCACCTCTTGGGTGTGGTAACCTACATAGGAGAGCTGTAACGTAGCGCCCGGCTGCACGGAGAAACTGAAGTTGCCATCCAGATCCGTTACGATACCATTGGTCGTACCTTCCTCCAGAATAGATACACCGATCAGCTCCTCGCCGGTTTTGGCGTCTCGTACACTACCCGATACTTTCTGTGTCTGCGCATAGATAGAGGCTACCGCAAACAGGCAGATTAACAGGGAGATGAATTTTTTCATAAAGGTATAAGATTAAATTCGGTGCAAAGATACTGCTTTTTTTTGACATACGCAAAAAAAATCGCCCCGAAGAGCGATTTTTCAATGTACAATTTACAATTTACAATGTACAAAGGGCTTTTGGAGTTTAGTACAAGGTTCTAAGATCCGTACGGACTCATCTGTTTGTACCAAAG
>CAJOCN010000006.1:40762-69007 GCA_905233255.1 Paludibacteraceae bacterium
CTGTGCGCCTTGGAGGTTGAACATCTTGCCGTCACGTACGATGTAGATCACGCCGTCAACCAGCACTTTCTCAACCTTCTCGGTCAGAACGATATTCTCAATAGCCTGAGCCTCTTCAACGGAGATTACATAAACCTGTACAGTTGTGTTATAAACGGCTACTGCAGCGGTTACGTTATAACTCTTACCTGCCTCGAACTTCTGAGCAATCAAGAAGCGGTTGTACATAACGAAATCATCTGTGCCGAACTTACCGGTAATAGTAGTCGGTTTACCCTCTGCTACAAACTCACCTTCAGCCGTTACACCCTTATATACAAGAATCTTGTTCATATCATCTGCTACAGGAGCCGCGGTTGCCTCAGCATAAGCAGGTGCCTCACCGGCTACAACTGTCAGGTCCGCAAGTGCTACAGACGGAACAATCTCAAAGAGACCGTTGTAGATAGATACTTTACCCTTCAGACCGGTTACCTTGTCGCCAGCCTTCAGGCCAAAGTTACCGGCTGCAAAATAAACCAGTGTAGATCCGCTTGCATCTTGTACGTAGTTGTATTTACCGTCAGCCGAAACGTACGATACTACAACCTCGCCGAGCAGACCCTCTGCACCGTTTGCCAGCTTTTTGAACTCTGCTACAGTAATAGCCTCAAGTTCTACTGGAACAACCGGAACTTTCTTAACCGAAACGAAGATTGCATTCTTTGCCTGAGCCTTTCCGTTGTGCTCATTATACTTAGCAAGAACGGTCAGGGTATCGTTGACTGCTACATTGAGAGTAGAGAATTTCTTCTCCTCACCTGATGGAGTCAACAGACCATAGATGTACAATGTATCAGTGCCTTGAGCCAGGTAGAGGTTACCAAAGGTGCTATTTGCAATGCTGGTTACAATACCGGTAAGCTCGTAAGCGTTAACGGAATCTTTCAGAGCAAGGAACTCACCAACGGTCTTCTTCTCTGCTACGACCGGCTCTTCCTTAACAGGTTCGAAGGTAACATAATACATAGTGATAGCCGAAGAACCGGTAATGGTAACGTCGCCTGCAGGAACTTCGATTTTGTCCGAAACCACATTGAGTTGAGCGTCGTAAGGAGCATCACTATTATTCTCGCGAGAAGTCCAGTACTCGGTCTGCTCACCGTTTACTACGAGGTAACGTTTAACAGCCGTTGCGCTTGCGGACGTACCGGTATCGGAGAACTTAACTACGATTGTTCCGGCAACAGCTGCCTTGAAATGGAGCGTACCAGCCTGGCAGTATTGGTCTTTGCGGATAGGATACTCACCTTTGAAAGCGATAGCAGCTTTATCGAAGTCTTCAGCAAAAGTCATGAAGTCCTCTGTGTAATCAGCATAGATCACTTCGTCATTCTTGCTCGGTGTTGATTCATCAGTCAAGTGAATACCGTTGTTGTCATAGAGTGCATTTGTGGTATTGGCTGTGATCTTGGAGAAATCCCAAGTAGTGGAATCCTTAACAGCTTTCAGCTCTGTAGGGAGTTTTCCAAAGCCTACAATGACTTTGTTGATGTTGCAGGTTGCATTAGCGGTAAAAGTAAGCGTCTTGGCTGCAGTTCCATTCCATACGGTAGAACCCTCTGCAACTTCATCAAACTTCACGTTGTTTCCTTCAAACTTAACATACGTAATGTCCTCTTGAGCGGTAAGAGTTAATGTACCACCGTTTTTGTACACACGGAGATCATAAACGCCTTTGGAGTTCCAAACACGTGTTGCTGTGCTGCCATCTGTAAAGGTCATTGAGACTTCATCTACGGTAATTGTAGAATCAGCCAACACTGTTCCTGCACTTGCCGCAGGAGCTGTAATTCCCAAACCGGACGGATTCGTGAAATCGAATGTCACCTCCGCCTTCTCAGCCATCATGCTGCCTGCGAAAAGCACGGCAGCCAAAAGAGAAAAGATTTTCTTCATAAATTTGAAAATGATTTAAGTTAAATGAATTAGTTGGTTATTTAATATCGTTGTGATATTTTTGTTTCAGGTTATTTTGTTTCAGCTTATTTTATTACGCGTTTCATCAAACGCCATAACTACCTTTTCGATTTCCGCTGCAAAATTACTACAAAAAATTGAGATATGCAAATTGCTCGCATTTATTAAGTTTTTGTATTAAGTTTCTGATATTTCCCGGCTGCTGGTTTTGGCAAACCATAAATAATTTTTTATCGTTTTTTTCTATAGTTCAAAGACCACGTGGGAATGTTTAACATCGGTACCTTTGCTTACCCGAATCGGTTCAATACCGAGACCAAACCATAAGATCACCATACAATCACCATAGGATCACCATAGGATGAACCCCTGAAAATGCAAATTTAGTGCTTTTACTGTATATATACATAGTATATATACACTTTTTGTGTTTGTTTTTTTATTTGTGTATTCCAAAAAAAATGCGTAAATTTGCACGATTTTTCAATTTATGCGCACACATGGCAAAGTTACTGATCATAGATGACGAACGCGGCATACGCAACACGCTCCGTGAGATACTCGCAGACGAAGGGCACGAGGTAGAGGTGGCAGAGAACGGCAAACAAGGACTCGAAATGGCGCAGAACAAGGCGTACGACCTCATCTTCTCAGACATCAAAATGCCCGAGATGGACGGCATGGAGGTGCTGAAAGCACTGAAGCAACCCCTCCCGACCTCCACACAAGGGGAGGAGGTGGAGCCGATCGAGACTCCGGTAGTTATGATCTCCGGACACGGGGACGTAGAGACCGCCGTACAAGCGCTCAAAATGGGTGCGTACGACTTCCTGCTCAAACCGCTCGACCTCAACCGCATCCTCATCACCACCAAAAATGCCTTGGAGAGCAAGAATCTAAAGCAGGAGACCAAGATTCTCCGTAAGAAGATTTCCGCCAAAGGCCCGCAGATGATCGGCGAGTCCGCAGCTATTATGCGCGTACGCGAAATAATAAATAAGGTGGCTCCCACCGAGGCGCGCGTGCTCATCACCGGTCCCAACGGCACCGGAAAAGAAGTGGTGGCGCACCTCATACACGAGCAATCGGCACGTGCTGCCGGACCGATGGTCGAGGTCAACTGCGCAGCTATCCCGAGCGAGCTGATCGAGAGCGAACTCTTCGGACACATGAAAGGTTCGTTCACCGGAGCGGTCAAAGACCGGGCAGGCAAGTTCGAGCAAGCCGACGGAGGCACGCTCTTCCTCGATGAAATCGGCGACATGTCCCTTGCCGCGCAGACCAAAGTGCTGCGCGCGCTGCAGGAGTCCGAGATAACACGCGTCGGTTCCGACAAACCCGTCAAAGTGAATGTGCGCGTGCTCGCGGCTACGAACAAAGACTTACAGAAAGAGATCGAGGCGGGTAATTTCCGCGAGGACCTCTTCCACCGTCTCAACGTGATTCCCATCCACGTACCTTCGCTCAACGAGCGGCTCGAAGATATTCCGCTCTTAGTGGACTATTTCGCCGCACAGATCTGCGCCGAGCAGGGTATTGCCGTCAAGGCGTTTGAGCCGGAGGCAATCAAAGCGCTGCAAGCCAAGAACTGGACGGGTAACATACGCCAGCTCCGCAACGTAGTTGAGCGCCTCATCATCCTCGCCGGCTCCCAAATCACCGCCGAAGATGTTGAAATGTATGCATGATATCCGCCACGTTTGGCGGATACAAGAAGAATGATTCTACAGTCGCTTAACATATTAAACTATCGCAATATACGCGAGGCGAGTTTGGAGTTTGCGCCCAAACTCAACTGCTTCGTGGGGCTCAACGGACAAGGCAAAACGAATGTCTTGGATGCTATTTACCTGCTCTCTTTCGCCAAGTCCGCCTTTACCGCCCAGGACTCCCTCAACATCACCCACGGCGAACAAATGTCCATGGTGCAAGGCGTGTACATAACCCCACCCCAACCCTCCCCACAAGGGAGGGAGCTTTCTGAGCAACCACAGTTCTCCTCCCTTGAGGGGAGGCCGGGTGGGGTTACCACCATCTCCTGTGGTCTCCGCCGCGGCGTGAAGAAACAGTTCCGGCGGGACAAGAAAGACTACCCGCGGCTCATTGATCATATAGGACTCATTCCGCTGGTGATGATTTGTCCGAGTGACCAGCAGTTGATAGACGATGGTTCGGACGAACGGAGGCGTTTCATGGACGTCGTAATCAGCCAACTCGACCGCAAATACCTTGACGCCCTGACCCGCTACAACGCCCTGCTCAAGCAGCGCAACGCCCTCCTCAAAAAAATAGCGGATGAACACCCATCCTCCCTTGAGCGGGTGAAGAGCTCTGCTCAATCGGACTGCCAGTGGCCGTCCGTAGAACAATCCGAGGTGGGGTTTGACCTTTTAGAAGTCCTCGAATGGCAGATGGTCGAACCCGCCGAATATATCTTCCACGCCCGCACAGAGTTCTTTGAAGCCTTTGAACCGTATTTTGCAAAGACGTATGCACAGATAAGCGGGTCGGCAGAGATCCCACAATTACGTTACATCTCCCAGCTCCAAGACCGCGATCTCCGCGAGGCGTACATCCGTACCCGCCAGCGGGACTTGATTCTCGGGTGGACCTCACAGGGCATACACAAAGACGACCTCGAAATGCGCCTCGGCGAGTACCCGCTGAAGCAAGTCGGCTCGCAAGGGCAGCAACGTACCTTCGTCCTTGCCATGAAACTGGCACAAGCTTTGTACTTGTCTTACAGTCCGAAGGACGGTCTTACAGCAACGCGGTCTTACAGCAACGCGGTCTTACAGGCGAAGCCGATCTTACTCTTAGACGACATTTTTGACCGCCTGGACAGCGAACGTGTGGAGCGGATTGTGGAGATGGTACAAGGAGACGATTTCGGTCAGATCTTCATCACCGACACCAACCGTGAGCACCTCACGGAGATTGTCCAACCCAGCGCAAGCGCAAAAATCTTCCACGTAGAAAATGGTGTGATTCAATAAATAACCCCACCCCTACCCTCCCCTCAAGGGAGGGAGAAAAGAAAAGATGACTATAAAGAAACTAATCATACTAATAGCATTCCTTTTCCTCCCCATGTGGGGAGGTCAGGTGGGGTTTGTATGTGCTTCAGTCTCCTTCAGGGGTGCCTGGATAGCCACGGTGGCGAACATCGACTGGCCGTCCGCGGAAGCCGTGGGCAACACCCAGAAGCAGCAGTCGGAGATGCTCTTCCTCCTCGACTCGCTCCATTCTATCGGCATCAACGCCATCATCTTTCAGGTTCGCCCGACGGCGGATGCTCTCTATTACAGCGAGTACGAACCCGTCTCCCATTGGCTCACCGGCAAACAAGGTGTCTGGAACACTGATGTTCAAATGGTAAATGGTAAATGTCCAAATGGTAAATGTTATGATCCCCTCCAATGGACCATCGAACAGGCGCATAAAAGAGGTATGGAAGTACACGTCTGGCTCAACCCCTACCGCGTCAATCTCGCTACGACAGACACGTCGATGATCTGTTCTGACCATATTTGGCGGAAATACAGGGACTGGTTCTGGGAGTACAACAAACAATGGTACTTTGATCCCGGATTGGAACAGACGCGCGAGTGGATCTGTACTATTGTACAGGATATCATCACCCGCTACGACGTGCAAGCCATTCACATGGACGACTATTTCTACCCTTACCCGAGCGGCAAGTTACCGCTGCCCGACGAAGCCACTTTTGCCAAGTACCCGCGCGGTTTCACGGACATCAAAGACTGGCGCAGGGATAATGTCAATTTAGCGATCAAAGCCATCAGCGAAACCATCCGTGAGTGCCGTACCGATGTACAGTTCGGTATATCACCGTTCGGCGTCTGGCGCAACGCATCCGTCGATTCCACAGGCAGCAAGACGCAAGCCGGTATCACCAATTACGACGATCTCTACGCCGACATCCGTCTCTGGATCAAGGAAGGGTGGATAGATTATGTCCTGCCGCAGCTCTACTGGGAGATCGGCAAGAAAGCCGCGGACTACGAGGTCCTCGCTCACTGGTGGGCGAACGAGGTGCGAGGCACCCGCTGCAAACTCTATATCGGCATGGCGCCGTATAGACTGATTGAATCTTCAAATCCTCAAATCCTCAAATCTTCAAATCCGTCCCCTTGGGCCACCGGCAATGAGATAAAACGGCAGATGGACCTCAACCGCACCATACCGGAGATCACCGGCGAATGTTTCTACTCCGCCCGTCCGCTGCTACGCAACCCGAGAGGCGTGTGCGACTCCATCAAAGCTACCTATAAAACGGACGATTTCGCCCTCCCTTGGGAATAATTTTTCTTTTTTTCTTGCATATGTCAAAAAAAAGCAGTAATTTTGCATCGCAAAATCGTTCATCGACCGGTAGAATTGATTGAAGAAGATTATTTAATGCCTTTTGCCCGTAAATCGGCAGATCACAATAAAATTATGATTTATTAAAACCAACGAGGCGATGAGATATAACCGCCAGCAAACGTAAACATAATGAAATCAAAACTTCTTTCTCTTCTGTTTGCAATGATAGCAAGCGCAGGAACCATCCTTGCTGATGGCGTTAATATTGGTAATTTGTATTACAACCTTGATGATACAGATAAGACAGCAGCTGTGACTTGTCAATACTATTTTAATTATCGCAACTACTACAACCTGACAACTATCACGATCCCCTCTTCTGTAACATTTAATTCTATTACATATACAGTCACAAGCATTGAATCCGGAGCTTTCTATTCTTCATCAAATCTGACGAGTGTGACTATACCAAACAGCATCATAAGCGTTGGAGAGGCAGCTTTCGAGGGATGCACTAATCTCAGAAATCCGGTTTACAACGAACATGTATTTGCGTATTTACCAATTTCTTATACGGGCGCATTTATAATTCCTGATGGGATAGAGCATATTGCTCCTCACGCTTTCTGTGATTGCTCCTCCCTGACGAGTGTGACTATTCCTAATAGCGTTACAAACATCGGGGAGTTTGCTTTTTATAATTGCACAAACCTGACTTCTGTGACAGTTGGCAATGGTGTCGTTAGTATTGGAGTTGATGCTTTCTATGATTGTTCCGGTTTGACAGGTGTACATATTGGTGACCTTGCAGCATGGAATAGCATAACTTTTGGGGGCGCTAAAAGCAATCCTTTATATTACGCTCATCACTTGTATTTAAATGGAACAGAGATAATAGATTTGATGATTCCAGATAGTGTAACACAGATAGGAAATTACACTTTCTCCGGTTGCACAGATTTGGCGAGCGTTACTATTCCTAATAGCGTTATCAGTATTGGAAAGTATGCTTTTTCTAATTGCCAGACTCTAACGAGTGTGACTATTCCAAATAGTGTCACAAACATCGGTGAATTTGCTTTCTCTTATTGCTCCGGTTTGACAAGTCTAACGTGTGAGGCGGTTGCACCGCCCACCTGCGGGTTCTCCACATGTGTGTTCAATGGCGTAAATAAATATATACCGCTCTATGTTCCGGCTGAGAGTGTGAACGCGTATAAAACAGCTATAGAATGGAGAGATTTTAAGAATATTCAGCCTATTCCTATTCAGGATGAAGATACAATAACAGTCGTCCCGACAGAGACTACTATATCCTTTTCGTGGCCTCAAGTTGATAATGCAGACACGTACGAACTCACAATCCATGAGGATACCGATAACTTGGTTTGTGAACTCATATTTGATGCCGAAGGACAATTAATCAGTTCTACACCGGCTATGTTTGCAAAGGGAAATGCACCTAAGAAAAAGCAACAACTTATTTTTTCGTATACATATACTAATTTGAGAAGTGGCACGACGTACTCATATACACTCATAGCTAAGGATAGAAACGGGGCAGTAATTCAAGTAGAATCAGGTTCTTTCTCTACGCTTGGGACAGCGACTGCTATTGAATACCCACTAACTGATAGTCACGGTGTAAAGTGCTTACGCGAAGGCAAAATCTACATTCTCCGTGGAGAGAAGGTGTTTAGCATAACGGGACAGAAAGTACGATAAAGTCGCACTTCGATGAGCGGCGCATAGTTACATCCGTTTTGAGCACGAAGCGGGCGGGCGAAGCGAGGTGATCCTCCTACACCGCGAGCAAAAGGCCACAAAATAAACAAAAAATGCACTTTGAGTTTACATTGTGCATTTTTTTCTTGCGTATGTCGAAAAAAAGTTGTAATTTTGCAGCGCAAAATGGGCACTCACCCTTCGGGAGCCCAATAAATAAGGAAAAAGACTATATTTTTTAACAAATAACTACAATTTAAAACACATGATTTATTCGAAAGAAGTACAAGAAATGTGCGTGGTAGCCAAGGGGCCGAAACACGGACCGGCACCTATTCCCGAGGAGGGCAAATGGGTGAAGGCTACGGAGATCAAAGACATCTCCGGTATGACGCACGGTATCGGCTGGTGCGCACCGCAACAGGGTTGCTGCAAGCTGAGTTTGAACGTGAAAGACGGTATCATCGAGGAGGCACTCGTGGAGACCATCGGTTGCTCGGGTATGACCCACTCTGCTGCCATGGCGGCTGAGATTCTGCCGGGCAAGACCATCCTTGAGGCACTCAACACCGACCTCGTTTGCGATGCTATCAACACCGCTATGCGCGAGCTCTTCCTGCAGATCGTTTACGGTCGTACGCAGAGTGCCTTCAGTGAGGGCGGTCTGGCCATCGGTGCCGGACTGGAGGACCTCGGTAAGGGACTCGTTTCCCAGTGCGGTACGCTCTATTCCACCAAGGCAAAAGGCGTTCGTTACCTCCAGCTCACCGAGGGTTATATCACCAAGGAGTTCCTCGATGAGGACAACGAGGTTTGCGGTTACGAGTACGTACACATGGGTAAGTTCATGGACGCAGTCAAGAAGGGTGTTCCCGCTGACGAGGCGCTCAAGTCCGTTACCGGTACCTACGGCCGCACGACCAAAGAGCAAGGTGCAGTTAAATCGATTGATCCACGCAAAAACTAAGGAGGAGAGACTATGATTCGTGAAGTAAAATTTGAGTCGCAAGACCGCCGCGAGAAACAGATTCTCGCCGCGCTGAACGCTAATGGCATCGCTTCCATCGAGGAGGCTAACCAAATCTGCGAGCAATACGGCCTCGATCCTTATCAGACCTGCGAGGAGACCCAACGTATTTGTTTTGAGAACGCGAAATGGGCTTACGTAGTAGGTACCGCTATCGCACTGAAGAAAGGCTGCAAGAACGCCGCTGATGCTGCCGAGGCTATCGGTATCGGTCTGCAGTCCTTCTGTATCCCGGGTTCGGTGGCTGACGACCGTAAGGTAGGTATCGGCCACGGTAACCTCGCTGCCCGTCTGCTCCGCGAGGAGACACAGTGCTTCGCTTTCCTCGCCGGCCACGAGTCTTTCGCTGCCGCTGAGGGTGCTATCAAGATTGCTGAGATGGCGAACAAGGTGCGTAAGAACCCGCTCCGCTGCATCCTCAACGGTCTGGGCAAAGACGCAGCTATGATCATCAGCCGTATCAATGGTTTCACCTATGTACAGACCGAGTTCGACTATTTCACGGGCGAGTTGAAGATCGTTCGCAAGAAAGCCTACAGCGACGGTCCGCGTGCAAAGGTGAACTGCTACGGCGCAGACGATGTGCGCGAGGGTGTAGCAATCCTCTGGCACGAGAACGTGGATGTATCCATCACCGGTAACTCCACCAACCCGACCCGCTTCCAGCACCCCGTAGCAGGTACGTATAAGAAAGAGCGTATCCTCGCCGGCAAACCCTACTTCTCGGTGGCTTCCGGTGGCGGTACCGGCCGTACCCTGCACCCGGATAACATGGCTGCCGGTCCTGCATCCTACGGCATGACCGATACCCTCGGACGTATGCACAGCGACGCACAGTTCGCAGGTTCGTCCTCCGTTCCGGCACACGTAGAGATGATGGGCTTCCTCGGCATCGGTAACAACCCGATGGTAGGTTGCACCGTAGCGTGCGCAGTAAACGTAGCGCTCGCGCTGAATAAGTAATCCACATTCGGAATACCGGTATCTCGATATATCGGTATAACGGTATAACGGTATATCGGTATTCCGATAAATTATTAATAACAATCAATTTTTAATTAATACATTATGAAGAAATTTTTATTCATTGCTGCGCTTGCAATGGCAAGCGTAATGGCTTACGCACAACCCCGTGCCATTGGTGGTCGTATCGGTTATGGTGTTGAGGTATCTTACGAGCATCAGCTCGGTCAGAACATGGTTTCTCTGGAAGTCGGTGTTCCTGGTTTCGCACTCTTGGAGGCTGCTTGTACCTATGATTGGATTGATCCGTTCGGTGCAACCGTACCTTGGAACGAGAAGGGTGAGTGGCACTGGTACATGGGTGTCGGTGGTGCCGTACAGATGACTTGGAACAATCCGGGTCTCGGTTTCATCGGTGCAGCTGGTCGTTTTGGTATTGAGTACGATTTCTGGTTCCCGCTCCAACTCTCGTTGGACTTCCGTCCGACACTTGGCGTCGCTATCCCATACTCAGGTAATGGCGCAGCATTCGCTTACGATGTATATGCCGGCGGTCTTGGCCTCGGCGTACGCTACAAATTCTAAAAGAAACGATTATTTATAATTAATGAAAAAGTTATCGCTCATAGTGCTTTTTGCGCTTGCAACGATGACGCTTAGCGCAGAGACCGCGTCTGAAAACAGGCGCGGCCTCAACGCTTCTTCGTCAGTAGGGTACGTGGGCAGCGGTTTCTTCCGTTACGCCCCTTTCGGTCACAGCCTCTACGCCGATGTGCATCCTAACATGGTGAGGCTCGACGTGCCTTATGGCACAAACAACAAAGCCTACGATTGGGGAGACCACGACAACGCCCGCTTCCGGTGGGGTATCTTAGGTCTCTTCGGGTTTAATTTACCTATCTGGTACGGCAACGTGGTGGACGAGCGGTACGCTATCTCCGTCACCATGGCGGCGAGTGCCAACCTGTGGATGGACCTCTTCGATTTCCGTACCTCTCCTATAGTGGATACCGACTACCGCGTAGGTATCCCTACCATCACGTTCCTTCACCGCCTGGGTAAAAAAGGAGTGAAGAACTACTCCATCGCCTGGTCGCCCTTCAAACATGAGAGCACCCACATAGGCGACGAGCTGCAAATCAAGAACGTCGATCGCGGCTATGCGCTCAAACGCGTCAATCCTTCCTATAACTATACCGAGTTTGTTTTCACCCTTAACGAAGCCGAAGACCGCTACGCGGAGAACCACTGTGTGCGCGTGGGTCTGATGGTGCTATGGGGCGGGCATTGGTATAACATCGATCCATGGGACGGCGATGCCTCTATCGCTACGCCGAAATCATCCCCGTGGGAACTCTATCTGCAATACCAATACCAGTCGCCCACCTCCAAACATGGTTTTCAGGGCGTGGCGTCCGCGGAGATCCGTAACCGCGCGCTCTACGGCTATGACCTGACTGCCCTCAAGACAGATCCTAACCCCGTCCGCAAAGCCGACAGCCGCATCTTTACCTTTAATATATTCCTGGGCGCGCGCTATAACATGCCTAACTACGACGGCTATTTCTCCCGCGTGGCACTCGGCGTGCGGCTATACCACGGCAACTGCCCCTACGGACAGTTCCGCTCCATCAGCAACTACAATCAGGTAGGTGCCTGCCTGATCTTCGAATAATAAAATCTATACATATGAAGAAATTTCTCTTATCGCTGTTCGTCGTAGCCCTTTGTATGCCGGCGGCAGCCAGTATCAGCAAGAACAAAGCGAACAAGGACACCAACCAGTTCCGCTACGAGATCGAGTGTGCCGGGAATGCAATCCAGGGCACGTATTTGGTGAAGGTTTGGAGTTACAGCAAAAAAGCCTCAGTGGCGGAGAACCAATGCCGCAAGAACGCTGTACACGGCGTGATCTTCAAGGGGTACGGCGGAGGTCAGGGATGCGTATCCCAGCGTCCGTTAGCCAACACTCCGGGCGTAGAAGCGCAGTTCGAAGAGTACTTCCGTTCCTTCTTCGCCGACGGCGGTGAGTTCCAGAAATACGCCTCTATCATGGAGGGTACGACCGAGACCGTCAAGATTGGCAGGGAGTACAAAGTAGGCGTGGTCGTTTCCGTGCGCAAGGACGATCTGCGCAAAGCGCTCGAAGCCGCAGGTATCATCCGCGGACTGAATAGCGGCTTTTAATTCGTAATTCGTAATTCGTAATTCGTAATTCGTAATTTTTAATTTCTAATTAATATGCAACGTTCCCTTTTGTACATCGTACTTTGTACCTTGGTACTTTCATTGGTCGGTTGCGGTGCCAAGCGCTCGCAGGCGTTTTATGATCAGAAGAGCGTAGTTCTCTCCGCTAACTACGACGGCAGTTATGTACTCCGCGTGCAAGTCCGTGCCCGCAATGCCGCGATGGCATTTATCGACGCACAGCGCAAAGCCGTGCAGGAAGTGATTTTCGATGGTGTGAAAGCCGGTAACTCGGGTATCAGCGACCTCAAGCCGCTCTGCTTCGACCTCAACGCACGGGAGAAATACGAGAACTACTGGAACGCTTTCTTCCAGAACGAAGGAGAGTGGACCAAGTACGCATCGCTCGCGGACAAACGTGCCGGCACCACCCGTTACCAACGCGACGGACGGCAGATGGTGGAGACCGTCACCGTGACCGTTGACCGAGCCGGATTGCAACAGAAACTCCGCGAGGATGGCATCATCCCGAAGGAAGGTAGATACTAAGCCATTTACAATTTGGTCATTTACAATTTAACCATTTATTAAAATTATGCAAAAGTCATTCTTCACCATACTTTTTGCCTGCGTAACGATCGTTGCGAGCGCGCAGATCAAGAAACCCGAACTGATGGTAGTGCCGTCCGATGTATGGTGCATCACCAACGGCTATTACACCGAGGTGGAAAACCTCGGTACGACCGTCAAAGTGCCGAACTACAAACAAGCTCTTCAGGAGAACATGGGGCTCAAGCTGGCGATCGCCAAACTGAACGACCTCATGGCGGAGCGCCAGTTCCCGCTCCAGAGCCTCGAGCAGACCATCAAGAACCTCGAGCAGAGGCGCATGGAGGACAACCTGACGATGAGCAAAGCCGGTAACGAGTTAGCCGAGTCTCCGCTGGACGAGGTAGCCCGCACCGCGAAATGCGATATCATCCTTGAGTTGAGTTGGGAGGTGAAGGATTTCGGTCCGAAGCACGCTATCTCGTATATCCTCGAGGGCCGCGACGCCTATACCGCCAAGACCATCGGTGCCGTTTCCGGTACCGGCGCACAGTCCTTCACCGCCGATGTGGACGTGCTGCTGGAGGAAGCGATCGTAGCCAACATGGATAATTTCAACGCCCGTCTGATGGACCATTTCGCAGAGATGCAGACCATCGGCCGTGAGATCAGTCTGGACATCAAAGTCTTTGCCAACAACGCCGCAGGCGTGGATCTGGAGACCGAGTTCGAGGGCGAGGAGCTGATTGACATCATCAACGAATGGCTGCAGGTCAACACCATACAGGGCCGTTTTTCGATGCCTTACGCGTCCGAGAACGTAGCGAACTTCACCCAGGTACGCATCCCCGTCTATGACGAGCGCGGCAGAGCCATCGACGCCAACGGGTTCGCCAAGATGCTGGCTAAGGTGCTCAAGAAAGAGCCCTATAACATCCCCGCCAAAGTGCTCGTAAAGGGCCTCGGAAGAGCAGTAATCATTTTAGGAGAAAAGTAATATGAAGAAGCTATTTTCCATAGCACTCGCAGCGCTCATGAGCGCAACGATGTGGGCGGCAGAGACCCAGTATCTGCCTATCTCCGTCTATGCAGGCGATGACTCGGAGACCTTCCCCAAAGGCGCCAAGGCGATGATGGAGAACAAGTTGACCCAACTGCTGACCAAGAACGGCATTGCCGGTCTGGATTACCAGGGCCAGTTCCTGCTCACCGTCACCACTACGCCGCTGGACAAAGATGTCATCCCCGGCCCGCCGATGAAGGTGTCGGAGACCATGGAGATGAACCTCTATATCATCGATGCGTACGCCAAGACCATCTTCTCCGCTACGACGATGAAGGTGAAGGGACTGGGCGAGACGGAGAACAAGTGCTACCTCAACGCCATCAGCCGCATGCCTCTCCAAAGCCCCGCCATCTCGAAATTTATCCACGACGGTAAGACCAAGATCATCGAGTATTACGACCACGAGGCGGACAACCTGATCAAACGCGCCCGTTTCCTCACTGCCCAAAAGGACTACGAAGAGGCACTTTACCTCGTCACCCTTATCCCGCAACAGTCTAAGAAATACGACGAGGCGCTCGCTGCCGGACTTGAGATCTATCAGGCTTACCTCGATTACCGGTGTATGATCAACCTCGCTGCTGCACGTCAGGCGTGGGCGGCGGAGCAGAACAAAATCGGCGCTACCGCTGCAGGTGAATATCTGGCGAACATCCTACCGGACGCTAAATGCTACGGCGAGGCGATGGAACTCTACCAAGAGATCAAGGGTAAGGTGCTCGACGACTGGAAATTCGAGATGAAGAAATACCAGGATACCGTCGATCTGGAGAAACAGCGTATTGACGCCATGCGCCAGGTAGGCGTGGCATTTGGCAACCACCAGCCGCAAAAAGAGATCAACATTGAGTTCCTCCGAACAATCTTGTAAGGAAATGAGAACATCTCAAATCTCAAATCTCAAATCTCTAATCATAGTATTCTGTACCTGCGCAGTGATAGCCGCGCAGGCTCAGAATACTCTTTCCTACCGCCGTAACTCGCTGGCAACGATGCTCGTCTATCACCCCGAGGATGAGTTCGGCAAGGAGATATACCGGGCCTTCGACTCGCTGCCTATCCCCGACAAGTACGACGACCACACCATCTCTTCCGCGCGCGTAATCAATAATAATACTATATGGGGTGTACAGCGCCTGGATTCGGGTTACTATAAGGCTACCTATGGCCACCAGCTCTCCGCCTCGGAGCTCAAGGCGAACGCCCTCTACACCGAGCGGCTGCTCAACGACCATGAGATAGCCAAGAAGATGGTTGCCAAATGGTTCGGACTCACGGGCGACACGCCGGAGGAGGCGACTTTCAATACCTCTCTTATCCAGACCCGCGGCCAGTATAACGCCACCGATGTGGATGTAGCGCTCGCGTTGCAGACCACCCGCGGCGTAGCCACCCTCTCCGACGCCGGAGAGGAGTTGCTCAACCATACCTTCGTCCTCGTCAATGATATCACGTATGTCACCGCCGAGCAGGAAGCCGAGGCGGCGAAGATAGCGATGAACGTGGTAGGCGGACTGTTCGACGCCTTCACAGGAGGCAAAAGCGGACGCCAGCTCGCCTCCGCCGGAGGAGCCATCGCAGACAGTTTCACGGGATTCAAGGTCAAGACCCATTCCTATCTCTACCAGCTCGTCTGGAACGACTCCATCGCCGCTATCTTCTATCAGAACCACTATACCGGCACGCCGAACGAAGAGAAGATCCGCGCCTTCCTCAACGACAAATCCACATACCGCCTCAAGTATGTAGCCCACGAGTATGAGTTTGACAAGAAATCGGTACTCAAAGGCCAATACACACGGACGGAGCTGGTGCGTACTATCTGCGCCCGCTCGATGGATAAGAACATCGTCGCCCTCGCCAAGCAGTACGAGGACTTTAAGGTCAAGACTCCGGTCTATTCCGTCCTCACCAACGAGCGCGGCAAGGTGGAAGGCTATGCTGCGAAAATCGGCATGAAGGAGGGTATCTCCGAGAACTCCAAGTTCCAAGTCGTCCAACGCCTGCAGGACCCCGAGACGGGTAAGACCACCTACAAGTACGTAGCGACCGTCAAACCTAAGAAAGGTGCTATCTGGGATAACCGCTATAACGCCGTGATCGAGAAAGCCGACGGCGCTACCCTGCCCTATACCACTTTCACCAAGACCGCCGGAGGTGAGATCCTCCCCGGCATGCTCCTCATCGAAGGCAAGTACCGGAAGATAGAAGAATAGCGGTTGCGGCGCAGCGTATTGGATCAACCGCTACTGGACAACCACACGGTCAGCTCCTCATCGACCATCCTGAAGAGATTGCAAAGCGGATAATTCACATAACCGCTTGGCACGGTATTTGTTCTCATAGCCGAGGATAAAAACTCGGTTGTATGAAACACTTCTTTTGGGCACTCAAAGTGCTGTTGGTATTGGTTGCAGCACTATCTTATTTCTGCATGATAAAAGTGCTGTATTGCGGTTGTTGGGCGTGCAATACGTGCATCGTAATCGGCGTTCTGGCAACGCTTCTCGGATTGTACGACCGCTATAAAGAATTCCGTGCCTTGTGATGCCTTCCTGCCGTACTGTCATAACCGCTCTGTTGCTGCTTCTTTTGCTGCCCTTGGCAGCGAAGAAACGGCAGCCTGTGCCCGACTCGTTGCTGACGCTCACGTATGAAGTAAACGGTGTGCCTCTTCAGATGCAGCGAGTGGAAGGCGGTTCGTTTGTAATGGGTGCTACGCCCGACCAGCACGACCCGGACACCTATACCGACAAGCCTGCGCACCTCGTTTTTCTCTCCCCTTACTATATGGCGACTACCGAAGTCACCAACCGTCTCTGGCGGGCGGTCATGTCCGAAAAGGAGATGCTGGAGCTGTCCGGCTATCCCGAACACCCGGTCTCTTTTGTCAGCTGGCATGAAGCACAGCGGTTCGTGCATCGGCTGGACAGTATCACCGGCATACCTTTCCGTCTGCCGACCGAGGCGGAATGGGAGTTCGCAGCGCGTGGCGGAGCCCAAAGCAAGCACTATCGTTTTGCAGGCGGAGACGTCCCCGACAGCATAGGCTGGCTCTATTCGGTTGCAGGGAACTGGACGCATCCGGTGGCACGCAAGCAGCCGAACGAGTTAGGGTTGTATGACATGACCGGCAATGTGGCGGAGTGGTGTCAGGACCTCTACGGTCCTTACCAACTGTCCACGGCTCCTGACCCTTGCGGAGCGGACACAGGCTCGTTCCGTATCGTGCGCGGCGGCAGTTACGATGAGGCGAAAGCCAACTGCCATCTGTCCGTGCGGCGGTGGTATGAGCCGGAGACATCCGTGGGGTATATCGGTCTGCGTGTGGCACTGAGTCTGCCTGACGACCCCGGAGCGTCCTCCCGATTAACGGGAGGAGCGGCCTCCGCCGAGAAGGGCTATCTATCTCTCACGCAAAAGATACGTATCAAGGGCCACAGACTGCATTTTTATCTTGTACCGGGCGAAGCACCCTATTATATCTCCGATGAGATCAGCGCCAATCAATGGAAGCGCGTCATGGCAGTGGAACCGCCGGACAGGGAGCGCGGTCTGGCTATCGGCATGAGCCGGCAGGAACGTCTGCGTTTTGCGGAGACCTGCAGCCGTCTGGCAGACAAACCGCTGGCGGTCGCTTCGATAGCGGAAGTCGATAGTGCTATAGCGAAAGGGGCGATTGACCCGCCTAAGCAACCGAAACGCAAGCAATCCGTCCGGTCCACTCAGCGCAGCCGCAGAACGCGCGAGAAGCTCTCTCCGTGGACAGAACTGGTTGGAGTCAGGCTATCACTACCCGATGACCCTGTTCTGCTGGAATACAAGGGCGATGCCAACGAGAAACTCCCTCTCCGGCTTGTCATTAAGTTATAATCTGCACCGCTGCCCGAAGTTTGCTATCAGTTACAACAACAAAACGCAATCCCACGGGCAGTATCAGCATAGCAAGTATTTTCACAAGCCGTTAGGGTAATTTAGTACAAAAAATCGCCCCGAGGGACGATTTTTTTTGCATATCTCAAAAAAAAGCAGTACCTTTGCAGCCGCTTTTGAAATAATACTGAATCGATGACAAAGAATTTCGTAGAAGAATTGCGTTGGAGAGGCATGCTCCAGGACATCATGCCGGGAACGGAAGAACAGTTGATGAAAGAGATGACGACCGCTTACGTGGGTATCGACCCGACGGCGGACAGTCTGCATATCGGTCACCTGTGCGGCATCATGATGCTGCGCCACCTGCAGGCGTGCGGTCATAAGCCTATTGCGCTGCTCGGCGGTGCGACGGGTATGATCGGCGACCCGAGCGGCAAGAGTGCGGAGCGTAACCTGCTGACCGAGGAGACGCTGCGTCATAACGTAGCGTGCATCCGCGAGCAGCTCGAGCACTTCCTGGACTTTAACAGCAACGAGCCCAACGCCGCCGAGCTGGTCAATAACTACGACTGGATGAAGGACTACACGTTCCTTGATTTCGCGCGCAATATCGGCAAACTGATCACCGTCAATTACATGATGGCGAAAGACTCCGTCAAGAAGCGTTTCAACGGCGAGTTCGCGCAGGGCATGTCGTTCACGGAGTTCACGTACCAATTGCTGCAAGGCTACGATTTCGTATATCTGAACGAGCATAAGAACTGCCTCATGCAGATGGGCGGTTCGGACCAGTGGGGCAATATCACCACGGGTATCGAGTTGATGCGTAAGATGAACGGCAAGACGGCTTTCGCCCTCACCTGCCCGCTGATCACCAAAGCCGATGGCGGCAAGTTCGGCAAGACCGAGAGCGGTAACATCTGGCTGAGCAAGAAATACACCAGCCCGTATAAGTTCTACCAGTTCTGGATGAACGTGAGCGACGAGGATGCGAAGCGGTATATCAAGATCTTCACGAGCCTGAGCCGCGAGGAGATCGAGGCGCTCATCGCCGAGCATGAGCAGGCACCGCACCTGCGTACGCTCCAGAAACGCCTCGCGAAAGAGGTGACCTGCATGGTACACAGCGAAGCGGACTACAACGCCGCCGTAGAAGCATCCAATATATTATTCGGAAACGCGACCGCGGACGCGCTGCGCGCGCTAGACGAGGAGACCTTCCTGCAGGTGTTCGAGGGCGTGGAGCGCTACGAGATCAGCCTCGACGAACTGAAAGCCGGCATCGGTCCGCTCGATCTGCTTGCCGAGAAAACGGCTATCTTCCCGAGCAAGGGCGAGGCACGCAAGATGATTCAGGCGAACGGGTTCAGCATGAACAAAGAGAAACTGACCGACCCGCAGACACCAATTACCGATGCAGCACTGCTCAACGGCAAGTATCTGCTCTTCCAAAAGGGTAAAAAGAACTACTATTTGGTTGTTGCGAGATAAAAATGCAGGGTAATTTGCATTTTTAGGGCAAAATATTTGCATATTTGAAAAAATTGTAGTAATTTTGCACGCTTTTTCGGCACAACCGTTTAAATGGGGTCCCCGGAAATTTTAATTTTTGGGGAGAGCGGAGGCACAAGTTGCCCGTCCATTTAGCGGAGCGGTATGGACTACTGCACACTTGTTGCCGACGCGATGTCCACTCGTATATCGGTATTACACCGGATTTTGGTTCCGAGAAGCGAGGTTCGACTCCTCGGTGGACAACTAAAGGGACAAACCCCACCCTGCCCTCCCCATAAGGGAGGGAATTTAATGAAACGGGGTTCGTGTGATGGGATACGGGCAGCGTCACAGAGTTTTTTACTGCCCCATATTGAGTAACACAACTTATAACAATGAAAGAATTTGCACTTGTAGGTACTCCGCGTAGCGAGTACGGAAAGAAGGCCGCCAAGGCTCTTCGCGCAGAGGAATTGATTCCTTGCAACATTTATGGTTGCGGTCTGAGCTGCACCTTCACGGTAGCAGCCGCTGACGTTCGCAAACTGATTTACAGCCCGGACACCCAGATCGTTGATCTGACTATCGGTGACACCAAGACCAAAGCTATCGTTAAGGAGCTTCAGTTCCACCCGATTGACGGCAAGACCCTGCATATTGACTTCCTCGCAGTAGATGAGAAGAAGCCGGTAGTAGTTGAGATTCCTATCCAGCTGAATGGTCTGGCAGAGGGTGTTAAGGCCGGTGGTAAACTGGTACAAGACATGCGTAAGCTGAAAGCTTGTGGTATCTACACCGCATTCCCCGATCGCATCAACATCGATGTTACCGAGCTCGGTCTGGGTAAGAAGATCGCTGTAGGTGACGTGAAGGTAGAGGGCTTGAAGTTCGTTAACCCGGCAGACGCTTGCGTAGCTGAGGTGAAGGCAACACGCCAGAGCAAACAGGCTTAATGAGTCGAAAGACCGCTTTCGCTCAAAGTCGAAAGTCGAAAGCAGAGGGAGCGGGATTTACTCGCTCCCTCATTATATTTTCTTTGAGTGCAAAGCACGGTCTTTTGTCTTTTTACTTTTTACTAATATGAAATATCTCATAGTAGGTTTGGGAAATATCGGCGACGAGTACGCCGGCACGCGGCATAACATCGGTTTCATGATGATCGATGCGTTCGCTGCGTCGGTCAATGCCCAATGGGAGGACAAGCGTTACGGGTTTGTCGCCAAGTGCCGGGTGAAGAACGCGGAGATGGTGCTGCTCAAGCCGAGTACGTACATGAACCTCTCCGGCAACGCCGTGCGGTACTGGCTCCAACAGGAGAAGATCCCGGTGGAGAACATGTTAGTGCTGGTGGACGACCTGAATCTGCCGTTCGGCACTATCCGCATCCGCAAACAGGGTTCGAACGGCGGTCACAACGGTCTCGGTAACATACAATCGGTATTAGGAACGGACGCGTACGCACGCGTGCGGTTCGGTATCGGCAATGAGTTCACCCGCGGGGCACAGATCAATTTTGTGCTCGGCGAATGGACGGACGAGGAGAAAAAACAGATTGACGAGCGTCTGAAGGTGACCACTCAGATTATTCCGAGTTTCTGCTTGGCGGGAATAGACAGAACTATGAATCAATTCAACAATAAGTAACCCCACCCCAGCCCTCCCCTCAAGGGAGGGAGAAAGAGGGAGAAAGAGGAAGAATAAAATGGCAGAAGTCAGAGTTGATAAATACTTATGGGCGATGAGGGTGTATAAGACACGCTCTATTGCTGCGGATGCGTGCAAGAACGGAAGGATCACGATGGGCGGCGTGCAGCTCAAACCGAGCCGTACGTTCAAGATCGGCGATGTGTTCAATGTCCGCAAAGGTCCTATCACCTATACCTATAAGGTGCTGCAGTTGAGCGAGAACCGGCTGGGCGCCAAACTCGTGCCGGAGTACATGCAGGACTGCACCGACCCCAAGCAGTTGGAGTTGCTCGAACTCGCCCGTATGGCGGGTAACGGCGTTCGCGACAGAGGGTTGGGACGCCCGACCAAGAAAGACCGACGCGAGATTGAAGTCTTCATGAGCGATAACTACCTGGACGAAATAGACTGGGAAGAAGATGAGGAGTAAGAAAGAAAATATCGCCGAATATATCCTCTATCTATGGCAGATGGAGGACTACCTGCGCGCGTTCCCGCAGCAGGCAGAGGCGTCGCAGGAGTTGCATGAGTTGAACGAGATGATGCACCGCGAGGGAATCGTAGAGAGCGGTCATCTGCAGTTGGCGCAGAACGCGCTGGACGAGATAGAGGGACTGCATCGCGAACTGCTCAACGAGGACGCTATGTACCGCGCCGCAGTGATGCGGCTCACTCCGCAACTGAATCTTCTGAAGGCCAAGACAGACCGCCCCACGATGAGCGACATCGAGGCATGTTTCCTCCTGCTGTACCAGATCATGATGCTGCACCTGCAGCACCGCGAGATCAGCCCAGAGACCGCCTCCGTGCAACAACAGGTGACGCAGTTGCTGCAGTTCCTGAGTCGGACCTATCGAGATCGCGGTATGACGACATAACGACATGACGATATATCGATATAACGACAGAACGAAATGACGACCAAAGAACGATTCCATAGTATTTTACGGTGGTTTGAGGCGAATATGCCGGTAGCGGAGAGCGAGTTGGTTTACCGCAACCCGTACGAGTTGCTGGTAGCGGTTATGCTCTCGGCGCAGTGCACGGACAAGCGTGTCAACATGGTTACGCCGGCGCTCTTTGAGGCATACCCGACGCCCGAGGCATTGGCGGGAGCGACCAGCGATGAGGTGTTCGAGTACGTGAAGTCGGTCAGTTACCCACGGAGCAAGGCAGAGCATTTAGTGGAGATGGCACAAAGGCTGGTGGAGGTTTATCAGGGCGAGGTGCCGGATAACATTGACGACCTGCAGACCCTGCAGGGCGTAGGACGGAAGACGGCGAACGTGGTATGCGCCGTGATCTGGAACCAACCGACGATGGCGGTCGATACCCATATCTTCCGCGTGAGCGAGCGGCTCGGCCTGACGACGCAGAGCAAGAACCCGCTCCAGACGGAGAAACAGCTCGTCCGATACATCCCCGCAGAGATCATCCCCAAGGCTCACCACTGGTTATTGCTCCACGGGAGGTACGTCTGCACCGCCCGCAAGCCCCAATGCGGGAAATGCGGACTAAGAGAATATTGCCGGTTCTACGGAAAAAATGAGAAAAAATGAGCACATACTTGTGTATGTGCATTTTTTTTTGTAATTTTGCAGTCGCGTTCGGCAAGGAGTGTGCTGCGGTCGATACCGCTTCGCTAAATCGACAAGCAACTCCTGCCTCCGCTCTCCCCACCGGGTGCACTACGTTAGCCCCCGTCGGGGTCCCCGTTAAAATAACAAATACTTATATATTATGGCAGAGAAACAAGGACCATCGGCAGACAAACTGAAAGCGCTGCAGAACGCGATGGCAAAGATTGACAAAGATTTTGGTAAGGGCGCAATCATGCGTCTGGGTGACGATAAGATAGAGGATGTACCCGTTATTCCGACGGGCAGTCTGGGTCTGAACCTGGCTTTAGGCGTAGGCGGCTACCCGAAAGGAAGGATCATCGAGATCTACGGTCCGGAGTCGTCCGGTAAGACCACGTTAGCTATCCACGCGATGGCAGAGGTACAGAAAGCCGGCGGTATTGCCGCTATCATCGATGCCGAGCACGCGTTCGACCGCTTCTATGCCGAGAAATTAGGCGTGAATATCAACGATCTGCTGCTGGCTCAGCCGGACAGCGGTGAGCAAGCACTGGAGATTGCAGACGAGCTGATCCGCTCGGCAGCAGTCGATCTGATTGTCATTGACTCCGTAGCTGCGCTGACTCCGAAAGCGGAGATCGACGGCGACATGGGCGACAACAAAGTAGGTCTGCAGGCACGACTGATGAGCCAGGCATTGCGTAAGATGACGGCTTCGGTCAACAAAACCGGCACGACCGTGATCTTCATCAACCAGCTGCGCGAGAAGATCGGTGTGATGTTCGGCAACCCCGAGACGACCACCGGCGGTAACGCCCTCAAGTTCTATGCCTCCGTCCGTCTGGATATCCGTCGTACGGGTCAGATCAAAGACGGCGAGCAGATCAAGGGTAACCAGGTACGCGTGAAAGTAGTGAAGAACAAAGTAGCGCCTCCGTTCAAGAAAGCGGAGTTCGACCTGATGTTCAACGAGGGTATCTCCAAGATCGGAGAGATTCTTGATTTCGCAGTAGCTACCGAGGTTATCAAGAAGAGCGGTTCGTTCTTCTCCTACGGCGACACAAAGCTGGGTCAGGGCCGCGACAAAGTGAAAGAGGTACTGGCGGAGAACCCCGACCTGTGCGACGAGCTCGAAGCTAAGATCACCGAGAAGATCAAAGAGTTAGGTCTCGAAGCCGTAATGGCAAAGATGAGTAAGTGAAAAGACCGTCCTGCGGACTGATAGAAATGGGGACGAAACAATATATACTATCTCCTAAAGAGGCGTACGAGGCTGCGCAGCGGTGGCGGGTAGTCAAACGGAGTGTAGATGCACGGCAGCGGGAGTTGCGCGTGCATCTTACTATACTGACGGACGATGAGGGTAAGCCCATACCAATTCACAATTCACAATTCTTAGCCCACAAGGGGCACGATTATTTCACAATTCACAATTCCCCGGATGGTGACCGTTTCCCACTCTATACACCGCCGGTGTTCCAAGATGTGCATAAGGCGGAGCGGCAGGTCATCATCATCGGTGCCGGTCCGGCAGGACTCTTTGCCGCGCTGACGCTGCTGGAGCACGGGATCAAACCCATCATCTACGAGCGCGGCAAGGAGGTCAGCGAAAGGAAAAAGGACATCGCCCTACTGAATAGGAACGAAGGGCTGAACCCCGAGTCGAACTACTGTTTCGGCGAAGGCGGTGCAGGTACGTTCTCGGACGGAAAACTGTTCTCGCGGTCCAAGAAACGGGGGAACATGCAGCGGGTGATGGAGCTGTTCCATTATTTCGGTGCGCCGGACACAGTGCTCTACGAGGCACACGCACATATCGGTAGCGACAAACTGCCGACAATCATCAAACGGATGCGGGAGTGCATTCTGGAACACGGTGGAGAGATACACTTTGAGACAAAGATTGAGAGCCTAAAACCCCTCCTAACCTCCCCACAAGGGGAGGAAAACGGAATTTCTGCAATTCCTGTTATCCTTGCGATCGGGCATTCGGCGCATGACACGTATCGGATGTTAGCCGCCGAAGGCGTGAAGCTGGAGACGAAGGGTTTTGCGATGGGTGTGCGTGCCGAGCACCCGCAGGAGCTGATCAACAGGCTGATGTACCATATTGGGAAACCCCACCTAACCTCCCCACAAGGGAGGAACACTCCCCTTGAGGGGGAGAAGGAGGGGGTTCTCAAATACGTTGGAAACGCGTCCTACAGCCTCGTGACGCAGGTGGATGGACGGGGTGTCTATTCGTTCTGCATGTGTCCGGGCGGACATATCGTGCCGGCAGGTAGTGCAGAGGGAACGTGCGTGGTGAACGGCATGAGTGCCAGCCATCGCAACAGTCCGTACGCCAACAGCGGCATGGTCGTTCAGATCAACCCGGAAGATATTCCCGGCGATGATCCACTACGGGGTCTGGAGTATCAAGAAGCGCTGGAGAAGCTTGCTTGGGAGCAAGGAGCTTCAATTCACAATGCACAATTCACAATGCACAATGCACAATTCACAATTCACAATTCCGCGGTGGCACCGGCGCAGCGGATGAAGGATTTCGTAGAAGGCAGAGCAAGTAAGGATCTACCGGCATGCAGTTATTTGCCGGGGATCGTACCGAGCCGGTTAGACCAATGGTTGCCGGCGGAGATAGGCAAGCGGTTGCAGCAAGGTTTTCGGGACTTTGATAAGAAATACCCCGGGTTTCTGACCAATGACGCGGTGATACTCGGTGTCGAGAGCCGGAGCAGCAGTGCGGTGCGGATCGTGCGTGATCCGGAGACCTTACAGTCGGTCAGCACGCCGGGTCTGTATCCCTGCGGCGAGGGAGCGGGCTATGCCGGAGGTATCACCTCTTCCGCCCTCGATGGCATCAACGCCGCGCTGAAAATCGCACTTTCTATGTAACAATTAGTCATTGGTCCACCCTCGCGAAAAGCCACTCGGAGATACCTCAACAAACGAAATAACAGCATTTAAATAGAGGTTTAGCTCTACGTAATCGTCCCTGTATTATATAGTGAAGAACCAAAGAAGAACCAAAGAAGAACTAAAGATGAACTAAAGATGAACTAAATAAGAACTAAAGAGTTATGTTAAATAAGGTGAGTGAGAATTGGGATTTGGAGCGAAAAAAGAGGGGTTAGGAGCGAAGAAAGAGGGGTTAGGACATAAAAATAAATGCAGGCCCGGGGGTCTGCATTTATTGTGATCAGCCATGTATGGCTGATGCTTTGGATTAGAGCTGTGCGCCAAGTCTAAAAGGCCGTTGGTGCCAATCAGAGTTGTGCGCCAAGAGCGTTGTACTCAACGCCGTTTTTGCGGATGATGAGCTGGCCGTTACGGAAGAACTTCTCAGCTTTAACAGCGTCGTTTACGTTGTCAATAGCCTGAGCAGCGCCAACTTGGATTTTTACAAACTGGCAAGCCTGAGCATACGCATCAGCATCTGAAGGAGCCGAAGAATCGAATACAACCTCAGACTCCGTAGCTTTGAGGGAAATAGGAGCTTCTGAGTTTTTCTCGAAAGCAACAACAGATTTGTCTGCACCGGTTACTGCGAACTCACATGCCTTGGAGTAAGATTTCGGAGTAATGATGATGTCATCGCCCGGCATACAATAGATGGTCATGATAACCCCCTTACGGTTAATCTGAAGATAACTATTATACAATTTGAGGCACTCAGTCTTATCACTAGAGTTCTTATAGGTAAATTTTACCTCAATAGGAGCTTTAGTAAAATACAATTCTGCATCAGCGCCAGACATTTTGCTGTAATCTACAGCTACATAAGGCTGATTGTCACTGGAAGTCTTTTGCGTGAGAGTGAATGTAGCGTTAGGAGCCTTAGCTTTAACGGCTTCTACAGTGTTGACAGTGTCAGTTTTGAACTCCCAAACAGCGGCGTTCATTGACATAGCTGCAACAAGGGCAGCTGCGAAGAGGAAAAATTTCTTCATAATGATTTAGTTTTTAAAGTTAATAAATTATTTATCTAGTTAATCTAGTAATCTAGTAATCTAGTAAAACTAGAAATTTGATGCAAAGGTACTACATTTTCCGGACATATGCAAGTACATATTGCCGAAAAATGTAGATTTTTTGCATTTTTACTCCACTGCGTCCGGATCTTTGCCGTTATAGAGTACGTTTTTGATTTTTTTGTACTCCGTGATCGGCATGGGTTTGGGATTGATCTGGCAGTTAGTGAAGTTGATATTCTCAGCATACTCCATCTTGATACCTCCGCGGTTACCGATGATGGTCACCTGGTCGAAGAGGATGTCATGCACGGGTTTTCCTTTGAGTCCCTGGATATCGACCGCCTGCTTGGAACCAATACAGGTGATATTGCGGAAGGTGATATTGGACCAATCGGGGAAGAAGGCGTTCTTGTCATCGGAGTCGGTAGCGGAAACACCGGCACCCTTGTCTGCATAGCCGGAGGAGATAAGGAAAGCGGACTCGCGGATATCCTTCATGATGATGTCATAGCAGTAGATATCCTCGCACCATCCTCCACGACCGGGAGCAGATTTGAAACGGCAACCGATGTCAGTACCCTCGAAACGGCAGTCCTTAACGACCAGACGCTGCATGCCGCCGGAGAACTCCGAACCGATGACGAAGCCACCGTGGGCACGATAGACGGTATCGTTGGTGATGAGGAAGTCACGCTGCGGACCAGCGTCCACTCCTTTCTGACCTACACCACCCTTCATACAGATACCATCGTCACCGCAGGAGAGGTTACAGTTAACGATCAGCGCCACCTGAATGTTACCCGGGTCCATGGCATCACCGTTCTGCGCCCAGTGCGGGCAACGGATATGCACGCCATCTATAATAAGGTTTTGTATACGCGTGGGCACGAAGTGGAACTTCGGGGAGTTGAGCAGATGCACATTCTCGACGAGGACGTTCTTGGAGTCGGTGATATTCACCAGATGCGGGCGCATCTTCTCCTGAATAATCGGGTCCGCTGCGATATTCGGCACATTGAGTTCCTTATTGAGGTTGAACGGATACCACACGAGCCATTTCTTGCTGTTTCCGTCCGGTTTGGTGACGCCGCCCATAGCGAGCACTTCGTTCCATACATCGCCGTCCGCGGCAATCACCTCGGGGGCTACAACTTTCTTTTGCTTGATCGGGCGCCAATAGATACCCTGTCCGTCGATCGTACCATGACCGGTGATGGAGACATTCTCCAGTTTGGAGCCATAGATGAGTGCGTGGCATTTCTTGGAACCATCGCGGAGGGAGTCGTTCTTCTGGACATAAAGTTCCTTGTTGGTTGAACCAAGAATAGTGGCGTTATCCGCGAGGTGCAGATCGAGATTGGAGACCAGTTTGATCGGTCCTGTGAGCCACTTGCCATCGGGCACATTGAGGTGGCCTCCACCTTGTTTCTTAAGGTGCTTGAGGGCTTTGGCGAACGCCTCGGTGTTGTCAGTGACCCCATCCCCTACTCCACCGAAATCAACGATGGAAACGGTGTAATCAGGGATGATCACTTCCTTAACCTGCTCTACCGCGCACGGCAGATTCTGATAATAATGGGAATACTTCGTTTGCGCCTGGGTGGCTTCGCTCATAGAAAAAAGAGCAAAGACCGCTGCGCTCAAAGATAAAAGACTTTTTCTCATATTTGTTTCTTTTATGGGTTCAAAGGATTAGTACAAATTCCGTACCAAATGGCAGAAATATACATCCAGATTGGTATGCCCGGTGACGAGCGTCGTCGTACGCGCATCGTTGGGATCCTTGGGATCGAGACCGAAAGTGGTCTCCCACTCATCGGGAATACCGTC
>CAJOCN010000007.1 GCA_905233255.1 Paludibacteraceae bacterium
TTGGTACAAACAGATGAGTCCGTACGGATCTTAGAACCTTGTACTAAACTCCAAAAGCCCTTTGTACATTGTAAATTGTACATTGTACATTGAAAAAAATCGTCCTTCGGGGCGATTTTTTGGTATTGTAAAGTTAAGTTTGCAAAAAAAAAGTAATTGCATTTTCTGCCCCAAAAGTTTGCGTATGTGAAAAAAAAACAGTACCTTTGCACTCGATTACTGATACTGCTTCCGCAAGGGAGTATAAACGTTACTAATCACAATGAGTCTGTTAGGTCACATACGAATTCCGGCGCTGGTGGATCTGCACGTCCATTTCCGTGAGCCGGGCTATGCGTACAAAGAGAGTATCCTCTCGGGTAGCCGTGCGGCTATGTGTGCAGGGTACAGCGACGTCTTCACGATGCCTAACGTACTTCCTGCGCCCGACAGCCTCGAGCACCTCTCCGCACAGACCACTATTATTGCGCGTGACAGCCACATTGGCGTTCATCCGTATGCAAGTATCACCCTCTGCCAGAAAGGCGAGGGTGAACTCGTTAATATCGAGGAACTGAGCAGCCATGTGGCGGGTTTCTCGGACGATGGCAGAGGTATTCAGGACGAGGGTCTGATGCGCGAGGCGATGGAGCGTATTGCCGCTGCCGGAAGTATCATCGTAGAACATTGCGAGGTCAACAGTCTGCTCCGCGGGGGCTATATCCACGACGGAGCGTACGCTCGTGCGCATGGGCACCGCGGTATCTGTTCGGAGAGCGAGTGGCGCGAGATAGAGCGTAACATAAGGTTGAGCGAGGAGACGGGGTGCCGGTTGCACGTATGCCACATTTCGACCAAGGAGAGTGTGGCGCTCATCCGTGACGCCAAGGCGAGCGGTATTCCCGTGACCTGCGAGACGGCACCACATTATCTGCTACTCAACGAACGGATGTTACAGGAAGACGGAGCGTGGAAGATGAATCCGCCTATCCGTTCGGTAGCCGACCAGATGGCGCTCTTAGCCGGAGTGCAGGACGGTACGATCGATGTGATTGCTACCGACCATGCGCCGCACAGCGCGGAGGAGAAGAGCCGCGGACTGGAAAAAAGCGCCTTCGGGATAGTGGGTATAGAGACCGCTTTCCCGCTGCTATATACCTACCTGGTGAGAACGGACATGCTGACGATGGAGCGCCTAATAGAATTAATGAGCGTGCGCGGGCGCGAGATCATGGGACTGCCGATGGACGAGAGTTGGGCTACCTTTGATCTGGACGAGAGATATACGATCGACCCCGCGCAGTTCGTCTCCAAAGGGCATAGCACGCCTTTCGCCGGGTGGGAGGTTTATGGAAGGTGCGTCAAAAACGAGTTTCGTGGAAACGTCGTTTTTGAGAATTCACAATGCACAATTCACAATTCACAATTAGAAGGTGAGAAGCGGTAGATGGATCATATTGAGCAATGAGTGTATCGCGCGGCGCGTGTACCGGATGGTGCTGCAGGGCGATACGGAGGGTATTCTTCCCGGGCAGTTCGTGGAGATAGAGATCCCCGGATTGTACCTCAGAAGACCGATCTCCGTTTGCAATATAGAGGGCGACGAGCTGACAATCATCTATAAGACGGTAGGACAAGGCACCGCCGCGATGGCGCAGATGCGCGCCGGCGAAGAACTGGATATACTGAGCTGTTTGGGCAACGGTTATGACCTGACCAAAGCCGGGGACGAAGTGCTGCTCATCGGCGGCGGAGTAGGGGTACCGCCTTTGATGTACGCCGCCAAAGAGCTGCGCAAAGCCGGCAAGAAAGTGCGAGCCGTACTCGGTTTCAATACCGCGGAAGAGGTCTTCGGGGAACAGGAGATGCAAGCGATGGGATGCAAGGTTAGGGTCTGCACGATGGACGGCAGTTACGGCGAGAAAGGCGTGGTGACGGAACAATTCACAATGCACAATGCACAATGCACAATGCCGTTCTACTACGCTTGCGGACCGCTCCCAATGATCAAAGCTATCCTGCGGACGATAGGTACGAACGGACAGATCAGCATGGAGGAACGGATGGGTTGCGGAGTAGGTATATGCATGGGATGCAGCATTGAGACCAAAGAAGGATTCAAGCGGGTGTGCAAAGAGGGGCCGGTGTTCAACGCGGAAGCGTTGAAAGTTGAAAGTTGAAAGTTGATAGTTGACAATTGAAAATTGAGAGTTAAGTTAGGACATATTGAACTGCAGAACCCGGTGATACCGGCGAGCGGGACATGCGGGTTCGGGCGTGAGATGAACGAGTGGCTCGACCTCAACCGCTTGGGTGCCATCGCTACCAAAGGCACCACACGTGAGGCACGGTACGGCAATGCACTGCCGCGGATAGCGGAGTGTCCCGCAGGACTGATCAACGCCATCGGTCTGCAGAACCCCGGCGTGGAGGAAGTGATACGGCATGAGATGCCCGAGCTGCGGAAGATCTACCGGGGACCGGTCATCGCCAATGTGAGCGGGTTCAGTATAGAGGAATACGCGTATGTGTGCGAGCGGATAGACAAGGAGACGGACGCGGCGATCATTGAGGTGAACATCTCCTGCCCGAACGTGCATAACGGCGGCATGGCTTTCGGTACGAGTGCGGAGGCGGCGGCGGAAGTGACCCGGGCGGTCAAAGCCGTGACGACCAAACCCGTGTATATGAAACTCAGTCCGAACGTGACGGACATAACAGCTATCGCCGGAGCTTGCGTCAATGCCGGCGCCGACGGCTTGTGTCTGATCAACACGATGTTAGGCATGCGGATAGACATCCGCCGCAGACAGCCCGTGATTGCGAACCGCTACGGCGGTTACTCGGGACCCGGGGTGTTCCCCGTAGCGCTACGGATGGTGAACCAGGTGAGCAAGGCTTGTCCCGATACACCGATCATCGGATGCGGCGGCGTGAGCAGCGCAGAGGAGGTGATTGAGATGATGATGGCGGGCGCGAGTGCCGTAGAGATAGGCGCGGCTAACCTCAAGAACCCGATGGTATGCCAAGAGATCATAACACGGCTGCCGGAGGTAATGAACGAACTGAAAATAGCGCATTTACAAGATATAGTGGGGGTTGTTTGATGAAAAATGAAAAGTGAAAAGTGAAAAGTGAAAAATGAATAGAGATGTGATCATAGCCTGCGATTTCGCGAGTGCCGAAGAGACTTATGCGTTTCTGGACCGCTTCACGGAGGAGAAACCGTTTGTGAAGATCGGTATGGAGCTTTATTATGCCGAGGGACCGGCCATCGTACGGGAGTTGCACCAGAGAGGACATAAGATCTTCCTGGATCTCAAGCTGCACGACATACCCAATACGGTGGAGAAAGCGATGGCGGTACTGTCGAGACTGGAAGTGGAGATGGTGAACCTGCACGCCGCCGGCACCAAAGCGATGATGGAAGCGGCGCTACGGGGTCTGACCCGTGCGGACGGTACCCGGCCCATCCTGTTGGCGGTGACCCAACTGACCTCGACCAGCGAAGAGCGGATGCATGACGAACTGCTCATCGGCGGTACAATCAGCGATTGCGTATGCCACTATGCCCGGATGGCGAAAGAAGCGGGGCTGGACGGCGTGGTCTGCTCGCCGCTGGAGGCAGGCATGGTGAAGGAGCATTGCGGAGCGGAGTTCCTGACCGTTACCCCGGGTATCCGTTTTGCGGACGGGAAAGTAGGCGACCAGGTGCGTGTCACGACACCTGCCCGCGCCCGGGAGATAGGTAGCGATTATATCGTAGTAGGCCGTCCGATCACGGCTGCGGAGGATCCCGTGGCGGCATACAGAAAATGCGTTAAAGAGTTTGTTTAAATGTACAATGCACAATTTACAATGTACAAAGGGCTTACGGAGTTTAGTAAAACGTTTTAAGATCCGTACGGACTCATCAGTTTGTACCAAAGCCACCAGGACGCTTTGTGAATTGTGAATTGATAATTGGTAATATGAAAGAATTAAGCGAACAAATAGCAGCAGACCTGCTGCGCATCAAAGCAGTGTTCCTGCGTCCGCAAGAGCCGTTCACATGGGCGAGCGGAATCAAGAGTCCGATCTACTGCGACAACCGTCTGACGCTGAGCGACGTAGCGGTGCGCGAGGATGTGGAGAACGGATTGGCGACACTGATCAAGCAGTATTACCCCGAGGCGGAAGTGCTGATGGGTACCTCGACTGCCGGTATTGCCCACGCCGCCATCACGGCTACGAAGTTGAACCTGCCGATGGGCTATGTACGCTCGGGCGCCAAGGACCACGGCCGCCAGAACCGGATAGAGGGCAGACTGGTACCGGGGCAGAAAGTAGTGGTAGTGGAGGACCTGATCTCCACCGCAGGCAGCTGTCTGGAGGTAGTGGAAGTGCTGCGCGAAGCCGGCGCGGAGGTGTTAGGCATCGTGTCGATCTTCACGTACGGGATGCAGAAAGGGCTCGACCGTATTGCCACTGCCAAGACCGAGAACCACAGCCTCAGTAACCTCGATGTGCTGGCGGAAGTGGCGGTGAAAGAGGGGTATATCTCCGCGCAAGAGAAAAATGAACTGATACAATTTAGAGATAACTTATGAGACACTTATTAGACTCGACAGACCTCAGTACGCAGGAGATCGAGCAGATCGTTCTCCGTGCATTGGACATCATCGCCCATCCGGCGCAGTACGCAGAGGCGTGCAAGGGCAAGAAGTTAGCTACCCTCTTCTACGAACCGAGCACGCGTACAAGGCTCAGTTTCACCGCCGCAATGATGGAGTTAGGCGGACAGGTGCTGGGTTTCAGCGATGCCCGTTCGTCCTCGGTGAGCAAAGGAGAGACGGTAGCGGACACCGTGCGGGTGGTAAGTGCCTTCGCGGACATCATCGCCATGCGCCATTATAAAGAGGGGGCGCCGCGTGTAGCGAGTGAGTTCAGCCGTATCCCGGTGATCAACGCCGGTGACGGCGGTCACAGCCATCCGACGCAGACGATGACCGACCTGCTGACCATCCGCCGTGAGTTAGGGCGTTTCGACCATTTGACGATCGGTCTCTGCGGCGACCTCAAGTACGGCAGAACGGTCCACTCGCTCATCAAAGCCATGCGGCGCTACGAGGGCGTACATTTTGTGCTGATTGCTCCGAAAGAGTTGGCGCTGCCGGATTACATGAAAGCCGAGTTAGGCGATGCCTACACCGAGGTGAACACCCTGGAGGAGGCGATGCCTATAGTCGATGTGCTCTACATGACGCGCGTACAGCAGGAGCGTTTTGCGGACCGCGACGAGTACGAGCGTCTCAAGGACTCGTTCATTCTGGACGAGCGGCTGATGGCACTCGCTAAACCGTCGATGATCGTCCTGCACCCGCTGCCCCGCGTGAACGAGATCACCGTCGGCGTGGACAAAGACCCGCGTGCCGCTTATTTCCGCCAGGTGGAGAACGGCAAGTACGTACGCAAGGCGATTATCTATACCCTCCTTAGCGACGAGTACCTGCATAGCTCGCATGTAGCTCATCAGAGCGAGGCGAGCGGGACACCCTGTCATAACGACCGCTGTATCGCTACCACCGAACCGGTTGAGCAGAAATCGTATATCGATGCCGACGGCGTACGGCGTTGTTATTATTGTGACCACATGTTATAAAATACTCACAGATATGAACCAAAACCGAATTAAATCCGAAGGACTGACCTTTGATGACGTCCTGTTAGTGCCCGCTTACAGCGAAGTGCTCCCGCGTGAAGTGAACCTGCAAGGGCAGTTCTCGCGTCATATAACCCTTAATATCCCGGTGGTGAGTGCTGCCATGGATACCGTCACGGAAGCTACGATGGCGATCGCCATGGCCCGCGAAGGAGGAATAGGTGTGATCCACAAGAACATGTCGATAGAGGAGCAGGCAGCACAGGTGCGTCGTGTCAAACGTGCGGAGAACGGCATGATTGCCGATCCGGTGACCATCACCGGCGACCAGACCATCGGCGACGCCCTGCAGATGATGCACGACAACCACATCGGCGGTATTCCGGTGGTGGACGAGAAGCATGTGCTGGTAGGTATAGTGACCAACCGCGACCTGCGTTTCGAGACGGACATGAACCGCCCGGTACGCGAGGTAATGACGCGCGAGAACCTGATCACCATCGGCGCGACCGACAACCGGACCATCATGGACGCACTGCAGATGCACAAGGTGGAGAAACTGCCGGTAATAGACAAGGACGGCAAGCTGATCGGTCTGGTGACCTACAAAGATATTACCAAACTGCGCGATAACCCCCATGCCAACAAGGACGAGCAAGGACATCTGCGTTGTGCTGCGGGCGTGGGTATAACCGCTGATTATATGGATCGTGTGGACGCACTGGTGCGCGAGCATGTCGATGCAGTAGTATTGGATTCGGCACACGGGCATAGCAAGAACATCGTGAACGCCCTCCGCGCCATCAAGGCCAAGTATCCGGAGTTGGACGTAGTGGTAGGAAATATCGCTACGGCTGAGGCGGCGCGGTTCTTAGTGGAGAACGGAGCAGACGGCGTGAAAGTGGGTATCGGTCCGGGTAGTATCTGTACCACGCGTATCATTGCCGGTGTGGGTGTACCGCAGTTGAGTGCCATCTTCGAGGTGGCGGAAGCACTGGAGGGTACCGGCGTGCCGATGATCGCCGACGGCGGTCTGCGGTACTCGGGCGATGTGGTGAAAGCGCTGGCTGCCGGAGGTAACTGTGTGATGTGCGGATCGATGTTCGCCGGTACGGACGAAGCACCGGGTGACACGATCATTTATAACGGCCGTAAGTTCAAGACCTACCGCGGTATGGGTAGTATCGAGGCGATGCGGGACGGCAGTGCCGACCGCTATTTCCAGAGCGGAGAGAGCAATGTGTCCAAACTGGTGCCGGAAGGTATCGTAGGCCGTGTGCCGTACAAAGGCAGCGTGAGCGAGACGATCTATCAGCTCCTGGGCGGTCTGCGTTCCGGTATGGGGTACGTGGGCGCACATAACCTGGAGGAGTTGCGCAAGGCGCAGTTCGTGAAGATCACTTCCGCCGGTATGTTCGAGAGCCATCCGCATGACATCACCATCACCTCGGAGGCACCTAACTATTCACAGAAATAACCCAACCGCAGTATGCAGAAAATCATCATATTGGATTTCGGAAGCCAGACCACGCAACTGATCGGTCGCCGCGTACGCGAACTGAACACGTTCTGCGAGATTCTGCCGTACAACAAGTACCCGGAGGATGACAAGGACGTGATCGGTGTGATCCTGAGCGGCTCGCCGCTGAGCGTCTATCAGGACGATGCTTTCCGGGTCGATCTGAGCGGTATCAGAGGCAGACTGCCGATCCTGGGTATATGCTACGGTGCGCAGCTGATCAGTTATACCAACGGCGGCAAGGTAGAGAGCGCCGGTACGCGTGAGTACGGCCGGCAGAACCTGCAATATATAGACCATACGAACCCGCTGTTCAAGGGCTTTGAGGAGCACTCGCAGGTGTGGATGTCGCACGGCGACAGTATCACCGCGCTGCCGGTGGGCGCACAAAGAATAGCGTCCACGGAAACGGTAGAGAACGCCGCGTATTACATCCCCGGCGAGAAACCGGTTTTCGGAACCCAGTTCCACCCGGAGGTGTTCCACACCCTGCAAGGTACGTTGCTGCTGAAGAACTTCGTGGTCGATATCTGCGGTTCGAACCAGGAGTGGAGTGCGGAAGCGTTTGTGGAGACGACGGTAAAGGAGCTGCGCGAGCAGATAGGTTCCGACCGCGTGATCTTAGGTCTCTCGGGAGGTGTTGACTCGTCTGTAGTAGCAGTACTGCTCCATCGGGCGATCGGAGATCAGTTGACCTGTATTTTCGTGGACCACGGCATGCTGCGTAAGAACGAGTTCCGCGATGTGATGCGCGACTACGAGGGCCTCGGACTGCACGTCATCGGCGTGGACGCCAGTGATAAGTTTCTCAATGACCTTGCGGGAGTCAAAGAACCCGAGCAGAAACGTAAGATCATCGGCCGCGATTTCGTGGAGGTCTTCAACGCCGAGGCGCAGAAGATCACCGACGCCAAATGGCTCGCGCAGGGAACGATCTACCCTGACCGTATTGAGAGTCTGAACATCACCGGCAAGGTCATCAAGAGCCATCACAACGTGGGCGGGCTGCCTAAAGAGATGCACCTGCAGTTATGCGAACCGATCAAGTGGTTGTTCAAGGACGAGGTGCGCCGCGTAGGCCGTAGCATGGGTATGCCGGAGCACCTGATCACGAGGCATCCTTTCCCGGGACCGGGGCTGGCGGTACGTATATTGGGAGACATCACCAGGGAGAAGATACACATTCTCCAAGAGGCGGACGCCATCTATATCAATAACCTCCGCGAGGCGGGGCTGTACGACGAGATATGGCAAGCCGGTGCGATCCTCCTGAGCGAAGTGAGGTCGGTAGGCGTCATGGGCGACGAGCGGACCTACGAGAACCCGATTGCGCTGCGCGCGGTGACCTCCTCCGATGCCATGACTGCAGACTGGGCACACATCCCTTATGAGGTGTTGGCAAAAATAAGTAACGAGATAATTAACAAGGTAAAGGGCGTCAACCGGGTATGCTACGACATCTCCTCCAAACCGCCCTCAACCATCGAATGGGAATAATAAAATGAAAGTAGGAGTTATTATGGGTTCGGCGAGTGACCTGCCGGTGATGCAGGCCGCCATAGACACCTTAGAGTCTTTCGGTATCGAAGTGGACAAACGCGTCATCTCTGCGCACCGTGCAGCGCATGCGCTCATGGAGTGGGCGGAGAGTGCCGAGGACAGGGGACTGAGTATCATCATCGCCGGAGCCGGCGGTGCCGCTCATCTGGCGGGCGTGATTGCGGGTCTGACCCATCTGCCGGTGATCGGTGTGCCGGTTCGTTCCAAGACCTTGGACGGGTTGGACAGCCTTCTGTCAATGGTACAGATGCCCAGCGGCATACCCGTAGCTACCGTAGCCATCGATGGCGCCAAGAACGCTGCGCTGCTGGCGGTAAGCATTCTGGCATTACAGGACAAGTCCCTTCGGGAACAATATATAGCATTCCGTCGTCAACAAACCGAAAAGGTATTAGCAACCGTTATCTGACATGAACAAAAGGCTTTTTGTTGAGAAGAAAGAAGGATTTCGCGTAGAGGCGGAGAGCCTGCGGCACGAGCTGAACGAGAACCTCCAACTGCACATCCGAAAGATGCGCTATCTCTGCGTGTACGACCTCTTCGGGTTCAGCGAGGAACTGCTGGAGAAGAGCCGTTACAGCGTCTTTGGCGAGACGGTGACCGACGATGTGACGGACTTCGTTTCGCTGGAAGGCAAGCGCTACCTGGCGGTAGAGTTCATCCCCGGTCAGTTTGACCAACGCGCTTCGTCTGCCATCGACTGTGTGCATCTGATTGACCCGAACGCGGACATAGACATCCGCTCCGGCAGGTTGCTGATCTTCGAGGATCCCATGACGGACGAAGAGATGGCGCGTATCCGGCACTATTATATCAACGCGGTGGAGGCGAGAGAGAAGAACCTCGGCCTTCTGGAGCGCCAGCAGACTGCCGATGTGAAACCATTGGCGTCCATGGCAGGCTTCACCGCCATGGGACGCGAGCAGTACGCGCCGTTCTGCAAGGAGTGGGGATTGGCAATGAATGCAGATGACCTCGCTTGCGTAGTCGATTATTTCCGGAAAGAGCACCGCGAACCGACAGAGACCGAACTGCGTATCCTCGATACCTATTGGTCGGACCACTGCCGCCATACTACGTTCACCACCATTCTGGAGGATATAGAGGTGGAGGAGTCGTTCATCAAACCCGATATAGAGCAGGAGTTGGAGACCTTCCGTCACATCCGTGTGGAGCTCGGCCGCGAGAACAAACCGCTCTGCCTCATGGAGTTGGCTACCATCGGTGCCCGCTACCTGAAGAAGAAAGGGCTCTTGGACGACCTGGAGGTGAGCGAAGAGAATAACGCTTGCTCCATCTTCATTGACGTCGATGTGGACGGAAAGATGGAGAAATGGCTCCTGCAGTTCAAGAACGAGACCCATAATCACCCTACGGAGATAGAACCTTTCGGAGGCGCAAGCACCTGTCTGGGTGGCGCTATCCGTGACCCGCTGTCCGGTCGTGCTTATGTCTATCAGGCGATGCGTGTCACCGGAGCGGGCGACATCTATGCGCCGGTAAGCGAGACGCTGGCGGGTAAGTTACCGCAACAGATCATCTCCCGTAAGGCGGCTGCCGGCTACTCGTCGTACGGCAACCAGATAGGTCTGGCTACCACGCATGTACGCGAGATCTACCATCCTTCTTATGTAGCCAAGAGGCTGGAGGTGGGCGCAGTCGTCGGAGCGGTCAAGGCGGATGCCGTGCGCCGCGAGACACCAAAGGCAGGCGATGTAATCCTGTTGCTGGGCGGTCGTACCGGACGGGACGGTATAGGCGGCGCTACGGGTTCCAGTAAGGAGCATACCGAGGCATCCCTCGAGTCCTGCGGCAGCGAGGTGCAGAAAGGTAACGCACCGGAGGAACGTAAGATACAGCGCCTCTTCAGACGCCACGAGGTAACGCGCCTTATTAAGAAGTCCAACGATTTCGGAGCAGGTGGCGTGAGTGTGGCTATCGGTGAGTTGGCAGACGGTTTGGATATATTCCTCGACCGTGTGCCGACCAAGTACTCCGGTCTCAACCCCACGGAGTTGGCTATCTCCGAATCGCAGGAACGTATGGCAGTAGTGGTGGAGAAGAAAGACCAAGCGGCTTTCGAGCACTTCTGCCATCTCGATAATATAGAAGTAACGCACGTGGCGGACGTGACCGACACAGGTCGCATGCGCCAGTATTACAAAGGTGAACCGGTGGCGGATCTGAGCCGCGCGTTCATTGACAGTGCGGGTGCCAAACATTATACCAAGGCTACCATTCTGCCGGTAGAGGAGCGCAATCCGTTCCGTCAGACGGTAGCGGGCAAGACCCTCGCAGAACGCATGTGTCATGTGATGCAGAGCGCCAACGTGACGAGCCAGAAAGGACTCATCGAGGAGTTTGACGCCACCATCGGCCGTTCCTCCGTTTTGATGCCTTTCGGCGGCAGACTGCAACGCAGCGAGACACAGGTCTCCGTGCAGAAACTGCCTACCGACGGATTCACCAACACGGCATCGATCATGGCGTTCGGCTACAACCCCTTCCTCGCGGAGTGGAGCCCCTATCACGGAGCTGCTTATGCCGTTGTGGAGGCGTGCAGCAAGGTGGTAGCCGCCGGAGCGGATTACAGCCGCATGCGGTTCAGTTACCAGGAGTATTTTGAGCGCATGACGGATGACCGCCATAGTTGGGGCAAGCCGCTCAGCGCACTCTTGGGCACACTCAAGATGCAGGTGGCGTTAGGCCTTCCGTCCATCGGCGGCAAGGACTCGATGTCCGGTACGTTCGAACATATATCCGTGCCGCCGACGCTGATTGCTTTCGGTATCACGACCGTCAAGGCGGATCAGGTCATCAGCACGGATCTGAAGAAAGCGGGCAACCGTCTGTACCTCTTGCAGCACAAGCCGCTCAAGAACTACATGCCCGATACCGACCAACTCAAGCAACTATGGTCCGAGACCACGAAGGCTATCCATGCCGGCAAGATCGTTTCGGCATACGCCATCGGCTTCGGCGGAGTGTGTGAGGCATTGGCGAAGATGTCGTTCGGCAACGCCAAAGGTGCAGACCTCCGTATCGATGAATCGCTGCTCTTCGACTACCAGTACGGCAGTATTTTAGTAGAGGCGACGGAGGAACTGAATATCCCGTCCGCCCTTCTCTTGGGACAAGTAACAGAGAGCGAGAACCTCGTCATCAACGGAGAGCCCGTCCGCCGCGAGCAACTCTACGAGGCGTGCACAACGCCCTTCCGTAAAGTTTATCCGGCTACGATGACTCCGCAGCACAGCGACCTCATGCCGAAGGGCGTAGAACACAAAGCGCCTATCGTCTATATTCCTGTTTTCCCGGGCACGAACTGCGACTACGACAGTGCCAAAGCATGGCGCAAAGCGGGCGCAGAAGTGGAGATGACCATCTTCCGTAACCTCACGGAGAGCGATGTGATTGCGTCTATCGATGAGATGGAGGCACATATCCGCCGCGCACAGATACTGATGCTCGCCGGCGGTTTCTCTCTGGGTGACGAACCGGACGGATCGGCGAAGTTCATCGTCTCGGTCATTAACCAGCAGAAGATCAGTCGTGCCATCGAATACCTGCTCAGCCGCGGAGGTCTGATCCTCGGTATTTGCAACGGCTTCCAGGCACTCATCAAATCCGGCTTGCTACCGTACGGTAAGTTAGGTCAGGTAACGACGGATAGTCCGACTCTCTTCCGCAATGATATCAACCGCCACGTCTCGCAGATGGTGACGACCACCGTTTCTTCCACCCGCGGTCCGTGGCTCCAAGGTATGCAGACAGGCGATCTGCATAGTATCGCCGTGAGTCACGGAGAGGGCAAACTGGTAGTGAGTGAAGAACTGGCGCGCGAGTTGTTCAATAACGGTCAAGTGGCATTCCGCTACGCCGATCCGTGTACGGGCGAGGCGACGATGGAGTCGCCTTATAACCCCAACGGCTCGTGCTACGCCATCGAGGGACTCATCTCGCCCAACGGACAGATTCTCGGTAAGATGGGGCACTCCGAGCGGTGGGAAGAAGGCGTCTTTACCAACATCGCCGGCAACAAGAAACAGCCGCTCTTTGAGAACGCAGTAAACTATTTTAAGCACTAAATAACACACCAAATCGTTATGGCGCAACATTATGAAGCAGCCGGCGTGAATCTGGAAGCCGGATACGAAGTAGTAAGCAGAATCAAGTCGCATGTGCGTTCCACCGTCCGCCATGGATCGATGGGTTCTATCGGTTCGTTCGGAGGTATGTTCGACCTCTCGGCGCTAAATATCAAAGAGCCGGTGCTGGTCAGCGGTACCGACGGAGTGGGAACCAAACTGAAGATTGCTTTTGCGATGGACAAGCACGATACGATAGGTATTGATGCGGTGGCAATGTGCGTCAACGATGTGCTGGCGCAGGGAGCCGAACCGCTCATCTTCCTCGATTACATCGCTACGGGGCATAACATCCCTTCGCAGATTGAGGCGATCGTCAGCGGTGTAGCGGAAGGTTGCCGTCAGGCGGGTTGCGCACTCGTCGGCGGCGAGACAGCCGAGATGCCGGGTATGTATGAAAACGGTGAATACGACATCGCCGGTTATACCACCGGAGTAGTAGAGAAATCGAAACTCATCGACGGTACAAAGGTGAAGGAAGGCGATGTGCTGATCGGCATCAGTTCCTCCGGCGTACACTCCAACGGCTATTCGCTCGTCCGTAAGATTGTCCGTGACGCGAATCTCGATCTGCATCAGATTTATCCGGAGCTGGATACCCAAAAGACCTTAGGCGAAGTGCTCCTCACTCCGACCAAGATATATGTGAAACAGGTGTTGGAAGTCATGCGCCAAGTCGATGTACACGGCGTAGCGCACATCACTGGAGGAGGGTTTGATGAGAATATCCCTCGCATCTTCCAGCCCGGTCAAGGGTTCTACATTGAGGAAGGCGCATGGGAGATTCTTCCGATCTTCCGTTTCCTCGAAGCCAAAGGTCAAATCCCTCATCGTGAGATGTTCAATATCTTCAATATGGGTATAGGCATGGTGCTTGCAGTAGCGGAGCAAGATGCATCCAAAGTGCTGTCCATCCTAGACCATTGCGGCGAGAAAGCACAGATCATAGGCCGTGTACAGGCAGGAACAAATCAAATCATCAGCAAATAAAAAACAGAACAGAATAATGGCACAGAAAAGAGCATTAGTGAGCGTAAGCGACAAAACCGGTTTGGTGGAGTTTGTGAAAGGACTGCAAGCAGCAGGGTGGCAGATCATTGCTACCGGCGGTACACAGAAGTTGCTGGAAGAGAGCGGCGTCAAGACCATCGGTATCAGTGAGGTAACCGGTTTCCCGGAGATCTGTGACGGTCGTGTGAAGACTCTTCACCCGAAGGTGCACGGCGCTTTGTTGGCGCGTCGCGACGAGCCCTCGCACATGGAGGCATTGGCGCAAAACGGCATTGAGTTAATCGATCTGGTGTGTGTCAATCTCTATCCTTTCCGTGAGACGATTGCCAAAGAGGGAACGACGATGGCGGAGGCGATTGAGAAGATCGATATAGGCGGACCGTCCATGTTGCGCTCCGCAGCCAAGAACTGGAACGACGTGACCGTAGTCTGCGACCCGAACGATTACAGCCGTGTGCTGAAAGAGATACAGAGTGAGGGTAACACCCGCAAAGAGACGCGTCTGGAGTTGAGCGCCAAGGCTTATACGCACACTGCAGAATACGATATGTGTATCGCTGCGTACATGCGCAAGGCGGCAGGGCTGAACGAGAAACTGTTCCTGGAGTACGATCTCAAGCAGGGACTCCGTTACGGAGAGAACCCGCATCAGGACGCTAAGTTCTATGCCGCTCAGGAGCAAGTGCCGTATTCCCTGGCTTCCGCCAAGCAACTGCACGGCAAAGAGCTGTCGTACAACAATATACAAGATGCGAACGCCGCGCTGAATATCGTGCGCGAGTTCGGCAAGACTCCTTTCTGCGTGGGACTCAAGCACATGAACCCGTGTGGCGCCGCTATCGGCAAGAACGGCGTAGAGGCCTGGACCAAAGCTTATGACGCAGACCGCGTGTCTATCTTCGGTGGTATCGTGGCAACCAACTGCGTAGTGGACAAAGAGATGGCGGAACTGATGAAGCCTGTCTTCCTGGAGATCATCATGGCACCGCAGTTCACCGAGGAAGCTTTAGCGGTATTGGAGACCAAGAAGAATCTGCGTCTCTTGGAAGTGGATATGTCTTCCGAGAGCCCGAAACAGATGCAGTACGTATCGGTTAACGGCGGTCTGTTAGCGCAACAACTGGATACCGAAACTATCCGGCTGACCCAAGAGATGTGCGTCACGGAGACCCAACCGACGGACGAACAGATGAGTGATCTGCAGTTCGGCTGGCACATTGTGAAGCATGTGAAATCCAATGCGATAGTAGTCGTCAAGGACGGTCGCACATACGGCGTGGGAGCAGGACAGATGAACCGTGTGGGTTCTGCTGCTATCGCGCTCAAACAGGCACAAGAGTCTCTTGCAGCAGAAGGAAAAGATATCAAGGAGGCAGGATTAGTAATGGCTTCGGACGGTTTCTTCCCCTTCGGTGACAGCGTGGAGAGTGCAGCGGAGTATGGTATCCGTGCTATCGTTCAACCCGGTGGCAGCGTGCGTGATCAGGAGAGTATAGACGCTGCCAACGCGCATCATATAACGATGCTCTTCAGCGGAATGCGTCATTTCAAACACTAATGAAGAACGGGTAACTCAGATGAATAAGAACGTTTTAGTAATAGGATCGGGCGGACGCGAGCACGCCATCGTGTATCAGTTGAGTCGCAGCGCACAGGTGGAGCACATCTACTGCGCTCCGGGCAATGCCGGTATCGCGCAACTTGCCGAGTGCGTAGCCATCAAAGATACGGAGGTGGCGCAACTGCTCTCTTTCGCACAGACGCACCAGATTGATCTCTGTGTGGTGGGACCGGAAGCGGCTCTTGCAGCCGGAGTGGCAGATGCGTTCCGCGAGGCGGGAATACCTGTGTTCGGACACTCCAAAGCCGCTACGCAGATTGAAGCGAGCAAGGAGTTTGCCAAAGAACTGATGGCGAAATATAACGTGCCGACTGCTGCATACCGCAGTTTCGCCGATTACGACGAAGCGATGCAGTACGTGCGTTCGCGTAATACCTATCCGACCGTACTCAAATACGACGGTCTGGCGGCAGGCAAGGGCGTAGTGATTGCGCAAGACGAACCGGAAGCAGAGCAAGCGCTGAGAGACATGCTGGTGGGCGAAGCGTTCGGCAAAGGGCGTGTCGTGATAGAGGACTACCTGGAGGGACCGGAGTTCTCGTTCATGGCATTCGTTCATCACCATAAGGTCTATCCGATGCCGCTGAGTCAGGACCATAAGCGTGTCTTTGACGGAGACAAGGGACCGAACACCGGCGGAATGGGTGCATACACACCGCTTCCGTTCATCAGCAAAGAGGAAGAGGAATGGGCACAGGAACATATCCTGCAGGCCGTGGCAGACGCCATGGTTCAAGAGGGTAAACCGCTCACCGGTGTGCTCTACGGCGGTCTGATGAAGACCAAAGACGGAATCAAGGTCATCGAGTTCAACGCCCGTTTCGGTGATCCCGAGACGGAAGTGGTATTACCGCTCATGGAGAGCGACGCTTATACAGTCTTCCACGCGATTGCCACCGGCGAGGCGTTGGAGGCAGTCCAATGGCGTAAGCAAGCGACAGTGGGTGTGGTAATGGCTTCCTGCGGATACCCGGGCGCATATAAAAAAGGCGTAGAGATAACAGGAACGGAGGACTTTGACGGTCTTATCCTGCATATGGGAACGGCTGTAAAGGACGGTCGGTTAGTGACCAACGGCGGACGCGTGCTGATGTGTATTGCGCACGGAGCGGATGTTCGTCAGGCACAAGAGAATGTTTACCGGGAACTGGAGAAAATCCATTGTCCCAATTTATTCTATAGAAAAGATATTGCACATTGGGCGTTATGATAATAGACGGAAAACAAATAGCACAACAAGAGAAAGAAGCGATACGCGAGCAGGTAGCGGCATTGGCGAAACAATATGGCCGCAAGCCGTGTCTGGATGTGATCATCGTGGGTGAGAATCCTGCCAGCCTGTCGTACGTAAGGAGTAAGATCAAAGCTACGGAGTACTGCGGCTTTGAGGGTGAACTGATCCGGTTGCCGGAGGATGTGAGTGAAGAAGAGTTGCTGCGCATCATCCGCGAGCGCAATGAGAACGAGGCGGTTGACGGTATTCTGGTGCAACTGCCGTTACCGAAACATATCAACGAGCAGCGTGTGATAGAGGCGATTGCGCCGGAGAAAGATGTGGATGGTTTTCATCCTGCGAACGTAGCCAAACTATGGCTCAACCAAAAGTGTATCGTTCCCTGCACACCGCTTGGTATCATGGCGTTGTTAGAGAAAAGCAATACGGTCCTGGAAGGTCGCCACGCGGTAGTCGTCGGACGCAGTAATATCGTCGGAAAACCGGTAGCCAAGTTGCTGTTGGACAAACAATGCACGGTGACGATTGCGCACAGCCGTACCGCGGATCTGGCGGCAGTATGCCGTGAGGCGGATATATTGGTAGTCGCAGTCGGACGTCCGCAGATGATTACCGGTGAGATGGTCAAGCCGGGCGCCACGGTGATTGACGTCGGTATCAACCGCATAGCAGACGGCAAACTGGTCGGAGACGTGGACTACGAGAGCGTGGCTCCTGTAGCCGGTGCCATCACTCCTGTCCCGGGTGGAGTAGGACCAATGACAATCGCCATGCTGATGTATAATACACTGCAGTGTTTTAACAGGAGAATGACGGACTAATTACCTACTAATCACCTACTAATCACCTACTAATCACCTACTAGAATATCAACAAAAACTCAAATAACAATGAAGATTGGAACGCCACTTACTCAAGTCGCTACGCGCGCACTGCTACTCGGTAGCGGAGAATTAGGAAAAGAAGTCACGATGGAACTTCAGCGTTACGGTGTAGAGGTCATTGCCTGTGACCGTTATGCCCATGCTCCGGCGATGCAGGTAGCTCACCGGTCGCATGTGTTCAACATGCTGGACGGCAACCGTCTGCGTGAGATCATCGAGGCGGAGAAACCTTCGCTTATCATTCCGGAGGTAGAGGCTATCGCCACTCCGACCCTGGTTGAACTGGAGAAAGAGGGGTATCATGTTATCCCGACCGCCAAGGCTGCTTTCCTGACGATGAACCGCGAGGCCATCCGCCGCATGGCATCGGAGGAGTTGCATTTGCCGACCGCGCCGTACAAGTTCGCGGACAACCACGACGAGTTCATCGCGGCGGTCAAGGAGATCGGTATTCCGTGTGTGGTCAAACCGATCATGTCGTCTTCGGGTCATGGTCAATCGACCGTTCATACGGAGGCAGAGATAGAGCGCGCTTGGGCGGTATCGCAAGAAGGCGGTCGCGCCGGAGCGGGCAGAGTGATTGTGGAAGGGTTCATTCATTTCGACTACGAGATCACGCTGCTGACCGTTCGTCACGCAGGAGGGACCACTTTCTTGAAGCCGATCGGTCATCACCAGGTAGAAGGCGATTACCGCGAGTCGTGGCAGCCGCAGGCAATGAGCGAGGACGCGTTAAAGCAAGCACAACACATCGCCAAGATGGTTACCGACGCGTTAGGCGGTTACGGAATCTTCGGCGTGGAGATGTTCGTGCAGGGCGACAAAGTGATCTTCTCGGAAGTCAGTCCCCGTCCGCATGACACAGGCATGGTGACGATGATCAGCCAGGACCTGAGTGAGTTCGCGCTCCATGCCCGTGCGGTATTGGGATTGCCGATCCCGGAGGTACGTTTCTTCCAACCCTCCGCGAGCAAGGCTATCGTCATTGAGGGCGAAGGCAAAGAGGTAGAGTTCGAGGGATTAGAGAAAGCTTTAGCTATTCCGGGCGTACAGATGCGTCTGTTCGGCAAACCGGAGGTGCACGGACATCGTCGTTACGGCGTGCTGTTGGCTACCGATGAGACGGTTGAGAAAGCTCTGGCGAAAGTAGAAGAGGCGTATAAATGTATTTCGTATAAGGTAAAACAAGCATGATAGATCGTTATTCCCGCGCAGCCATGCGCAACATATGGACCGAGCAGAACAAGTTCCAAGCCTATCTGGAGGTAGAGATTCTGGCTGCTGAGGCTTGGTCGGAGTTAGGGGTAGTGCCCAAAGAAGATGTAGCCAAGCTGCGTGCCAAGGCATCGTTTGACGTGGACCGCATTCATGAGATTGAGGAGATCACACGGCATGACGTAGTGGCTTTCACCCGCACGGTGAGCGAGTCGTTAGGCGAAGAGCGTAAGTGGGTCCACTACGGTCTGACCTCCACGGATGTGGTAGATACCGCCAACGGCTATCTGCTCAAACAAGCCAATGCCATCCTCCGCGAGGATTTGAAACAGTTCCTGGCCGTGCTGCAGAAACGCGCTAATGAGTTCAAATATACGCCGGTAATCGGTCGCACGCACGGCATGCACGCCGACGTGACGTCCTTTGGTCTCAAATGGGCGTTGTGGTACTCCACGATGCAGCGTAACATCGAGCGGTTCGAGATGGCGGCGAAGGGAGTCGAGGCCGGTAAGTTATCCGGCGCGGTGGGCAACTACGCCAATATCCCGCCGTTCATCCAGCAGTACGTGTGCGAGCACTTGGGAATCGAGTCCGCGAAGATCGCCACGCAGGTGTTGGGTCGTGACCGCCACGCTTTCTATCTGTCGTCGCTGGCGGTGATAGCCGGTTCGTTGGAACAGATTGCTTTAGAGATCCGCAACCTGCAGCGACAGGAGGTGCGCGAAGTGGAAGAGGCTTTCCGCAAGGGACAGAAGGGCTCCTCCGCCATGCCGCACAAACGCAATCCGATCTCGTCGGAGAACATTTGCGGCTGTGCGAGGGTGATGCGCGGATATATGTGTACGGCGTCGGAGAACATCGCTCTCTGGCACGAGCGTGACATCTCTCACTCCTCTACGGAGCGAATCGTACTGCCGGACGCCACGATGCTGTTGGACTACATGTTGGCACGGCTGATGGGTATATTGGACAATTTGGTAGTTTATCCCGAGAACATGCTGCACAATATAGGTCTGACGCACGGCGCTATCTTCGCGCAGCGTGTGATGAACGCGCTGATTGAGAAAGGACTCGTTCGCGAGCAAGCTTATGATCTGGTACAGCCGGTAGCGATGCGCACGCTGATGGAAGGCGGACAGATGCAAGAGCTGCTGAAGAGTACTCCCGAGGTGATGAAATACCTGTCGGAGGATGAGATCGACGGCTGTTTCACGCTGGAATACTATATGAAAAACGTAGATTATATTTTTAACCAATTAGGAATATGAAAAAGGCAGATATCCTGTTAGGACTCCAATGGGGCGATGAGGGCAAAGGCAAAATGGTAGATGTGCTCACGCCGAAGTACGATATAGTAGCCCGTTTTCAGGGCGGCCCGAACGCCGGCCACACGCTGGAGTTCGAAGGTCAGAAATACGTGCTGCGCAGTATTCCGTCCGGTATCTTCCAAGGCGGCAAGATCAACCTGATCGGTAACGGCGTAGTGCTGGACCCGATCCTGTTCCGCAAAGAGGCGGAGGAACTGGCTACCTCCGGTCACAAGCTGCAGGAGAGGCTGTATATATCGAAGAAAGCGCACCTCATTCTGCCGACCCACCGACTGTTGGACCAAGCCAACGAGGCCGCCAAAGGCAAAGCCAAGATCGGTACGACGGGCAAAGGAATAGGTCCGACTTACACGGACAAGATCAGCCGTAACGGTCTGCGCGTGGGTGATATTCTCGACGGTTTTGCAGAGAAATACGCGCAAGCCCGCAACCGGCATATCGACATGATCAATATGCTGAACGCTTCTGCGGTAGCCAACGGCGGAGCGCCTGTTTCGATGGACGGATTGGAGGAACTGGAGAAAGAGTGGAAGGAGAGTATCGAGTACCTGCGTCAGTTCCGGTTCGTGGACAGCGAGCACTTTGTGAACAAGGCTCTGGCGGCAGACAAGACGATACTCTGCGAGGGTGCACAGGGATCGCTGTTAGATGTCGATTTCGGGTCCTATCCGTTCGTGACCTCGAGCAACACGGTTTGCGCCGGTGCTTGCACGGGTTTGGGATTGGCACCGAGCCGGATAGGAGAGGTGTATGGTATCTTCAAGGCTTATTGTACGCGTGTCGGAGCGGGTCCGTTCCCGACCGAGTTGTTCGACGAGACGGGCAAACAGATCCGCGCTATCGGTCATGAGTACGGCGCCGTCACAGGTCGTGAGCGCCGCTGCGGATGGATCGACCTCGTGGCATTGCGGTACACGATCATGCTGAACGGCGTGACCCAGTTGCTGATGATGAAATCCGATGTACTGGACACATTCCCGGTTATCAAGGCATGTACGGCTTACCGCGTGAACGGCGAGGTGACGCGTGACTTCCCGTTCTCGATAGACAAGAACGTGGAGCCCGTATATGAAGAGTTCCCCGGCTGGCAGACGGACCTGACTCATTGCACGAAGCAAGAGGAACTGCCGGCAGCGTTTATCCATTATGTGAATTTCCTGGAGCGCGAGTTAGGCACTCCGATCAAGATTATTTCTGTTGGACCCGATCGTGAGGCAACAATATGGAGATGAGAAAAAAAGCAATATTACGGCTCAGCGACGGAACAACCTTTGAGGGGTACAGTTTCGGAGCTGATGTCCCGGTAAGCGGCGAAGTGGTGTTCAACACCGCAATGATGGGCTATCCGGAGTCGCTGACCGATCCCAGTTATGCGGGTCAGTTGATGACCCTCACTTTTCCGTTAGTGGGTAACTACGGCGTGCCGGAGTTTTCGTTCCGTCCGGACGGTCTGGCGACTTTCATGGAGTCCGACCGCATCTACGCCAAGGCCATTATTTGCAGCGAATACAGCGGCGAGTTCAGCCACTGGAACGGCAAAGAGACCCTCGGTGCGTGGCTCCAACGCGAGCAGATTCCCGGTATCACAGGCATTGACACACGCGCGCTAACCATGTTATTACGCGAGCATGGTGTGATGATGGGGTCGATAGAGATTGAGGGCTGCGAGCCGGCTCCCGAGGCGCAATACGAGGATGTGAACTTTGTGGCAGAAGTATCCTGCAAAGAGGTGATCCGGTATAACGAGGGCAAGGGAAAGAAAGTCATTCTGGTGGATTGCGGCGTGAAGCACAATATCATCCGCTGTTTGATTGCCCGCGATGTAGAGGTGATCCGTGTGCCGTGGGATTATGATTTCAATACGATAGAGGCAGACGGGTTGTTCCTGTCCAACGGTCCCGGAAACCCGGATACCTGCGGCGTGCTGGTAGAACATATCAAGACCTATATGCAGTCGTACAAACCGATAGCGGGTATCTGTATGGGCAACCAGTTGTTGGGCAAAGCTGCGGGTGCTACCATCTATAAGCTGCCTTACGGTCACCGCTCGCATAACCAGCCGGTACGGATGGTGGGGACGGACAGGTGCTTCATCACCTCGCAGAACCACGGGTATGCAGTGGATGCCAATACGCTTCCGAAAGAGTGGGAGCCTCTGTTCGTGAACATGAACGACGGTTCCAATGAAGGTATCCGTCATAAGTCGGAGCCCTGGTTCTCCGCGCAGTTCCACCCGGAGGCATGTTCCGGTCCGGTGGATACGGAGTTCCTGTTCGATGAATTTGTAAAGCTTCTCAACCAGTAAATGGATCGATATGAAATTAGAGAATATTCATAAAGTATTGGTACTCGGTTCCGGTGCACTGAAGATCGGTGAGGCCGGCGAGTTCGATTATTCGGGTTCACAAGCCCTCAAAGCCCTGCGCGAGGAGGGAGTAGAGACCGTATTGATCAATCCGAATATTGCTACGGTACAGACCTCCGAAGGAGTGGCGGATCATATCTATTTCCTGCCGGTCACTCCGTATTTCGTGGAGCGGCTGATTGAGAAAGAGCGTCCCGACGGCATTCTGCTTTCTTTCGGCGGTCAGACCGCACTGAACTGCGGCGTGGCGTTGTACCGGTCGGGCGTGCTGGAGAAATACAACGTGCAGGTACTCGGAACACCGGTGGAGACGATCATCAACACCGAGGATAGAGAGTTGTTCGTCCGCCAGTTGGATCAGATAGATGTCAAGACCATCAAATCCGAGGCGTGCGAGACGATAGAAGATGCGCGCCGTGCCGCAAAAGAATTAGGTTACCCGGTGATCATCCGTGCTGCGTATGCCTTAGGCGGTTTAGGCTCCGGTTTCTGCGACAATGAAGAGGAACTCAACCTCTTGGCTGAGAAGGCTTTCTCGTTCTCGCCGCAAGTGCTGGTGGAGAAATCACTGAAGGGATGGAAAGAGATTGAGTACGAGGTAGTGCGCGACCGTTATGACAACTGTATCACGGTCTGCAACATGGAGAACTTTGACCCGCTGGGAATCCATACCGGCGAGTCGATTGTGATTGCTCCTTCGCAGACGCTGACCAACTCGGAATACCATAAACTGCGTGCGTTAGCCATCCGTATCATCCGTCATTTGGGGATTGTCGGCGAGTGCAACGTGCAGTACGCTTTTGATCCCGAGTCGGAGGACTACCGCGTGATAGAGGTGAACGCGCGTCTGAGCCGTTCGTCGGCATTGGCGTCCAAGGCTACGGGCTATCCGCTGGCTTTTGTGGCAGCCAAGTTAGGATTGGGGTATGGTCTGTTCGAGTTATCCAACTCGGTTACCAAATCGACCTCGGCGTTCTTCGAGCCGGCGCTGGACTACGTGGTATGCAAGATCCCGCGCTGGGATTTGGGCAAGTTCCGCGGCGTCAACCGTGAGTTAGGCAGTTCGATGAAATCCGTGGGCGAGGTGATGGCTATCGGTCGCACCTTCGAGGATGCCATCCAGAAAGGTCTGCGTATGATCGGGCAGGGTATGCACGGATTCACGGAGAACAAAGACCTGCGCGTGGATGATCTGGATGCCGCTCTCAAGGCACCGACGGACAAGCGTATCTTCGCTATCGCGCAAGCGATGTACGAAGGCTACAGCGTGGAGCGGATTCATGAGCTGACGAAGATCGACAACTGGTTCCTGCAGAGGCTGAAACATATTATCGAATTAGATACCGAGCTCAAGAGTTTAGGCGGTTTGGAGCACCTGCAGCATGATCTGCTGCTGCGCGCCAAACAATTAGGATTCTCGGATTTCCAGATCGCCCGTGCAGTGGGGTTGGGCAAAGAGATGAGCATGGACCAGGCGGTCCTGAAGATGCGCGAGTACCGCAAAAAGATGGGTATATTGCCGGTGGTGAAGCAGATAGACACGCTTGCCGGAGAGTTCCCCGCGCAGACCAATTATCTGTATCTGACCTATAGTGGAACCAAGAACGATGTACATTACACGGGCGACCACAAGTCGATTATTGTGTTAGGGTCCGGGGCATACCGAATCGGTTCGTCGGTTGAGTTCGACTGGTGTGGTGTGCAGGCTCTCAATACCATCCGGAGCAACGGTTTCCGGTCGGTCATGATCAATTACAACCCGGAGACCGTTTCCACGGACTACGATGTATGCGACAGGCTCTATTTCGATGAGTTGACGTTCGAGCGCGTAATGGATATTATCGAGCTGGAGAATCCGCATGGCGTGATTGTCTCCACGGGAGGCCAGATACCCAATAACCTGGCTATGAAACTCGATGCACAGCAAGTGCCTATTCTGGGTACTTCCGCCAAGTCGATTGACAATGCGGAGGATCGGGACAAGTTCTCCGCCATGCTGGACCGCATCGGCGTGGACCAGCCGGAATGGAGTGCGCTGAGTTCGATGGACGACGTAGAGAAATTCGTGAACCGGGTGGGGTATCCTGTGCTGGTGCGTCCGTCGTATGTGCTGTCCGGCGCAGCGATGAATGTCTGCTCCAACGAGGAGCAGTTGCATAAGTTCCTGCAGCTGGCCGCCAAGGTGTCCAAGGAACACCCGGTGGTGATCTCCAAGTTCATGACCAATACCAAGGAGGTGGAGATGGATGCCGTGGCGCGCGACGGCGAGATCATCGCGTATGCTATTTCCGAGCACGTGGAGTTCGCCGGAGTCCATTCAGGGGATGCCACGATCATGTTCCCAGCGCAGAAACTGTACGTAGAGACGGTGCGCCGAATCAAGCGTATCTCCGGTCAAATCGCGCGGGAGCTGAATATCTCCGGTCCGTTCAATATCCAGTATCTCGCGAGAGAGAATGAGATCAAGGTGATTGAGTGCAACCTGCGTGCTTCCCGTTCGTTCCCGTTCGTGAGCAAAGTATTGAAAATCAACCTGATAGATATTGCCACACGTATCATGCTGGGCTTGCCGATAGAGAAACCCCATAAGTCGCTCTTTGACTTTGACTACGTGGGTGTGAAGGCCTCGCAGTTCTCGTTCAACCGGCTCCAGAACGCCGATCCGGTATTGGGTGTCGATATGGCTTCCACCGGCGAGGTGGGCTGCTTAGGCGAGGATGCCAGCTGCGCGTTGCTCAAAGCGATGCTGTCCGTGGGAATGCGTATCCCGAAGAAGAATATCCTCTTCGCCATCGGCGGTCCGAAGCAGCGTGCGCACCTCTTGGACGTGATCAAACGTCTGGTACAACGCGGGTACACCATCTACGCAACCGGCGGAACGAGCGAGTACCTCAACGGGCTGGGCGTACCGAACATACGCGTGTACAAGAAGGAGCACGTGGACGAGTACGGGCAACTCAAACAACCGATCGTATCGGATCTGATGCATAAGAAAGAGATAGAACTGTTTGTGGGTATTCCGGTAGATACGCTGGCGGATTCGGTGCATGACAGTTATTACAAGATGCGCCGTACGGCAGTGGATCTGAATATCCCCCTGATCACGAATGCCCGATTGGCAGAGGCATTCATCAATGCCTTCCTTGATGTGCCGCTGGATTCGCTGGCGATCAAGGAATGGAACGAGTATAAATGATACTAAACAAACTCAAATAGTATGAACGCTTTAACATCAACCAACTTTTCTTTTCCCGGTCAAACGAGTGTCTATCACGGCAAAGTACGTGACGTCTATTTCATTGGCGACGATTTGCTTTGCATGGTAGCAACCGACCGTATTTCAGCTTTTGATGTCATTCTGCCGGAGGGTATTCCTTACAAAGGACAGATCCTCAACCAGATTGCAGCCAAGTTTCTGAACGCCACGCGTGATATCGTGCCTAACTGGCTGTTGGCGACTCCCGATCCGATGGTGTCGGTTGGCTATCGCTGCGAGGGGTATCCGGTGGAGATGATTGTGCGCGGGTATTTGTGCGGCTCCGCATGGCGTGCCTACAAAGCCGGTGTGCGTGAGATATGCGGTGTGAAACTGCCGGACGGTATGCGCGAGAACGAGAAGTTCCCCACGCCGATCATTACGCCGACCACCAAGGCCGAGATCGGTACCCACGACGAAGATATCTCCCGTGAAGAGATCCTCTCCCGCGGATTAGTACCGGAGAAAGAGTATCTGCAGATGGAGCAATACGCCTTGGCGCTTTTTGCCCGCGGACAGGAGATCGCGCAGAAGCACGGACTGATTCTGGTGGACACCAAATATGAGTTTGGCAGCTATAAAGGTCAAGTGATGCTTATGGACGAGGTGCACACGCCGGACTCCAGCCGTTATTTCTACGCAGAGGGTTACGAGGAGCGTTTTGCTGCCGGTGAGCCGCAACGCCAACTGTCCAAAGAGTTCGTGCGCGAATGGCTGATGAGTAACGGTTTCCAAGGCAAGGCCGGACAGCAGGTGCCCGAAATGACACCGGCTATCGTGAAAGATATTACGGATCGATATGTTGAGTTGTATGAAGGTATCACCGGCGATGCGTTTGTCCGTGAGGAGACGGATGATTTGGCGGCGCGGATAGAGAAGAACATCCGTTCATATTTGAGAAAATAGGTATAAAAGGTAAGTCTGTTAAATTATGGCTGGTTTTTTTGGATCCATTAGCACAGGGCCTTGTGTCACGGATGTCTTTTACGGTACCGACTACCTCTCGCATTTAGGCACGCGCCGGGGTGGTATGGCTACGTATGACGCCGCAACGGGACATTTCAAGCGTGTGATTCACTCTATCTCGCAGGCCTCGTTCCGCAGCAAGATGGAGGAGGAGTTGCCTAAATTCCTCGGAAACGCGGGTATAGGTATCATCTCCGATACGGACGCCCAACCGCTGCTGTTCAATTCGCATCTGGGGCGTTTCGCCATCTCAACGGTTGGCAAGATTGCCAATCTGGAGGAGTTGGCAGCAGAGGCGCTTGAAAACAACATGCACCTCTCGGAATTCTCGTCCGGCAAAGTGAATCCCACTGAGTTAGTGGGGCTGATGATTATTCAGAATCCGTCGCTGGAAGAGGGTATCCGTTATGCGCAAGAGAAGATAAAAGGCTCCCTGTCCATCCTGCTCCTGACGGAGAACGGCATCGTCTGTGCCCGCGACTTATGGGGACGCACGCCGGTTATCATCGGTTCCAAGGAGGGTGCCTATTGCGCCGCCAGCGAACCCTCCGCGTTCTATAATTTAGGGTACTCCATCGTCCGGGATTTAGGTCCGGGCGAGGTGGTCCGTCTGCTTGCAGACCGAATAGAGCAGTTGGCGGAACCGTTACCGGATCATATGCAGATTTGTTCTTTCCTCTGGGTCTATTACGGTTTCCCGACCTCTGTTTTCGAGGGGCGCAATGTAGAGGACGTACGGAACTACATCGGTTTTGCGATGGGTAAGGAGGATGACACGCAGGTCGATTGTTGTTGCGGTGTGCCGGATTCGGGAATCGGTATGGCGATCGGTTATTCCGAGGGACATAATGTGCCTTACCGCCGGGCTATCTCCAAATATACGCCCACGTGGTCACGCTCCTTCATGCCGGTAAACCAGAACATGCGAGCGCTGGTGGCTAAGATGAAACTGATTCAGAACAACGCCATCTTACGCGACAGGCGGGTCTTACTCTGCGATGATTCGATCGTCCGCGGAACGCAGCTGAGAGACAACACCCGCTGCCTGCTTGATGGCGGCGCCAAGGAGATACACATGCGTGTAGCGTGCCCGCCGCTGATGCACGGTTGTCCGTTCATCAATTTCTCAGAGTCCAAGTCTGTAATGGAGTTGATTACCCGGCGGACGATTGCTGAGTTGGAGGGTGAAGAAGCAGCATTAAATGAGGAACGCGTGCGCGCGTACACGGTAACCGACTCGCCCGAGTACAAGCGGATGGTGGATTGTATAGCTGATAAATTCGGGCTGCACTCCCTGCGTTTTACCAAACTGGAGACCCTGATCCGTGCCATCGGTTTGCCCCGAAGTCAGGTTTGTACCCATTGCTTCGACGGCTCCTCGGCGCACACTATATAATTGATAATTGATAATTGATATTTTTCCTATGCAACTATCAGATCGTGTATTGAAAATTGAAGCCTCGCAGAGCCTGGTGATGTCGGCTCGGGCGAAGGCGATGAAAGCCGCAGGCGTAGATGTAGTCAGCATGTCTCTGGGCGAACCGGATATGGATACCCCGAAGCACGTGCGCGTCGCAGCGCAGGAAGCTGTCGATAATCACTGGTCGCACTACGGACCGGTGCCCGGTATACCCGGATTGCGCGATGCGGTCGCTAACTACCAGAGTAAGCTTGCCGGAAATGCTATCCCTTGGATCGCGGATGATGTGTTGGTCTCTGTGGGTGCTAAAATGGCAATCTATAATGCCATACAAACAGTGATCAATCCGGGCGATGAGGTGATTATTCCGATGCCCGCATGGGTGTCGTATAGCGAGATGGTGAAACTGGCGGAAGGAGTGGTAGTGCCTGTGGTGACGAGGTATGAAGATCGTTTCTGCCTGACGCCGGATGCGCTACGTAAGGCGCTTACACCCAAGACACGCATGATCATTCTGTGCTCGCCCAATAACCCGACAGGAGCCGTCTATACGGCCCGGGAGTTAGAGGGGCTGGTGAACGTACTGCGCGAACATCCCGATGTATATATCCTTGCCGACGAGATATACAATGAACTGATTTACGGCAAGTCGTCCGTCACTTTCTCCTCTTTCCCGGATCTGGCGGAACGCCTGATTATCATCAACGGCGTAAGCAAGGCGTATGCGATGACAGGTTATCGAATCGGATGGCTGATGTCCAAGAACAAAGCTTTCATCAACGCTTGTATCCGTCTGCAGGGACAGCAACTCACCTGCGCTACAATGATAGCCCAGAAAGCGGCTGAGGCTGCGCTTACGGGCGAACAGGAATGTGTGGAAGAAATGCGGAAAATATTCGAGAAACGCAGAGAGTTGATTTGCGAGTTGGCATCTCAGATCCCCGGACTGAAGTTCCATAGACCCGAGGGGGCTTTCTACCTCTTCCCGGATGTGAGTGCCTGGGGAACGGGCGATGAGGTGGCTGAGCGACTGCTGGACGAAGCCCATGTGGCAGTCGTCCCGGGGTCGGCTTTCGGGTGCCCCTCTTGCATCCGTCTGTCTTATGCGGTCAGCGAGGAAGAGATCCGCAAAGCAATGACGCGTATAGCAGCACTACTAACCAAATAACAATATGACAAAATCCATTTTCGCAGGAATCCTCATCGGTATAGCAGGATGGGGATTTCTCGCCAATCCGGTATTGGGAATGTTCCTGTTCTGCGTCGGCTTGATTGCTGTAGTGAAGTATGGCGCGCGGTTATATACCGGCACTGCCGGCTTTTTATCGGGGTGGCGGGATCTGTTTCCGCTGTTACTGATACTGCTCGGAAATATCATAGGGTGCCTTGCCGTGGCTTCCATCTCTCTATTCTCGCCATTGCACTTAGGCGAGGCGGCAACAAAAATCATCACCGCCCGGTTGCAAACAGGATGGTTTGGCACGGGGCTGTTGGCTATAGGCTGCGGCTTGCTGATGTCTCTGGCTGTGGATTTTGCGCGCAAGAATAGGGATTTCTCGGATTGGTTGCCGTTGCTGTTCGCGGTACCGGCGTTTATCCTCTGCGGTTTCCCGCACTGCGTGGCGGATGCGTTTTATTGTTGCGTTTATCTGCTGAATACATCCCCTGTCAGTTGGGGCGCTTTGGCTGCCTATTATGGAGCCATCGTTTTGGGGAATTTTATCGGTTGTAATGTCTATAGAATGGCTCAAATTGGCATAAAAGAGACCCGAGAAGCAAAAAAATGACCCCTAAAATGCATTTTTTTGCAAAAATATTTGGTCATGTCAAAAAAAAGCAGTACCTTTGCACCCGCTTTTGAAAAAGAAGCAATTTTATCGCCGAACGCGATGGTCCATTAGCTCAACTGAATAGAGTACCACACTACGGATGTGGGGGTTGCAGGTTTGAATCCTGCATGGATCACTAGACTGAATAAAAAACTCATCTGAGAGCTCGCTTTCAAGTGAGTTTTTTTATTTCGGTTTGTAGAACTCGCCCACGGCGAGGGCTAAGGATTACGCAGAAATCCTGCAAAAAATGCCCAAATTTTCATTTTCTTGCTAAAAAATTTGCACAATTGAAAAAAAAGTTGTACCTTTGCACGATTTTTCGTGTAAGTATGCGAAGAATACCCGAATTGAAAATAATATAAAATATATAATACAATGTCAAAAATTTGTCAAATTACCGGCAAGAAAGCCATGGGCGGCTGTAATGTGTCGCACTCGAAGCGCCGTACTAAACGTAGCTTCGACGTGAACCTCTTCCGCCGCAAGTTCTACTGGGTAGAACAAGATGTATGGATCGAGCTGAACGTGAGTGCAGCAGGTCTGAGAACAATTAACAAGATTGGCCTGGACAACGCTTTGAAACAAGCGGCTGAGAAGGGTTATCTCTATTAAACGAAAGGAGTTGAATTATGGCAAAGAAAGCTAAAGAAGCCCGCGTTCAAGTAATCCTTGAGTGCACCGAGCAAAAAGCCAGCGGAGTTCCGGGAATGTCGCGTTACATTACGACCAAGAACCGCAAAAACACTCCGGACCGTTTGGAGCTCATGAAGTACAATCCCTATTTGAAGAAATACACGCTTCACAAAGAGATTAAGTAATTAACCCTAATTAGAAAGGCTTAGAACTATGGCAAAGAAAGCGGTCGCAACACTGCAAACCGGAAACTCCGGACGTGCGCACTCTAAGTGCATCAAGATGGTTAAGTCGCCTAAAACGGGTGCTTACATCTTCCAGGAGGAAATTGTAGTTAATGAGAAAGTAAACGAGTACTTCAAATAAAATAACTCGTCTTTTTGTAGAAAAATGCACAAACCCTTGCGTATGTGCATTTTTTTTTGTACCTTTGCACTCGCGTTTCCAAATGACCAAATGGTAAATGGATAAATCGTAAATAATATCATGTTAGGCATCATAATTAATCCGAAATCGGGCAAGAGGGCTTTCCGCGCGCAGCGTATATATCTATGGAAACTGCTGCGCAAACGCCATCAGCCGTTTGCTTACCGTGTGACCAGATATGCGGGCCATGCCATCGAGTTGGCGCGCGAGTTGGTAGAAAAGGGCTATGACGAGATTCTCATCTTAGGTGGTGACGGTACGCTCTCCGAGGCGGTGAACGGTATCATGCGGTCATCGTTGACGGCGGAGCAGAGAGCGAAGATGCAGATTGGTCTCATGCCCCGCGGAACGGGCAACGACTGGGGCAGGTACTGGAAACTGGACAAGAATTTCAAGGAGAGTCTCCGCCGGTTCTTCGAGGGTGAGGGGCATCCGATTGATATAGGATGCGTCACCTATTGGCGCAATAACATCGAGCACCACCGCTATTTTATCAATTCCGTCGGTTTTGGCGTCGATCCGCTTTGTTGCAAGAAAGCGGAGACGCTGAAATACTACCTTGGCAGCCACCATGTGAACTATCTCTTTGGTTTGATTGCCGCGATTGTGGAGCACGAAGCGCAGCCTATGATTCTTAAAGTGGACGGCAAAGAGGTGGTGCATGATGCGTTGTTTACCATGAATATCGGCAATGGTCCGTTCTCCGGCGGAGGTATCAAGCAGAACCCCGAGGCGGATCCGACGGATGGCGTGTTCCACTCAATGTTTGTCAAGAAGCCGACTTTCAAACAGATTATTCAGGCGTTGCCGAAACTGTATAACGGCAAACTGACCGAACTGCCGTTCGTCTATCCCATCTGCGGCAGCGAGATAGAGATCAACTACCGCAAACATATACTCTTTGAGGCGGATGGTATTTTGGAAAATATCATCGGTCCCTGCAAAGTAACATGTATTCACCACGCATTGCAATTCAAGGTATAGAGAATAATGAATATCGCGAAGCAAGGGTCAAATAGGCTTTATAGCCGTGAGACGGACGCGGAGGGTAAAAGTATCATTCGTGTAGAAGGCACGAACCGCGACGAGAACCGCGCGTTCATCTACATGTCGCGCCATTTTGCGGAAAAAGGACTGCCTGTGCCGCGCGTCCTGTGGGTGAGCGAGGATGAGATGAGTTATACCCAGGAGGATTTGGGAGACACGCTGCTCTTTGACGCAATCAAGCATGGCCGCGAGACGGGTGTTTTCAATCAAGAGGAGCGCACCTTATTAGAACGCGCGTTGCGCGCGCTCGCGCACGTACAGGTGGAAGGCGCGCAGGATTTTGACTGGAGTGTCTGTTTTCCGGTACCCGCGATGGACGAAAGAGCCATCCGGTGGGACCTCAATTATTTCAAATACTGTTTCCTGAAGGGCACGAAGATCGAGTTCTCGGAGCCTAAACTGGAGGACGATTTTGACGAACTGACTGCAAAAATACTCTCTCCCTTGAGGGGAGAGGCGGAGAGGGGTTGTTTCCTCTACCGCGACTTCCAATCCCGGAATGTGATGATCAAGGACGGGCAGCCGTACTTCATTGATTTTCAGGGCGGCAGAAGAGGCCCGACGCAGTATGATGTAGTTTCGTTCTTGTGGCAGGCGAAGGCGAATATCCCGCAGCCCCTGCGCGAGGAACTGATTGACGCCTACCTGGACGAACTGAAGCAGCTTCAGCCATGCATGGCTGAAGACGAGTGGCGTGCGGCGCTGCCGCATTTCGTCCTGCTGCGGACACTCCAGGTGCTCGGCGCCTACGGCTACCGAGGCTATTTCGAGCGCAAGGAGCATTTCCTCGCCTCCATCCCCAATGCACTGCGTAATTTACAGGAATTATTCGCCATAAATAAGGGCCTCGCTACGTGCTATCCGTGCATAAATGAGTTGGCGTGTGCCTTATTGAACAACCACGCTCTTTCCCCATCCCTTGAGGGGAGGGACGGGGAGAGCTTGCTTACCGTTACGGTTTATTCCTTCTCCTTCAAGCGCGGAATACCGGCTGACGAGAGTGGAAACGGCGGCGGGTATGTGTTTGACTGCCGGAGTACCCATAACCCTGGTAAGTACGAGGAGTACAAAAGCCTGACGGGCTTGGATCAGCCGGTGATTGATTTCTTGGAGAAAGACGGGGAGATCCTCACTTTCCTGGAGAGTGTGGATAAGTTGGTGGATCACCACGTGGAGCGGTTCATCGAGCGCGGGTTTGCGCATCTGCAGGTTTGTTTCGGTTGTACGGGCGGGCAGCACAGGTCCGTTTATTGCGCCGAGCACGTAGCCAAACACCTCAAACAGAAATACAATGTCCGTATCCACCTCGTCCATAGAGAACAAGGTATTGATAAAACATTTTAATAGCGAGCTTCGCGAGCGGTCTATATATGAAAGCTTTGATTTTTGCAGCGGGGTTGGGCACAAGGCTCAAACCGCTAACCGATAGAATGCCCAAAGCCTTAGTGCCGTTAGGCGGTAAGAGCCTGTTGCAGTGGCAGGTGGAGAAACTGCGCGATGCGGGCATTGAGGATATTATCGTCAATGTGCATCATTTCCCGGATATGATTATTGATGCCATCCGGGAGAACAAAGGGTGGGGCGCACATATAGAGGTGAGCGACGAGCGAGAGTGTCTGTTGGAGACCGGCGGAGGACTGAAGAAAATTATAAAGGAAAAATTAATAATTAAGAATGAACCTGTTCTCGCGTGCAACGCGGATATATTGAGTAATATAGATATTCGGGCGTTGGTAGAGCGGTATGAGCAGACGGGCGTCAGCCAGCTGGTGGTGAGCGAGCGGGAGACACAACGGTATCTTCTCTTTGATGCGAATAACATACTCCGCGGATGGACGAATGTGGCGACAGGCGAAGTGCGTCCGGAGAGTCTTTTGTCTTCGAGTGAACAAAGTGAACGGTCTTTGTTCTTTGAGCGTAGCGGTCTAAGACTCTTGGCCTTCAGCGGAATGCAAATCCTGAGTCCCGAGGTGTTGAGGCGGTTAGAGGATGTACAAGAAGACAAGTTCTCCCTCATTGACTTCTATCTCCACCTCTGTACCAATTATCAACTCTCCACTCTCCAAGCCTATGTGCCGAAGGACTATCGGATGATGGATGTCGGCAAAATAGACCAGATTGAGGCGGCTGAAGCCTTTGCAGAGAGCATGATGCAGAAAAAATGACCCCTAAAATGCATTTTTTTGCAAAAATATTTGGTCATGTCAAAAAAAAGCAGTACCTTTGCACCCGCTTTTGGAAAAACGAACATTCCGAACGCGAGTCTCCCTAGCTCAGTTGGTAGAGCAACTGACTCTTAATCAGTGGGTCGAGGGTTCGAGTCCCTCGGGGGACACAAAAGGTGCGACAAGCACCTTTTTTTTGTGTCCCTACGCGCTCGAAGTACTATCATTCTTCGTATTTTGTAAACTCGACTTGACAAAATTAATATTTTTGTGCTTTTGTACTGAAAATATTTGCTAATATTGTATTTTTGTAGTACTTTTGCATCAGTTTTGAACATTTTGATATGAAAAATTAAACATACGTAACAAATTGTCAAACAAAATACAACATTATTAACTAAAATTAATTATTACTATGAAGAAATTTTTTGCATTTGTAGCTGTTGCGCTGGTAGCGTTCGGCTTCGCATCTTGCAATGGTAACGATCCTGTTGTGAATGGCTTTAAGATCACCGTCAGTGACATCCAAGCAACTTCTGCAATCGTAAAGGTTGAGCCGGTGGACACCGCGGCTACTTATGTAGCTTATTATTTTGCGGCTGCAGACATAAAAGGCATGAGCGATGATTCTCTTAAGCTCTCTATTAAGGCCAATATGGATTACATGATTGAAATGTATGGAATGTACGGCTATGACCTTACTTATGCTGATCTCCTGATGAAGGGTGCATTTTCCGACACCATCGCTGTGACTCCCAAGACGGACTATGTATTTACCGCTATTAAAATGGATGACAAGGGTGAGTTCATTGGTGATTTCGCAAAGAAGAACTTCTCTACTCCCGACATTACGATCGCCAAAACAGTTGATTTAGGCGTGCTGCCGGAGGGCGGTTTCGAGGACTACCGTGATTATGATGGTTCGTTCCTTGCTTATGGTACCAACGGTAAGTTGGCAGATGTAACGCTGAATATCTACAGCGAGACTATTGCCGGCAAGTTTACCGAGGCAGATTTGGAGCTTGAGTATTCCTATGTATGGACTCCGGAGGCCGGTCAGTATGGTCTGCCGATCGTCAAGGCTGAGATCGAGGGTAAAGAGAACGCTGCTGCTAAAACCGCTTCTATGGCTGGTTATGTAGTTGGTTCTGATCAGGTAAAATATACCTTCTCGTTTGAGTTCTCGACGGCCGCTGAAGAGATGCAAGAAGGTGTTGCTCCGAAGAAAGCTGCTGCCAAGAAAGCACCTGCCCGCAAGCCTGCTTTTGTAGCTAAAGGTCTGAAGAAATTCTAAGCCAAAATAATTCATTAATGAAGAGCTGTCACTATGGTGGCAGCTTTTTTTTGTAAAAAAGTAAAAATAAATTTGCATATATCAAAAATTTGTTGTAATTTTGCACCGTTTTCAAGCATTTTGATATAAGAAACTGAATATAAGTAGCAAAATGCAAAGCAAAATACAACATTTATTAACTAAAATCATTTAAGGTATGAAGAAATTTTTTACTCTTTTGTGCGCAGCAGTGGTAGCACTGAGCGCAAGTGCAGCAACCGGGTTTTCCGCAAAGCGTAGCGAGAAGAAACAAATCCCTGCTGAGTTTACGGTTCCTGCTCGTCAAATCGGCCAAAGTATTTTCTCTTCCCGTCTGGAGCGGCGCGCTCTAGCCGCGGAGCCCGCCAGAGTGGTTGCATCCGCACAGTGTCAATTATATCAGGGCGCATGGTATCTGGACGCGTTTGATGCAAGTGACAAACTGATAGCTGAGTTTGGTTTTGTCAATGGCAAAGAGGACCAGATTGCCGGTTCCTACACTGCCGATAATAAATCGGCAATGGTATTTCATGTACCCGCTGCAGGTGATTCGGTTTATTTGACCGGTAATTTTGAAATTGCGTATGTATCCGCAGGCACGCAATACCCGAAGTATCATATCTCTGCTACCGGGTTGAAGGATAGTCTCAACCGCTCTTTTGACTTTGATTTTGAGGCAGAGATTTTCGCGTTTGACTATCAGAAGTATGCCTACTCATTATATTATCCTGATTATTGCGGCATTTATTTTGACTGCGATTACGAGATTGAGTTGGATGATGCTCCGGTTCTTCCCACGGGGGATACAATCCGTCATGAGTTCGTGCTGCCGGCTGACTTCTCTGATTATACCGGAGGTGATTCAGAGGGTGCTTACTGGTTCCAGACTATGTCGCAAGACGCGAACTATCATTTTAGCTTGTGTATCAATACTAATTCACTTGTGGGCATTTTCAGTTCGGAAGATTTTGATGCGCAATACACATATCTCTACGCAATGGCAGATACTTCCGCGATCAAGATTAAGGAGTACAAAAGCGCTACTGTATCTCAGAACGGTGACACGATCATCTTTGTTACTGAGTTGCTGGCAAAAACCGGCGATGTGTATATCTTCACCCAGAAGTACTTTGCTCCGTCTGTAAAGCAAGAGTTTACGCTGTCTGCTTTGAATGGTGAGGCTGATGATACGTATCTGGCTTATTATGGTACCGTTGATTTCACAGGTGAGAACGCGAACGGTGCTGTTGTGCTGTCGCTCAATGTGAAAGAGGGTTTTGTAGGCACTTATACGGCTGAAGAAGTAGATCTATATTACTGCTCGCTGACGCTTAATGGTGTAAAACAAGAGTTGTTCTCTGTCAGCAATGTAGTAGTAGTGGCTGAGGAAGGTGGTTTCTTTGTTACGGCTGATTTCTTGCTCAAGAGCGGTGATCTCTATCACGTATCTATCCATGCAGCTTATACGGAACCCCAGGCAATTGAGAATACCGAGGTTGAACTGAAGGCCGTTAAGCGTTTCGAGAACGGTCAGCTGATCATCGAGAAGAACGGTGTGAAATACAACGTTCTTGGTGCTCAAGTTCGTTAACGAACTATTATCCCTGAAAATGTTCAAAAAATGACATTTGCTCTTGCAAGTGTCATTTTTTTTGTGTACCTTTGCACGATTTTTGTTTTTTCTAAATGACCGCAACACAACTAACAATCAATTAATATTCAAACTAACAATTTATCGAACATTATGAAAAAGTTCTTTTCGTTTGTAGCTGCAGCGCTGGTGGCGTTCAGCTTCGCATCATGTAAGGGAGGCCAGAATGAGCCTGAACAGCCTGCCAAACAGACATTGAAAATCACTGTAACGGACATTACACCCAACGGCGCTACCGTTGAGATTATGCCGACTCTGGACACGGTTCCGTATTTCTGGGCTATCGTAAATGGTACATTGCTGAAACAATACACTGCTGATTCTCTGGCGGTTCTCTTGATTGAGGAAGAAGTGGCATACGGAGCTACGTATGAGAGTTTTGAGAAAGATAGTTTCATCTTAACAGGAAAATTCAGTTATACCTTCTCCTCCATGCAGCCGGAGACGGAGTATGCGGTCTTGGCTTTCCCGATTGACAAGGAACTGAAGGTAACCGGCAGCGTGGAGAGCAAAACATTTACCACCAAGCAACTGGTTATCACCAAAACCGAAACCATCCGGTACGAGGACGCAATACTGATCGATTATACGGCATATGGGATGTTCCAGTTGATGGTGCAGGATCGGACGAACGGAATCCATATCGCTCTTACCTTCAACTCGGAGTCGTTAGAAGGCGTATTTACGGAGACGGATATCAACCAGGATTACTCAGGACTCGGGAACAAAGACGGCGTATATTCGATCAAGACATTGACCGCAAAATCCGAGTTGATTGAGTCCGGCGCTAAGCTGCAGTTGAGCGGAACAATGGATGTTACGAACGGGGTAAGGTATAACTTCACCATCATTGCTCCGGTTGCGGCAGAGGCAGAGCCGGCAGCGCTACCCGTGCGCTATACACACCGGAACTACTTCTCATCTACTCAAAGCCGAACGCGAACCATAGGATTACCATAAAATCACCATAGGATCACCATAGGATGAAAGCCCCAAAATGCAATTTTGGGGCTTTCACTATATATATATACATAGTATATATATACTTTACGGTGATTATTTTTGATTTGCATATATCAGATATTTTTTGTAATTGTAATCGGTCAGCTGCTGATCGAAAAGAACGGCGTTCTGTACAGCATAACCGGTGCCCGTATCCGTTAAGAACGAGCGGAAAGCGAGTGGCAATAAATGGTATAAATTGCCACAAAATGAGTAAAATTTATAAAAAATGGCATGCGCGCTTGCACATGTCATTTTTTTATTGTATCTTTGCACTCGAAATAAAAATAGCCCTTGGCTATTATTAACAACCCAATTATTCATTTAACTAATTTAACATTATGAAAAAATTATTCTTATTAGCCGCTGCCGTTATGGCAAGCTTCAGCTTGTGGGCAGATGGTCCGATTGTGTTGATTAACCAATCCACAGGTGCTGTTAACGGAACTGATTTCCGTTGCACGAGCACTTCTAGTTCAAAAGCGTACACAGTGGATGATACCGAATTTGCAAAGTACATCCAACTAGGAGGCTCACATACTACGCCAGTGGGTGCTTATCAGAACAGCAAAATTATTCAGTATGACGCAAAAACAAATAGTGCAAAGGTCACTGTTTGGGCTTATAACAAAGCTAGCTCGGACTATAAATTCTATATTTCAATGATTCAAGAAGGCGCAACAGAAGCTGAAATTCATGAATTTACTGCTACGAAGAATCAAGGAACAAAAGGAACATACACCTTTACTCCAAGTACAAATGCAACTATCTATATCCATGTTGGCAATAATAGCAATGTATTTATTTGTCAAGTCCAAGTAGAAGAAGAAGGTGATAATCTGTTGCAAGGTGGTGAAGTTGGTTATTCCGTTCGTTTGGATTCTATCCGTGTTGGACGAGAAAAAACATTATTCACTTTTGAAGGTATTGAATATAATGCAACGTCTAATAACCTTAAGATTTGGACTCCTGCTAACCTATTGAAACTGAAAAGCACCACTGAATATATTAAGTTCAAATTGGCTGCAAAAGAGAATGTTGTTGTCGGTACAAAATCTGGTACCTTTTCTATCACCAGAGGTGAATATAACGCAGATTCAACCTATACAGGGACAAAAACAGTCGCTCTTGAAGCAGGTGTATGGTATATCCGTCCTAATGGTGCAAACGTTGAATTTACTTCTTTAGCTTTTGCTGCTTATGTACAATCAGACGATGCTACTCTGAAAGCTATCAGCGTTGGTGAGAACGCTTTGGATCTTTCCAAGTTCGTTGAGAACGAGGGTGTTCTGGAGTACGACTGCCAACTCACAATGGGTACTACCGAGGTTCCGGAAGTTGCTTATGAACTCAATCACGCCGGCGCAACTGCCGTTAAGACAGATGCAGAGAGCGTAACCGGTTCCACAACCATCGTTGTTACCGCAGAAAATGGAGTTGCAACCAAGACCTACAAGATTAATTTCTCTGTTAAGAGCGAGTTGGGTCATGACGCTACTCTGAGCGACCTCAAGATCAATGGTGTTACCCCGGCTGACTTTGCAGCAGACAAATATGCTTACAATATCGAAATCGGTTTGTATGACGCAATCCCGGATGTAACCGCTGTCGCTAATGATGATAATGCAGATGTTTCTGTTTCTGTTAACGAACAGCTTGAGACGCAAATTCTCGTTCAAGTAATAGCCGAGGATGGTGAGAATGCTCAAACTTACACGGTAGATTATAGCCGCGCTGCTGCTACCGCACTTGCTCCTGTTAGCGAAAGTACCACTTGGGATTGGGCTAATGCTGGATCTGCAACAGCAGAACAAAAAGCAGCAACTCTGCCGAGCAATGAGCAGGAGTTCAACTTCGCAGATGTTCTTATCCACCCGACAGAGGCATTCAATGCTGCTGCTTTGATGGGTATTGCTCAATATGCAAACCGTGGTTCTTATTTCCAAGGCAACCAAGTTTCGTTCCAGACTACTGTGGCAGGTAAGGTAGTTGTTACTTATTCCAATACCGGTGGTAGCAGACCGTACCGTCACGTTGAAGTAAATGGTACTCTTTCTGCAGAAGGTTCTGCTAACCAAGATATGAAGGAGACTGAAGCGTTTGATGTAGAGGCGGGCAATGTAGTTATCAAGTTCTATATTCCGGATGCAGAAAATCCGCAAGCCCGTGATGGCGATAATGTAGGTTATGCTATGGGACGTATTTCCAAGATCGTCTTCACTGCTAATGGTGGCGGAACTGCTCTTGGTAACACCGAGGCAGAGGTTAAGGCTGTTAAGCGTATTGTTGACGGCCAGCTGCTGATCGAGAAGAACGGCGTTCTGTACAATGCACAGGGTGCTATTGTAAAGTAAGAAAGAACTGAACCTGAGTGGCAATGAATGGTAAAAATTGCCACAAAATGAGTAAAATTTAGAAAAAATGGCATGCGCGCTTGCGTATGTCATTTTTT
>CAJOCN010000008.1 GCA_905233255.1 Paludibacteraceae bacterium
AAATAGTTCTTGGCAATAGTTACATCATCTTTTGTGATATAGTTCCCTTTGAAGTTCGTCATGCCGAGCATCGGCTTTTCATTATCGACTCTGTCATAGACCACCTCAGCCGCTGTATGTTGGTGTGCTGCATAGTGCATCTTATTTTGCACCGTAGCAAAGAACTGACGTGTAATCTCGGCTTTCGGATCATAATCCACCGCAGTTGCATAGATATCGGTCACTTGCTGATAGAGGTTGCGCTCACTACTACGAATATCGCGGATACGCTGGAGTAATTCGCGGAAATAACGTCCTCCGTTACCTTTTAGCCGTTCGTCATCCAATGTGTAGCCTTTGATGATATACTCGTGAATGCGCTGAGTTGCCCATTGACGGAAACGTGTACCTTGCACAGAATGAACGCGATAGCCAACAGAAATGACGACATCAAGGTTGTAATATGCGGTATTATATGATTTGCCATCAGCGGCAGTAGTTCGGAAAAACCGAACAACTGAATTTTGATCCAATTCTCCTTCTTCGAAAATATGCTTAAGATGTTCGCTAATAGTAGATTTTGCCTTGCCAAAGAGGGCAACCATCTGCTCCTGAGTTACCCAAACTGTCTCGTCCTGAAGAATAACATCAATAGCGGCTCTCCCTTCTTCAGATTGATAGATAACAATCTCTCCTTTGGTATCTTTTGTAAGATCCTGTGTATTCATAAAACAAATTTATTTTTTGCAAATGTAGTACTTCTTATTCAATTATGCAAGTTATTAGTGATTGTCGGCGAAGTGTTTGTAGAACTCGGAGACGGCGACGATGCCTTTTTCCCAGACCTCAAGGTCCATGGACTCGTTGGGCGAATGGATGGCGTTCTGCTCCAAGCCAAAGCCCATGAGGATCGTTTTGCAGCCGAGGATCTGTTCAAAGGCTGCGATGATGGGTATGGAACCGCCACGGCGGGCTGCCAGCGGACGCTTTCCAAAGGCTATCTCAAAGCCTTTCTCGGCGGCTTTGTATGCCGGAATATCTATCGGACAGACATAACCCTGACCGCCGTGCATGGGCGTTACTTTGACGCGCACGCCCTTCGGCGCGAGGGTTTGGATATAATCCATGAACGATTGTGAGATCTTCTCGTGGTCCTGGTTGGCGACGAGGCGGCAGGAGACTTTGGCAAAAGCCTTGGAGGGCAGAACGGTCTTGCTACCCTCTCCCGTGTAGCCGCCCCAGATACCGCAGATGTCAAACGACGGGCGGCAGGAGTTGCGTTCGAGCGTGCTGTACCCCGCTTCACCAAAGACATCATCCACATCGATGGCTTTGTTGTACGCCTCCTGCGAGAAAGGAATCTCGGCAATCATGGCACGCTCCTCCTCGGGGATAGGCAGCACATCGTCATAGAAGCCGGGGATGGTAATCCGCCCGTTCTCATCGACTATCTTGGCGAGCATCTCACAAAGGGCGTTGACGGGGTTCTTGACCGCTCCGCCGAAATGGCCGGAATGGAGGTCTCTGTTCGGTCCGTCCACCTCTATCTGCCAGTACGCGAGTCCGCGCAAGCCGGTGGTGATAGAAGGTGTGTCCTTACCGATCATCGAGGTGTCGGAGACAAGGATTATGTCCGATTTCAAGAGCTCTTTGTGGTCCTCGAGGAACGCCTCGAGCGAGGGCGAACCGATCTCCTCCTCGCCCTCGAAGATGAACTTGACGTTACATTTCAGTTGTCCGGTCTGAGCCATATACTCAAATGCTTTGGCTTGTATCATCGCCTGCCCTTTGTCGTCATCGGCACCGCGGGCATAGAGCCTGCCGTCACGGACAGAAGGCTCCCACGGATCGGAATGCCATGCGTCCAGCGGCTCCACGGGCATGACGTCGTAGTGGGCGTAAACGAGAACCGTGGGTATTGATGATTTGAAGATTTGAGGATTGGAAGATTTGAAGATTGGACATTTGTATTCCGCATAGACAAAGGGGTTGCCCTTAGAGGATAGAACTTCCGCTTTCTGGCAGCCGGCGGCGAGGAGCAGTTCGCGCCAACGTTCGGCGCAACGAGTCATGTCGGGTTTATGCTCCGCCTCGCAGCTGACAGACGGAATACGGATTAGCGACGCCCATTCCTCCATGAATCGGGAACGGTTCGATTGAATGTAATCTTGAATAGTCATAGTTCACGAATTTTCGGCAAAATTACTAAAATATTTTGATATATGCAAATTTTTTCGTACCTTTGCAGGCTAAATCGATGAAAATGGCAAAAGACGAAGGAAGAATAGAAGTGATTGGTGCGCGTGTACACAACCTCAAAAACATCAGTGTGTCCATTCCGCGCAAGCAACTGACGGTGATCACGGGCCTGAGCGGTTCGGGCAAATCATCGTTGGCGTTCGATACTATTTTTGCAGAAGGCCAGCGGCGGTACATGGAGACCTTCTCGTCCTACGCCCGCGGGTTCATCGGTCAGATGCAACGACCGGATGTGGACAAAATAACCGGTCTGAGTCCCGTCATTTCCATCGACCAGAAGACCACTTCCAAGAATCCCCGTTCGACGGTCGGAACGGTCACGGAGGTGTATGATTTCCTGCGACTGCTATTCGCAAGAGCCGCAACACCCTATTCGTACCTGTCCGGCAAGCCGATGGTACATTACACGGACGAGCAGATAGTGGAGCTTATCACGCGCGAGTACGCGAATAAAAAGGTGTTGCTCCTTGCGCCGCTCATCAGTAACCGAAAGGGTCATTACAAGGAACTTTTCGAGACCATCCGCAAGAAGGGGTTCATGCACGTGCGGGTCGATGGCGAAGTGCAGGAGATCGTCGCCGGCATGAAGCTCGACCGCTACAAGAACCACACGATCGAGGTGGTGGTGGACCGATTAAAAGTACAAAGTGAAAGTACAGATGAGATAGACACCCGGCGGCTCAGGCAGTCCATCGACAAGGCGATGACGCAGGGCAACGGACTGATGGAGATCGTGGATATCGAGAAGCCGGACGAAGTGCGATATTTCAGCCGAAACCTCATGTGCCCGGAGACGGGACTGAGTTATCCGGAACCCGCGCCGCATACCTTCTCGTTCAACAGCCCGAGCGGCTGGTGCCCGTGCTGCAAGGGACTGGGAAAAGTACAAAGGGACAAAGTACAAAGTACCAACGACGAGGTGGATGAAGCCATCCGTGAGGAGAACTGGTGGGAGCAGTTGCAAGCCATGACCGTGGTGGACGAGGAGGAGCCGGAGGAGAAAGAGGAATGGGTAGAATGTCCGGAATGCCACGGCAAGCGGTTGAGCAAAGAAGCGCTCAGTTACCGGTTCGGCAGCCATACTATCTCCGAGTTGGCGGAAATGGACATAGACGAGTTGCTCGCCACATTAGAGGGAATTACCGATTCTGCCGACCTCACCGACCAACAGAAATCCATCGCAGAACCTATTCTGAAAGAGATCTGCGCGCGGTTGCGGTTCATGCAGTCCGTGGGACTGAGTTATCTGTCGCTCAACCGTAGCAGCGAGTCTCTCTCGGGCGGCGAGAGTCAGCGCATCCGTCTGGCTACGCAGATCGGCAGCCGGCTGGTGAACGTACTGTATATCCTGGACGAACCGTCCATCGGTTTGCACCAGCGCGACAACGAGCGGCTCATCAACAGTCTAAAGGAACTGCGGGACATGGGCAACTCCGTGATTGTGGTGGAGCACGACGAACAGATGATGCGGGAGTCCGACTGGATTGTGGATATAGGTCCCAAAGCCGGTCGTCTGGGCGGCAAGGTGCTCTTCAGCGGCAAACCCGAAGAACTGCTAAAGACCGATACACTCACCGCGAAATATCTAAAAGGGGAAAAGACCGTAACTGACGTTACTGACAGAGTACAGACCGCTTCGCTGACAGAACGCGGCAAAGCCGCTGACAGACAGATTGTGTTGTCGGGCTGTACGGGTAATAACCTGAAGAACGTGACGGTGAAGATTCCGTTGGGTCAGATGGTGTGCGTGACGGGCGTGAGCGGCAGCGGTAAGAGTTCGCTTATCAACCAAACGCTCTACCCCATTCTCAGCCAGCGTTTCTACCGCAGCAAGACACAGCCTCTGCCCTACAAGACGATCAAGGGCGTGGAGAATATAGACAAGGTTATCAATGTCGATCAGTCGCCCATCGGCCGCACGCCACGGTCTAATCCGGCTACCTATACCGGCGTGTTCAACGACATCCGCGAACTCTTTGCGCAACTGCCGGAATCGAAGATCAGGGGTTGGAAAGCCGGACGGTTCAGTTTCAACGCCAAGGGCGGTCGTTGCGAGGAGTGTATGGGTAACGGTTATAAGACCATCCAGATGCATTTCATGCCCGATGTGTATGTGCCATGCGAGGTGTGCGGCACACAGCGTTACAACCGCGAGACGCTCGAAGTAAGGTGGAAAGGCAAGTCAATCGCCGACATCCTCGACATGACGGTCAATCAGGCGGTGGAGTTCTTTGAACCGCAGCCGAAGATACTCCGTAAGATCAAGACGATCCAGGATGTGGGTCTGGGATATATCAAGTTAGGTCAGGCGTCCACTTCTCTCTCGGGCGGCGAGAGTCAGCGGATCAAGTTAGCCACCGAACTATCCAGACCGAGCACCGGCAAGACGCTTTACATCCTCGACGAGCCAACTACGGGTCTGCATTTCGAGGATATCCGCGTGCTGTTAGGCGTACTCCGACAGTTAGTGGACAAAGGCAACACAGTCGTCATCATCGAGCATAACACGGATGTTATCCGCGCCTGCGACTGGCTTATCGACATGGGACCGGAGGGCGGACGAGGCGGCGGTACGGTCGTTGCCGAAGGAACGGTAGATACCATCCGAAAGAGCAAGAAGAGTATTACGGGGAGGTATATTTGAAAGATGAAAGATGAAAGATGAAAGATGAAAAATGAAAAATGAAGAATGAAAAATGAAAGAGCCGCGCAGTCCTGCACGGCTCTTTCGTTGTACTTGGTACATTGTACATTGGTACTTGGGTTTATTCCTCTTCGCTCTGGGTGGCGGCATACGCAGCGAGGAGTTTCTCCTGTACATCTGCCGGAACGAGTTGGTAGGAATTGAACTGCATGGTGAAGGTAGCGCGTCCGCCGGTCAGCGACGAGAGGGTCGTTGAGTAGCTGCTCAGTTCCTTCAGAGGCACTTGCGCTTTGAGGCGGGTAAACGATTTCTCGGTCTCCATACCCATTACCATACCGCGACGACCGTTGATGTCGGACATCACATCACCCATGATCTCGGACGGCACGAATACCTCGAGGTCATATACCGGCTCGAGCACCTTCGGGTTAGCCTCCTTGAAGGCTTGTGCAAAGGCATTACGACCCGCCAGACGGAAGGATATTTCGTTGGAATCAACCGGGTGCATCTTACCATCATAAATAATGACGCGCACGTCGCGAGCGTACGAACCGGTCAGCGGTCCTTGCTCCATACGATCCATGATACCCTTGACGATCGCCGGAATGAAGCGTGCGTCAATGGCACCACCGACGATGGAGTTGATGATGACCAGTTTGCCGCCCCACTCGAGGTTGATCTCCTGCTGGTCCTTGACGGATATCTTATACTCCTGATTACCGAACTTGTAGGTCTCTTTGACCGGCATGCCCTCCTCGTAGGGCTCTACGATGAGGTGCACCTCACCGAACTGACCGGCACCACCGGACTGTTTCTTATGACGATAGTCGGCACGCGCAGCCTTGGTGATCGTCTCGCGGTACGGAATCTTCGGCTCGAGGAACTCTACGGGCATCTTGTCGTTGTTCTCCAGACGCCATTTGAGGGTACGAAGGTGGAACTCACCCTGACCGGAAACGATCATCTGACGCAGCTCTTTGGACTGCTCTACGATCCATGTCGGATCCTCCTCGTGCATACGGGTCAGGAGGGCTGCCAACTTCTCAGCATCGCTCTCGGTGACCGGCTTGATAGCACGGCGGTAGCGCGGCTGCGGATAAACGATCGGTGCGTACTGGTTGTCGCACTCCTTAGCATTCAGCGTGTTACCCGTGCGGGTGTCTTTCAGTTTGACAGTAGCACCGATGTCTCCGGCTGCGAGTTCATCGACAGCGGTACGGATCGAACCGGCTACCTGATAGAGTTGCGAGATACGCTCTTTCGAGCCGCGCTCCATGTTAACGAGGTCATCGCCGTTGTGAACGGTACCCTGCATTACGCGGAAATAGTTGACCTCACCGATATGCGGCTCTACAGAGGTCTTGAAGACGTAGAGGCTGGTCGGAGCGGAAGCGTCCGGACTGATCTTCTTGCCATCTACGGTCGGGTAACTGAACTGAGCGGGGCTCGGCGCCATGCCGTTGAGGAAATCCATCAGACGACGAACGCCCATATCCTTGAGACCCGAGCAGCATATAACCGGATACATCGAACCGTCTGCATAAACGGACTTCAGCCCCTGCATGATCTCCTCGTCAGTCAGACCTTCGCCCAGGAACTTGTCGAGCAGCGTCTCGTCTGCCTCCGCAGCCTGCTCCTGGAGCGCCTGACGCATCTCCTCCACGCGGTCTGCATACTCAGCGGGGATCTCTTTGAATTCGGGTGCTCCACCCTCTGCTTTCCATACCAGCATCTTGCCCTTCAGAACGTCGATCACGGCGTTGAAGCCTGCTCCGGCGTTGACAGGGAACTGGATAAGCGTACATTTATTGCCAAAGTTCTCTTTGAGTTGGTTGAAGGTGCGTTCGAAATCCGCGTCCTGATGGTCGCACTTGTTGATGACGAAAGCCAGCGGTTTGTGGGCTTTCTCTACGAGGCGGAAGTTATTCTGGGTCCCCACCTCAACGCCTCCGTTGGCGGAGAGCACAATCAGCGCGGAACCGCACATCTGAAGCGCCGCAACCGTGCCGCCACAGAAATCGTCCGAACCGGCACAGTCGATGATATTCAGCTTCTTGCCCTCGAACTCAATGTTACAAACAGTCGAGAAAACGGAGTAGCCGTATTCTTTCTCAACGGGGAAATAGTCGCACACGGTGGACTGCTGCTCAATCGATCCGCGGCGCTTGATCACCCCGCTCTCAAACAACATCGACTCCATGAGAGTCGTCTTACCGGAGCCAGAACCGCCTAACATGGCGACGTTCTTGATCTCATTTGCCTGATAAACTTTAGCCATAATTGTATTTATTTAAGGTGTTTTTGTGTTTCTTTTGGCTACCCGAAGCCGTTTTTGACAAGTCGAGTTTACAAAATCGCTGCAAAGATAGTACTTTTTTTTGATATACGCAAGGGCGCGCACATTTTTCTTTCTTTTTTTTGATAATTCTTGCGTATGTGCAATTTTTGTTGTAACTTTGTAGCCAAATTTTAGATTTATGAGATTTACGCATTTACATGTACACTCGCACTACTCGTTGTTAGACGGATTGTCGAAAGTAGAGGAGATCGTGGATAAGTGTTTAGCTACGGGGATGAACGCCGTGGCTTTGACGGATCATGGTAACATGTACGGCATCAAGGATCTGTTGGATTACTGCAAGGGCGTAAACAAGAAGCGCAAAGCAGAGGCGGAGGAGAAAGGCGAGGAGTTTGTGCCGTTCAAGCCGATTGTGGGTACCGAGGCGTATTGTGCGCGCCGCGGGAGACACTCGATGAAAGACGACAAGGCGGTGAACGGCGAGGGTCGCACGTACGTGATAGACCGCTCGGGTTGGCACTTGATTCTATTGGCGAAGAACATGGTAGGTTACCACAACCTGTGCCGGCTGGTGTCGCACGGGTACATGTCCGACGCTTTCTACCACACACCGCGCATAGACAAGGAGTTGTTAGAGCAGTGGCACGAAGGTATCATCTGCTGCTCGGCGTGCCTGGGCGGCGAGTTGCCGCAGAAGATATTGGCTAACCTCTCCCAAACCCTCCCCTCAAGGGAGGGCTTAAGCGTTGCGGAGATGATTGAGCAAGGTGTTTTCAAAGAGGCGGAAGAGACGGTGAAATGGTTCAAGGGTCTGTTCGGGGACGATTACTACATCGAGTTGCAGCGGCATGAGACACAGAAACCCGCGGCAGATGTAGAGGTGTATGAGCGTCAGAAACAGGTGAACCCGGTGTTGGTGGAGTTAGCCCGCAAGTACGGGGTGAAGATCATTTGCTCAAACGACAGTCACTTTGTGAACGAAGAGGACGCGGAGGCACACGACCGGTTGATCTGCCTGAGCACGAACCACTACGTGAGCGATGTGAACCGGATGCATTACACGAAGCAGGAGTGGCTCAAGACGCCGGAAGAGATGGCGGCTATCTTCAGCGACCTGCCGGAGGCGTTGGAGAACACGCAGGAGATCGTGGATAAGGTAGAGATATACGATATTGACCACGGTCCGATCATGCCCAAGTTCGACATCCCCGCGTCGTTCGGCAAGGAGGAGGATTACCCAGACCGTCTGGCGTTCGAGAGTGCTTATCTGCGTCACCTGACGATGAAAGGAGCATTAGAGCGGTATGGTCAGGAGCGGCTGGAGAACGACGAGGAGCTGAAGGAGCGGATCGAGTTCGAGCTCAACACCATCATCACAATGGGTTTCCCGGGTTACTTCCTGATCGTAATGGATTTCATCCGTGCGGCGCGGGAGGAGCTGGACGTGAGTGTAGGTCCGGGTCGTGGTTCGGCAGCGGGATCGGTAGTAGCGTACTGCCTGAAGATCACGGACTTGGATCCGATGAAATATGACTTGCTTTTCGAGCGTTTTTTGAACCCCGACCGTATATCGCTGCCGGATATCGATACCGACTTCGAGGATTGCGGTCGCGGCAAGGTGTTAGACTACGTGAGCCGCAAGTACGGCGAGACTCACGTGGCGCATATCGTGACATACGGCAAGATGGCAACCAAATCAGCCCTCGCGGATGTCGGGCGCGTACAGCAAGTGCCGCTGTCGTTCGTGAACGAGCTGAAGGGCTACGTGCCGGAGCGCGATTTCCCGGACAGCATCATGAAAGACCTGCCGCCTGGATCGAAGAAGCCGAAGGTGAACCTGAAGAACTGCTACAAGTACGTAGAGGAGTTGAAGCGCGAGTATGAGACGGGCGATCCGAACACCCGGTCGATGTTAGCATACGCGGCACGATTGGAGGGTACGATCCGGCAGGTGGGCGTACACGCCTGTGGCGTGATCATCGGCGCAGACGATCTGACGAACTTCGCTCCGCTGAGTTCGGTAGAGGACAAGAACAGCAAGAAACGCGTGCTGGTGACCGAATACGACGGGCATGTGGTAGAGTCCGTGGGACTGATCAAGATGGACTTCTTAGGGCTGATCACGCTGACGATCATCAAAGAGTGCCTGCGTAACATCAAGAAAGCACGCGGCATCGATGTTGATATCGACCACATACCCATTGACGACGAGGTGACATACAAACTGTTTCAGGAAGGAAGGACGGTAGCGGTATTCCAGTTCGAGTCGGCAGGTATGCAGAAATACCTGCGTGAACTGAAACCGACGGTAATCGGCGACCTGATCGCCATGAACGCCCTATACCGTCCGGGACCGATGGATTATATCCCGCAGTTCATCCGCCGCAAGCAGGGCACCGAGGAAGTGACGTACGACATCCCCGTGATGGAGAAATACCTCAAGGACACGTACGGCGTGACGGTCTATCAAGAGCAGGTGATGCTTCTAAGCCGGTTGCTGGCTAACTTCACCCGCGGCGAGAGCGACAAGCTCCGTAAGGCGATGGGTAAGAAACAGATGGCGGTGTTAGCGAGTCTGAAGGACAAGTTCATGGACGGCGGCAAAGCCAACGGTCACGACCCCAAGATACTGGACAAGATATGGAAAGACTGGGAGAAATTCGCGTCCTATGCGTTCAATAAATCTCACGCGGCGTGCTACTCGTGGGTGGCGTACCAGACGGGTTACCTGAAGGCACACTACCCTGCCGAGTTCATGGCCGCTAACCTGACCGTCCACAAGGACGATATCAAAGAGGTGACCAAACTGATGGACGAGTGCAAAGTGCTCGGACTGAGTGTGTTAGAGCCGGACGTGAACGAGTCTGAGTTGTCGTTCACGGTAAACGAGCAAGGCGCTATCCGTTTCGGTCTGGGCGGCATCAAGGGCGTGGGTGAAGGAGCCGCAGAGGCGATCATCACCGAGCGCGAGAAGAACGGCAAGTACAAGGACATATACGATTTCTTAGAGCGCGTGAACCTGCAGTCGTGCAACAAGAAAACGATTGAGAACCTGGCAGGAGCCGGTGCTTTCGAGTGTTTCAGCGACATCTACCGCGAGCAGTTCTTCGGCGAGGACATCAACGGTGTGACGGGTCTGGAGTTGCTGATGGGCTACGGGCAAAGATGGCAGGCAGACCAAGCCGCCAACAGCAACTCGCTATTCTCGGATTTCAACATCGAAGTAGAGATCAAGCACCCGGAGCTACCGCAAGTACCACGATGGGACACCATCGAGCGTCTGAACCGGGAGAAAGACCTGATCGGCATCTACCTCTCCGCCCACCCGCTGGACGAATACGAATACGAGATCCGAGAACTGTGCAACACGACGACCAACGAGCTGAGCCAGTTCGACAAATGGCGTAAGCCGGAAGAGCGCGCAGAGGCAGAGAAACGCATTCGCGTGGAAATAGCCGAGAACGGCGAAGAGATGGAGGACAAACCGCTCCTCCCCTCCGAGTTCCTCAAGGCACATAAGAACCAGCCGTGTCTGCTCGGCGGCCTGATCACCTCAGCCGAACAACGCATCAGCCAGAAAGGCAACCCCTACGGCCGGTACGTGATAGAAGATTACACGGGCAGCTATGAGTTCGCGATGTTCGGATCAGCGTACAGCAGGTTCGGACACTTGATGCTCAAGGACCTGTATGTGCTCGTATCGGGCGTGGTACAACAGAAAGGCGCCGGACAGAAATGGTTCCGCGAAGCCAAAGACGAGGAGGCGGAGTTTGAGTTCGTAGTGACCAACGTAGAGATGCTCAACGAGACTCAGGCTAAACGCACCGAGGGAATGAACGTGCGGCTGGAGCTGGAGCACGTGAACACCGAACTGATTGACGAGTTGGCGGACAAAATCAAAGAGAACAAAGGCGAGGGACGACTGCACGTGACCGTCTATAACCCCAATAACCGCCAACAGGTATCGCTCACCAGCCGGTCTCTGCCTGTCCGCGTAACGCCGAAATTCTATAAATGGCTCTCACAAAAGCGGATGGAAGGAGTGCTGGAATTCAGCGTAGTGGAAAGGAGTTGAGGGCATTGGAAATTTGAAGATTTGAAGATTTGAAGATTTGAGATTATGAATTACAGCGAAGCGGTAACCTACTTATATAGCTCGCAGCCGGTGTTTCACCAGGTTGGAGCGGCGGCGTATAAGCCGGGGCCGGAGAACACCCTGAGGCTGATGGCGAAGCTCGGAAATCCGCATGAGAAACTGCGGGCGGTACATGTAGCCGGCACTAACGGCAAAGGCTCCACCAGCCATCTGATAGCGGCTGTGCTGCAAGCCTCGGGACTCAAGGTGGGACTCTTCACGAGCCCGCACCTCGTCTCTTTGACCGAACGGATACGGATCAACGGGGTACCCATCCCCGAGGAGGAAGTGGCGTCGTGGGTGACCCGTCACCAAACGGAGTTGGAGGAGATACACCCCTCTTTCTTTGAGACCATGACAGCTATGGGATTCGACTATTTCGTGCGGCAGGGTGTCGATATAGCGGTAGTGGAAGTGGGTCTTGGCGGACGGCTGGACAGCACTAATGTGCTCACGCCAGTGCTATCCGTCATCACCAACATAGGCATGGACCATACCGAGTTCCTCGGTAACACCCTCGCGCAGATTGCCCGCGAGAAAGCCGGTATCATGAAACCCGGCGTGCCGTGCGTCATCGGCGAGAGCCATCCGCAGACGATGAATGTGTTCCTTAGCCGCGCACAGGAGTGCGGGATCCTAGGCGAAGGATTGGAGACAACCGATTGCCGGATATGGTTTGCCGACCAGTGCGGATATATGCGTTCCCGCCGGCTTCGCGAAGCCCCCGAGTGCGAGCTCAAAGGCATCTACCAGGAGCATAACCTGCAGACTGCCTATGTGGCGCTACAGGTATTGCGGAACTACGGAGCTATCAGCATCCGGCCGTCCGCCATCCGAGAGGGTTTCGCCCATGTGTGCCGTCTGACGGGTCTGCGCGGGAGATGGGAGACGCTAAGGGAGAAACCGCTCGTCGTCTGCGACACAGGGCATAACAGCCACGGCCTGCAGTACGTAGCCAAACAACTCAAAGAGTTGCCCCATCCGCATGTATGGATCGTCTTTGGCATGGTGAACGACAAGGACACCGAGGTCGTTATGCGGCTTCTGCCCAAAGGGGACAAATACCATTATATATTTACGACTCCAAACACTCAGCGCGCCCGAACAGCGGAGGAGATGAGAAACCTCACCCTAACCCTCCCCTCATGGGAGGGAACTGCGCGCATCCCCATCGACAACCCGCAAGAAGCCTTCCATTATGCGCTCGACCACGCCGCTGAGGAAGATGCCGTCTTTATCGGCGGCAGTAATTACCTTGTAGGCGAGGCGTTGAAAATTGGAAATTTGAAGATTTGATAATTTGAAGATTTGAGATATCACGTATTACATATAAAGACTGAATTTGCCGAGGAATGGCAGAAAGATGTCTTCGACCAGGAGCTCTGTGAGTTGGGCGTGGACACGATTGCCGGTTTGGAACCGGAGCAAGCCGGCTGCGCAGCGTATTATATTCCCACAGAGTTATGGGAGCAAAATGAAACGGCCCTCCGGTCATATATTGACGATAGTGAAGGAGCATCCTTGGTATCTGTAGAAGCGTGCGAGGACCGGAACTGGAACGAGGTATGGGAAGCGGAGCACCCGGTGCAAGAACTGCCGTTGGGAGTGAAGATCGTACCGCATTGTGCCTTTGGAGCCGGACACCATGAGACTACCTCAATGATGATAGAAGCGCTGCTGCAGACTGAGCTTACGGGTCAAAAAGTATTAGATAATGGCTGCGGGACGGGCGTTTTAGGTATCTTCGCAACGAAAAGAGGCGCAAAATCCGTCATTGCCATCGACATAGACGATAAGAGCGTGCAGAACACTCTTGAGAACGCCGCCTTGAATGGTATGGAGATTGACGCAAGGCTGGGAGACCTAAGTTCCCTTCCCTTTGGTAAGGGATTGGAGGAAGGCTCTTTCGACTTAATCCTGGCAAACATCCATCGCAATATTCTGCTCGCGCAGATGCCTCTCTACGCGCGCGTATTAAAAAAAGGAGGTGAGGTATGGATGAGCGGGTTCTACGAGACGGATATTCCGGCTCTACAAGAGGCGGCGGAGAAAGAGGGACTGACCCTTATTGAAGTCCGCGAGAACGGCGAATGGCGGTGGATGAGATGTCGAAGAGAGGAGCGGATCTAAGAAACCGCAGTTCCTTGACCGGCTGCGAGCAGCCTGTAAGACCGTCCTGCGGACTATAAGACCACTTCGTTGTTAGACCGGCTTCGCCTGTAAGACTTTCTTTCCGCGGATAGACGAAGATGCGGAAGTTGGCGAGGATATATTCGTACTCGCGCCAACGATTGAAGATGGCGATATTATCTTCCCCGATGATGAGTGTGAACTCATAGTCGGGGAATTTCTTTTGCAGTTCGCGGAGAGTGTTGGCGGTATAAGACGGCCGCGGGAGGGAGAACTCAAAATCCGATGCTTTGAGTCCGGGGATATCCTTGATTGCCTCGCGGACAGCAGCCAAGCGTTCTTGGAAGTTGGAGGTTAGATCGGCTTCGCCTGTCAGACCGTTGGTACCATTAGCGGCTTTGAGCGGGTTGAGCGGGCTGACCATAAGCCATAGTTCATCGAGGTCGGTATGCTCGATGACCCATTTTGCCAAACCCACGTGTCCGAAATGCACCGGGTTGAAACTACCACCATAAATGCCCACTCGCGTGGGCAATTTACAATTTGACGATTTACGATTTACGATTTTATTTACCACACTCATCGATGATGGCGTCGAGTTGTTCGAAGGCGTGATCAAGTTCGTCGTTGACCACTACACGGTCGAAGCAGGGTTTATAGGACAGTTCCTCCTCGGCTTTGGCGAGGCGTTTCTCGATCATCTCGGGACTAGTGTCTCCGCGTCCCTCCAGACGGCGACGGAGCTCGTCTATGGACGGCGGGCAGATGAAGATAGATGTAGCTTTGTCGCCAAGGATTTTCTTGAGGTTGATTCCGCCTTTCACATCGACATCGAAGAGCACTTCCCGTCCGGCAGCCTCAATGCGGTCGATCTCCTCCTTGAGGGTTCCGTAATAGAGTCCATCATAGACCTGCTGATACTCCACGAAATCGTTGTTCTCTATACGTTTTTGGAATTCCTCCACGGAGATGAAGTAATACTCCTTGCCGTGTACCTCTTGTCCGCGCGGAGGACGCGTGGTGCAAGAGACAGAGAGTTCGAACAGATCCGGATGCATGGTCAGCAGGTGCTTCACCATCGTTGATTTGCCGCTGCCCGAAGGCGCACAGAAGATATAAATCATGTTTAGAGTTTAGAGTTTAGAGGACGTTCAGTACTTGTTCTTTTATTTGCTCGAGGATGTCTTTCATCTTGACGACGATGATCTGCATCTCCGATTGGTTGGATTTGGAGCCGAGGGTGTTGATCTCGCGTCCCATCTCCTGAGCGATGAAGCCGAGTTTCTTCCCTACGCCTGCTCCCTCTCCCGCCATCGTCTCGCGGAAGTATTTGATATGGTTGGTGAGGCGCACTTTCTCCTCGGTGATGTCGAGTTTCTCGAGGTAGTAGATCATCTCCTGCTCGAGCCGGTTGCGGTCCACTTGTGCCTGCGTCTCTGCGGATAGTTGGGCGAGGTTCTGCTCCAGCCGTTCTTTGATCTTCGCTACCCTGCCCTTTTCGAAGGGTTCAACCTGCGCCAGAAGATCGGCTATGCCATCCAGTTTCTCGGTGAACATAGCTTGGAGCGCCGCTCCCTCTTGAGTACGGAAAGCGATGAAAGCGTCGATGCTCTTGTTGAGAAGCGTTTGTACGGCTTTCCATTCCTCGTCTGTCAGGTCGGAGAGATCCTCTTGCACCTTCAGCACGTCGGGGAAACGCAGGATCGCCGCCATCACTTCGGCTGGAACCTCATCCACGTTCATCTGCGCTTTGTACTGAGTGGCGTACTCCTTTGCCGCCGCCCAGTTGACGGGAGTGATTTCTGATTGGTGATTGGTGATTTCTGATTGCTCGTAGATTGCGAGATCAACCTTGCCGCGCTCCAGACGCTGGGAGACGAGTGTGCGGATGTCCAACTCGTGCGCGCGGAGCGCGTTAATCAGACGAACGGACAAATCCATCGATTTAGAGTTCAGCGAACGGATTTCACAAATTAGTTTATGTCCTCGGAAAATCATTTCGGCCTTTCCGTAGCCGGTCATAGAAAGTATCATTTGCCTATACAGAATTTGCTGAATATATTGTTGAGCACCTCGGTGTTGGTGATTTGTCCCGTCACTTCTCCTAAGGCGGCGAGGCAGTCCTGCAAGTCCATGGAGAGCAGTTCGCCCGAGAGTCCGTTGGTAAGTCCTTCCTGCACACGAAGGATTGCCTCATGCGCACGGCTGACCGCCTCGTAATGGCGTGCGTTAGAGAGCATGACCGCCGAGGTCCGGGTCATCTCCTTGGCGACACGCACCAGTTCCCGTCGGAGCGGCTCTATCTCGCCGTTCTTGGCGGAGATGAGGAGGGGTGTTGGAGATTTGAGATTTGAGATTTGAGATTTGAGATTTGGGGATTGCAAATCCACCTTGTTGACCACAGACAGTACGGTGAGGTCGCGGCCATATCGCGCGGATATCTCGGGAATGACTGCATCGGGACATGTCGCGTCCATCACATTGATGACAATTTGGGCATTCTCCATTGCTCTCCGGCTGCGCTCCACGCCCATCTGCTCGATCACATCGTCCGTCTCGCGGAGGCCGGCTGTGTCAATCAGGCGGAAGAGGATGCCATCAATAATGAGGGTGTCTTCAATCGTGTCGCGGGTCGTGCCCTGAATATCCGAAACGATAGCACGTTGTTCGCCCAAAAGGGCATTGAGAAGGGTCGATTTGCCTACATTAGGCGCCCCAACGATGGCAACGGAGATGCCGTTCCGGATGGCGTTGCCGGCGCGGAAAGAAGCGATGAGCGATGCCAGTTTGTGCTCTATCTCATCCGCCAAGCCGGTCAGTTCCGAGCGGTCGGCGAACTCCAACTCCTCGTGGTCCGCGAAATCGAGTTCGAGCTCGATAAGCGAGGTGAAATGCAGGAGTCTCTCACGGAGTGTGGCGAGTTCATTGGAGACTGATCCGCGGAGCTGCGAGAGCGCGAGATCTTTCTCCGCTTTCGATTGTGCGGCAATCAGGTCCGCCACGGCTTCCGCGCGTGTCAGATCCATCTTTCCGTTCAAGAACGCGCGGCGCGTGAACTCGCCCGGTTCGGCAGCGCGGCAACCGGCATCGATGAGCCATCGGAGCAACTCCTGCTGGATATACAGGGATCCGTGACAAGCTATTTCAATTGTGTCCTCTCCCGTGAAGGAATGCGGCGAACGAAAGACGGAACACAGCACTTCGTCCAATATCTCTCCCTCACGCTCTATCCTCCCGAAATGGATTGTGCCGGCCTTGGCGTCCTTCAGCGCGACACGGCCACGGAAGAGCCTGTCCACAATGGATATACTCTCCTCGCCCGAAACACGGATGACGGCAATTCCGCCTGTTCCGTAAGGTGTCGATATCGCGCAAATCGTTGCCATACACAAAATTTGCTGCAAAGGTACAAAAAAATTTGCATATTTGCAAAAAAAATAGTAATTTTGCAGGCAAATTCACAAGAACGCCATAAATTATTGTTTAACCTTAATAAATTTAAACTATTATGAACGTAACGATCAATGCCGTCAATTTCGAAATGGCGGAGAAATTAGAGCAGTTTATCGAGAAGAAAATGAACCGTTTTGAGCGTCACCTCAATCCGGATGACAAAGTGGAGATTCGTATGTCAGTAGTTAAACCGCAGACGAATGACAACAAGGAAGTAAAGATCCGTATCGCCGGTCTGTTTGCAGAAAAGACCGCAGACAGTTTTGAGGAAGGTATCGACGCATGCCTGAGCGCCCTGGAAGGTCAGCTCGAGCGCCGCAAGAACGCATAAGTTCCGGCATAGTTCATCCGGATACGAAAAGCACACTCCGCTACGAGTGTGCTTTTGTTTACCCAAAATGGAAATAGAATCAGGTAAAAAGTAAACGATGTCTATCGGATGAAGTGCATCGGTTGCCATTCTTCGCGGGCGGGGACAGCCGGAGCGGAATCGCTACGCAGTCCGCGGAGCATCCAAGCGAGGTTATGAGCGAGTGTGCGCATGGTCTGCATACCTTCGGTATCCTGCGCAACCTGACCGGGTTCGCGGCCGTAGGCGATATTCCAGTACTGGGATGTGGCGACAGGCATGTTCATCATCTGGAGCGGCATTTGGAGCGCCTGCATGGCAGCAGTGGCACCTCCGCGACGGCAGATAGTAAGGGCTGCTGCGGGTTTGTTCTGGACGGCAGTGCCGTTAGAGAAGAACGCACGCTGCATGATAGCCAGAAGCGCGCCGTTGGGTTGCCCGTAATAGACCGGAGAGGCGAAGACAAATCCGTCCGAATCGTTGAATTTCTCCGAGATACGGTTGCAGATATCATCATCGAAGACACACTTGCCCTCGCCATTCGCCTTACAGCGGCCACAAGCGACACAACCACGGACGGGCTTGTTACCAATCCATACGATCTCGGAGTCAATGCCCTCGGCTTGAAGCGTTTTCGCAATCTCGGTAAGGGCGGTAAACGTGTTACCCGTTTTACGAGGGCTTCCGTTGATAAGAAGAACTTTCATAAGAGATTAAAAATTATAAATTATAAATTTATTGCGATTTTGGGTACAAAGATACAACAAAATTTGCATATATGCAAAAAAAAGTGTACCTTTGTAGCCGATTTATTTAAGATACAAGTATTATGGGAAATCACCATCATCATGATCATGCCGTCCCTGCCTCCACCGACAAACGCATGCGTAACATCCTGATTATCAGCATTGCGCTCAACCTGTTATTCGTCATCATCGAAGCCAGTATAGGTGTCTGGAAGAACAGTCTGTCGCTGTTGAGCGACGCGGGTCATAACCTGAGCGATGCGTTCTCACTGGCTTTGGTATTAGTAGGTTTCTATCTGGCCCAACGCGCCGCCAATAGCCATTATACTTACGGCTACAAGAAATCCACAATTCTGATCTCGCTGCTGAACGCCGTACTGCTACTGGTAGCGGTGGGAGTCATCGTCGCGGAGAGTATTCATAAGATGCGTATGCCGGTAGCTATCGACGGAGCAGCTATCTCCTGGACAGCAGGCGTTGGAATCTTGGTAAACGGGGTCACGACCCTGCTCCTCATGCGCGGCCAGCAGAACGATCTGAATGTCCGCGGCGCTTTCCTGCACATGGCAGCCGACACATTAGTGAGCGTCGGCGTGGTGATCAGCGGCGTGATTATCTCTCTGACCGGATGGTTCATCATCGACCCGATTATCAGTATAGTGATCGCACTGGTGATCCTCATCAGCACATGGGAGTTGCTTCATGACAGTGTCCGGCTGGCGTTAGACGGCGTGCCGGAGAACGTGGAGATAGACCATCTGAGCGAACATATTATGGCCACTCCGCATGTAATAGGAGTGCATCATATCCATGTATGGGCGATCTCCACCACCGAGAACGCCATGACTGCACATATCGTAATAGACGATTTAGCGCATGCGCATGAGGCCGTACATGCCATCAAATCAGCCTTGGCGAAAGAGGGAATCTCACATGCCACTCTGGAGACCGAGACGCCGGACGCTCCATGCGAGGACAAAGAATGCTGAATAGGAAATTAAAAATTATAAATTATAAATTACGAATTAATGATGAAAAAGATTTACTTACTACTCGCGCTGTGCGTGTCGGGAATGACCATGCAGGCGCAAAACACAGATCCGAACGACAACCCTCAGTGGCTGCAAGAGTTGCAGCGCCAGAACGCGGGATTGATTGACTCGACTGCAACGTACCCTGCACACCCGTCAGCTCCGGACTACCGGACGTACGTGATTTACTACCACCAGCCTCTCCGTCATGCTAATCCGAGCGGAGAACAGTTCCACATGCGCGCGCTGATTACCGTAAACAAGAATGTGGATCCAAGGACCGCTGTCAACCATGTGTATGCCTCCGGCTACTCCATCTTGAGTAACATGCTGACGAATCCGGATTCCGTGTTCAATGCCAGTAAAACAGGATGTACGAGCGAGATTGCACACCGTTACAACGCCAATTACATCAGTATCGAGCACCGCTATTTCCAGTACTCGGCTCCCGACAACTGTTGGGAAAATCTGGATCCGTTGACCGCAGAGGAAGCAGCTGCCGATTTCCACAACCTGTTTGACGGATTGAAGAAAGTGCTGAAAGGCAAATGGGTGATGAGCGGCGTGAGCAAAGGCGGTATAACAACACTGATCCAGCACGCATTCTATCCAAATGACATGGATATTTTTGTGCCGTACAGCGCTCCGTTCTTCGACACCGACCGTGACAAAGAAATGACCAGATACTGGTACCACACCGGCTGGGACAAGAGTTTCCTCGATTTCTTTATGGATATCCGCAAGAAAGCGCTGAAAGGTTTGACAGTTCAGCCCCAAAGCACCAACACGATCTACCCTATTTACTACAAGATGAGTTTCGGGGGTAATACAAGTGCAGCACACGCAGACAGTGTTTTCGCCAATTATCTGAGCACGGCTGCATTCTTCGGTTTTGACCAACACGCCTACTGGGATACCACTATTATCCGCTACCAGATGGAGATCAACGACAGTGTGCTGCAAGCCATCGGATGGAACCAGTACAACGACACGGCAATCGCCTACCTGATGTATAAAGACTCCTTCAATTTCAATAGTTTGCGCCCGTGGTTAGACACGCTTCGTAAGTACCCCGATCCCAAACAGCAAGTACCCGGCAGACGAATGATGATGCACCGCGGCCGCAACCCGTTCGGCGTAACAGCGGAACAATGGTGGGGAGCAGATACAGCACGCACTGACGACGCAGGTGCTTACCAGTATCAGTCCAAACGCGAGTTGGGATACTATGATATACCGTTTGATGAGATTGCAGAAACAGCCGAGGCAAATGCTCTCGAACAGTTCTGGGTCAGTAAGGCAGGCTGTCTCCGTGATTTTGGCACCCCGTGGGTAGCCAACCTCACTTTCAACCGCAGTTTATACGATTTTGTGATGGACAAGACCCGCAATGCGACAAAACCGATTGTTCTGCTCTACGGTCTGGATGACACTTGGACGGGAGCCGCGGTGAAAGACCAGTATGTCAACGGAACGAACGTGAAGAAATTTATCCTGCCTGCGCAGAACCATTTGGTTCACTACTCCTCGAACACCGATATTACCCAATGCGATGCCATCCGTGCTGCGTTGGACGCAGTATTAGGTGCACCGCAGGATATAGACAACATCACTCCGGCACAACCCGCCATGGAGAGCGTGAAGATTATGCGCAACGGACAGATTCTCATTCTCCGCGGCGGAAAGACTTATACCCTTATGGGGCAAGAGGTACGTTAAAAAGCTATGTATGTGCATATCGACTGCAATAACTTCTTCGTCAGTTGCGAGTTAGTGTCCCGCCCTGAGTTACGAGGAACACCCGTCGTGGTAGCCAATAACAACGACAATAACGGCGGGATTATCCTTGCGCTCAACCAGGAAGCGAAAGCAGTCGGACTCAAACGCGGCAACCCGATCTTTCAGGTCAAGCAGCTCATTGAGCAACAACATGTAACCGTCATCGACGTACATCACCACCTCTACCACGAGATCTCCGAACATATCATGGAAGAAGTCAGAAAGACGGAGATGGTACTCGATTTTGTGCAATACAGCGTGGACGAGTTTTTCGGCTTCATGCCGGAGGACGAGCCCGCGCTGTTGCGCGAATACTTGCAACAACTCAAAGATCTGATTCTTCGCGAAACAAGCATCCCCGTCAGTTGTGGAGCGGGAGAGACATATACCTTAGCCAAAACAGCTACCTATTTTGCCAAGCACTACGCCGGGTATAAGGGTATCTGTATCATGCCGGCAGACAAACGTGAGAAGGCATTAAGCCGGATACCCGTGAAAGATATATGGGGTATCGGGCGGCGTAGCATCAAGCAGATCAGCATAGCAGGCGTCAAGACTGCACTCGATTACAGCCGTCAGCCGGAAGCGTGGGTAAACCGACTATTCGGCGTGACGGGCGTGCGGACATGGAAAGAACTGAACGGCACTCCGGCCATCACTATTGCCTCGCACGAGAAGCAGAAATCTATTATGTACAGCCGCACGTTTGCACACATGACGAGCAGCAAAGCGGTACTCCTCCGCGAACTGAGCAACTACGCATCATCAGCTGCCCGCAAACTGCGCGAGCAGAAGGCACAATGCCGGAGCGTGACCCTCTTTTTGGCGACCAACAGACACCGGCTAGACCTGCCTCAATACCACGCAGATGAGAGTATCAAGATGAGCTCTCCGACGGACGATTCAACACAGATCATCGGAGCAATCAATCTCCTGCTTGAGCGCATCTTCAAAGAGAACTACCAATACAAACAGGCCGGGGTCATTTTAGGAGACCTGATACACGCAAACAGTATTCAGTTAGATCTATTCTCCGACAACCAAATAGATGAACAAGTGCGCCAAAAACGCCTGATGAAAGCCATAGACGGAATCAATCAGCGTTTCGGACGCAATCAGATCCATTTCGCCGTGCAGGGCGACGAGGCTGATACCTCAGAACAGCCGGCAGGATTCATGCGACCGCATAAAGTGGAAGATGAAAAATGAAAGATAAAAGATGAAAAGTCATTCATTTGCATTAGTGACCGGGGCATCGTCCGGCATAGGATTAGCGTTTGCGCGCGAGTTAGCCCGCAGGGGCTATAACCTGCTTATTGTCAGCAATGAGGAGGCCATTCGCGCAAGCGCGAAAATGATAAAACCCCACCCGACCTCCCCTGTAGGGGAGGAGATAGAGATCATTCCTCTTGTGATGGACCTCAGCAAACAAACCGCCGCGCGAGAGCTATACGAGTACACGAAGGCAAAGGGTATTGAGGTAGAAGTGCTGGTGAATAACGCCGGCGTGTATCATGACAAGGACATCTTAGACGACAGCGAGGCATTTACAGGTCTTATCATGAACCTGCATATGTACACACCCGCCATGTTGTGTTACCTCTTTGGGCAGGACATGAAAGCAAGGGGTAAGGGTTATATTCTGAATGTATGTTCGGTAACAAGCAAGATGGCAGCACAGCGGCTGGGCACATACGGAGGAACGAAAGCGTTTCTGAGTCATTTCACCCGCGCGTTGCATATCGAGCTGAAGCCGTACGGCGTGTATGTAACAGATGTGAGTCCGGGAGCCGTAGATACAGGTCTCTACTCTATCCGCCCATGGATGACAAAAGCCGGAAAGGTATTAGGCATCATCGTGAGCCCCGAAACATTGGCGCGCCGTGGATTGCGAGCCCTCTTCCACGGACGAGCGAAAACAACAATACCCACCATTTTCTGGCAGGTATTGAGTTTCATCATCCTATTGGTTCCGACCTGTGTCCTTCGGTTAATCCGGAGGTTAGGTTGGTTCTAAAGCCTTAATCCAAGTAATAATCCACCGTGGTGACTACACGCACGTGTTTGATCCACGGCTGGTATTGGTCATTCTCGATGGAGAACTGGCCCTGGCTGGCGCGACGGATAGAACCGAGCGAGCACTGCGCATCGTCAGCGAACTTCTGCGCTACGGCGCGGGCGTTCTGCGTAGCCTCTTCAATCATAGCCGGTTTGAGTTCGGGCAGACCGTTGTACTGGTAGTCGAGATCCCATTTGTTGGAAGAAACGATGATGCCTTCCTTGAGCAAGTCCGCTTCCTTGCCTTGGGAAGCAATAACCAGTTTCACTTTGTCTGTAGATACGATGATGGAAGTGCGGAGGGTATAGCGGTACTCCGGACGGCGGTCGCCATAATAGTTCTCCCAGTTGTTATCCACCGAAATCGGTCCTTGGCGAAGATCGCTCTCCTCGAATCCCAATGCGAGCAAGTGTTTCTTCACTTTCTCCGATACATTGCCGATCTGCTGATAGAGCGACGGCAGATCATTGCCGTTCCACGCGAACGAAAGCGGCCATACTACGTAATCCGCCTCCACCTCACGGGTACTCAGTCCTTTTACGGTTACTGCGCGGTCTTTGTCAGCGAACTTGCTGATACCGCAATAGACGAACAAGCCTGCGAGGCTCAGTCCGAGCGCAACCAATGCGCCTGCTAATACGTTATTTTTCATTTTTGGTTGTTTTTGGTTGATTAATTATTTGTCGTGCTTGTGCTCGTAGATGGCTTCGTCCACATTGATGATGTAGTCGCCCATCTTCTCGAGTTCAAGGATGATATCCATATAATTGACACCGGTGGTGTAGTCGTACTCATGCTCGGTGATGGATTGCATGTTTTGGTTCTTGAGTTCGTCGCGGAAATTATTGATTTCGTTCTCCATGTTGGTCATCTCGAAGAACTCGTCCTGCGTGATACTCGCTTTTTCGAGTGCTTCCACCATCTTTGCCTGCGCGCCGGTGAGGAGATAAATCATCTGCTCCACGTTCTTCTCCTGCTCCGCCGTAAAGGTGATATTGCCGTCGTGCTTGTGGCGGATATAGCGCGAGAGGTTGTAGTTGGCGTCACCCACGGACTCCAGCTCGCTGACGATACGGAGCATCTTGTGTACCTCGTGCTTGGACTGGTCGGACAGACGGCCGTCGGCTACCTGGTTGAGGTATTGCGCTATCTCGTATTCCATACGGTCGCAGATACCTTCGTATTTCTCGATACGCGAGAAAATCTTGGTGAACTGCGTATTGTCCTTCTCATAGAAGAGCTCATGCACCATGCCAATCATGCGTTGCGCACGGAGAGCGAAGACGTGTACTTCTTTCCATGCCTGGAGGATAGAGAGCTCGGACGTGGACATCAGACCGCCGGAGATAAACTTGAGCTGGCTGTCCGTATCTTTCTGTTCCGGTTTGGACGGGATGATAGTGCTCACTACGCGCTCCAGAACCGGCACGAACCAGATTAGAATCATCGTGTTCGTTACGTTGAACGCTGTGTGGAAGGTAGCCAGAACGGCATTCAGTTTGTCCGGCGACACGTCAGATGGTACGCCCGGCGTGAAATCTACGCCCCACAGCTCACATACACCGCCTACAAACCAGCGGAAGACGCACAGCACCCATACGACACCGAAGAGGTTGAACACCAAGTGCGCCAGAGCCGCACGGCGTGCCTGAACCGAGGCGGAGAGTGCTACTACGTTGGAGGTGATGGTCGTACCGATGTTCTCGCCTAACACCAGCGCAATACCCATATCGACAGGCAGCACGTGGGTAGAACAGAGCGTCATCGTGATAGCCATGATGGCCGCCGAACTCTGCACTGCAAAAGTCAGTATTCCGCCGACTAACAGATAGAGGAAATAGCTTCCGTAACCCCATGACGAAGTAGCAATGAAGAAATTGCGAACCGGCGCCATTTCGTCCAAGTGCATGTCGGTGGCATTGATTTTCAGAGTCGTCAGACCAAGCAGCATGAGCGACAGACCGATGAGGAAATCGCCGAGGTTGGCGTTCTTCTTGGTGTAGATAAGCGCTACCGCCAGTACGATAGTGGCATACACAACCAGTCGCAAATCGAACGATCCGCCGCCTAGCACCATGATCCATGCCGTGAACGTCGTACCGATGTTGGCACCCATGATGACCGAGATAGCCTGCGCCAGCGAGAGAATACCCGCCGAGACGAAACTGACGGTCATGACCGTTGTGGCCGTGGAAGACTGAACCGCCGCGGTGATGAACGCACCGGTGAGCACGCCCGAGAAACGGTTGGTAGTCATTGTGCCGAGCACGTTGGAGAGCTTGCTACCTGCCATCTTCTGCAGGCCTTCACTCATCACCTTCATTCCGTACATCAACATCGCAACGGAACCGATGAGCGTAATAATCTGTAAAGCTAATTGCATTTTGTATATTGTTTTGTGTTTAGCGATTAGAGTTTGATGAGGGCTTTGTTGGCAAAACCGTCAATGTACATCTCAAGTGGTTTATCGAGCCGCACATGGCGGATTAGTTCGGTTTCATCGATAGCAGGCAGGGCATCGAGTACAGCCTGATCGTAGTCGTCGGTCAAAGGTCGAGCCCACGGATCAACATTGATATAACCGACATTGAAGGATGTCATGTTCTGGAAGAAATGCGAGCCCTGACTCGGTTCGATACGGAAATCAGGAAGAGAGCACTCAGCAATCGCTTTCGCCTCGCTGATGTCACCCCATTGTACAGGTACACCGAGCGTGGGAATCTGCGATCCCCAACGGCCGTATCCGATGAGCAAATACTGCCTTCCCTCCTGACGGAGGCGTGCGTTCCAATCGCGCAGCGTGGATGCCATCTCCTGCGTGCGCAGTACATTGAAAGCCTCTTTACGGAGATAGATAATATCTGTTATATCGTCAATCTTACCGACTCCAAGCGCATTGCCGGAACGCAGGAAAGCTCCGTTTTCATCGACTTTCTCCCACTCCACTTTGGCGGTTAGGGAGTCGGCTGAAATCGGGCGGATCTGCAGCACATGGAATATCTGCGGCTCGTGCTCCAGATTGACGGCAAACTCAATCTCCACGGGCGTTTTGATCTCTTCGCGCGCGATATCTAATAAGTGTTGTATAATATCCGCCAAAGGGAAGGTATTGAACTTGAGTTGCGGCGCAAAAGTGATGACACGCGGTCCGTCGGGATAACACGAATCCACGAGCCGCATATTCTCGCGGTCGTACGTGGAAGCGATGAGTTTGAGACTTTCGAATTGGTTACACTCATGTATCGGAATCCGCTCCAAGTTGACCGCATCATCCACAGAAGTCTTAAATTTCTCGGGATTGAGCGATAACGCGAGCATCGATTGTTGCGTCTCTCTCATCGCCAGATCAAGCGTCGAAGTCTGCATGACGTTCTTCGGATATTTCGGTGAGAACCGCAGTACTTGCTCGCCATCCACAACGGCTTTGCCGAGTCCGTAAGCAATCTTGACGATTCCATCTTCGGGTTTCTCTTTACCCACCGGATAGAAATTGATGCTTCTCGCAACTCCGGAGATGACAGGGAAGTAGTAATTTCCTTCGGTTTCACCGCATACTTCCTGCAGAACGATAGCCATTTTTTCCTCTGACGGCAGATTGCCCGTAGAGATGATATATCCTCTGGAAGCGGCAAAATAAACGGACGCATAGACCGATTTGATTGCCTTGCCGAGCATTCGCAACTGTTGGTCCTCGTTCTCCGTATGCGGAATCATATAGGTGCTATAGACACCTGCGAAAGGCTGGTAGTAGGAGTCCTCGAGTTTGGAGGAAGATCGGATAGCCAGCGGGCGCTTGGTAGCGCGTATAAAATGGCGTAACGCCTCTATCAGTTCGTGCGTCAAACCAGCGGACACGAACTCCGAGAGCAGTTCCTCATCCGTCAAATCGGCATTGATCACATACTGCAGCCCATTATCATGAATGAATTTATCGAAATAATCGGTGGTAATGACCATCGTCCGCGGAACGAGAATACGGATATTCTCCCATCGGTCGTAGAGGTCATGTTTCTGCAGCATGTGGTTGAGGAAGGCGAGTCCCCGCGCTTTACCGCCCATGGGTCCGTCTCCGCAACGGGAGAAATAGATTGTGCTGTTATAGGTAGCGGGATCGTATTTGGCTACCACTCCCAACGCCTGGTTGATACGATAGTCATGGATCAGCCGGATATTCGTCTGGCGGATGTTCTCTATGTCCGTTTCGTCCTGAATGGTGAGCTCGTGCACCTCGCGTCCGATTGCGAACAAACCGCGTGCAAAGAGCCATTTGGAGAGGTAGTTATTATCACTCAGGCGGCGGAAAGCAGCCGGTGAAATCGAAGATATTATGCGTTCGAAACCCTCGAGATCCGTTGCGCGCTCGATCACTCTACCCGTTCGCTGGTCACGTACGATAAAATCGCCGAAACCAAACTCCCGTTCGATGTATTCACTCACTTCCTGCGTGAGTGTCTTGGATTTCTTGACGACAAAGCCCACGTTGAGTTTGCGCGCCACCGATTTCATCGACTCCTGCGAGGATTGCATGAGGAACGGCATGGTGGGGTTATCTTCCCGAATTAATCGGCATAAATCGACACCTGCATCCAGTTTCTCTGCGGATGAAGGTTCGCCTTTATGTACCACAAATCCGACGTCGGAGATGACGCCAAGCATGTTCTTACCGTAACGGTTGTACAATTCGACCGCTTCGTCATAGCAGGTAGCCATCAACACTTTGGGACGCGCACGTTTACGGAGCAGTTGCTGCTTCTCGTTGAGTGCATCGCGGATGGCGATGGAGTTCTGCTGAAGCACCAGTTTGTACAACAGGGGCAAGTAGGTGGAGTAATAGCGCACGGAGTCCTCTACCAATAAGATCGCCCGAACGCCTTCTTCTAAAATATCATGTTCGGCGTTCAGACGGTCCTCTATCAGTTTGATGATAGCAATAATGAGATCGGTAGAGTTATTCCAGCTAAAGAGGTAGTCTATATTCGACTTGTCGTGTTGCTCGACGCGTCGATAGACCTCTTTGGAGAAAGACGAGAGGACTACGATCGGACATTCGGGCAGATGCTGTTTGGCCTCTGCGGCAAAATCCCATACCTCGTTACCTCCAGCACTATAGACGAGCAGAATGAGGTCAAAAGAGTTGTCCTCATTGATTAACTCCAGCGCTTCGGTAGTCGTTTCCGCGCGGATGATAGCCGGCGGATTAGAGAGGTTCAGTTCCGCGTATTCCTGTGCGATCTGCACATCGATACGTCCGTCCTCCTCGAGTGCAAAACTGTCGTAGTTATTGCAGACGAGAAGGATTCGGCGTACTCGACGCTCCATTAATGATGTATAGGTGTTTACCCGCATGTTCTCCCGTTGTTGTCCCGATTCGTTTACGTGTCGTTTACGTGTCGTTTACGTCTCGTTTACGTCTCGTTTACGTGTTTAGACCAATCCTTGCTCGAAGGCGAAAGCACTTTCTCGCTATGTTTATACTAAACCTTGCTCGACCATGGCGTTTGCCACTTTCATAAAGCCGGCGATGTTGGCGCCTTTGACGTAGTTGATGTACGGTTTGCCGTCCGGTCCGAGATTGTCGGGTTCGGTTCCGTACTTGAGACAAGCGGCGTGGATGTCCGCCATGATGGTTCGGAGTCGTGCATCCACCTCTTCGGCAGTCCATTTGAGGCGCATGGAGTTCTGGGTCATCTCCAGACCGGAAGTGGCTACGCCACCGGCGTTGGACGCCTTACCCGGGCTGTAAAGGATCTTAGCTCCCTGGAAGATCGCGATGGCTTCGGGCGTGGAAGGCATGTTAGCACCTTCGGTAACGCAGAAACAACCGTTTTTAACGAGGTTTTCCGCATCGGCTTTCTCTATCTCGTTCTGCGTCGCGCACGGCATAGCGATGTCGCAGGGGATACGCCACGGACGCTCGTTCTCGAAGTATTTCGCCTGCGGATATTTGGTCACATATTCTTTGATACGTCCGCGACGGACATTCTTGAGTTCGAAGATATAGTTCAGTTTCTCCTCGTTGAGTCCCTCCTCGTCGTAGATAAATCCGTTGGAATCGGAGAGAGTGAGCACTTTGGCTCCCAGACGCATTGCCTTTTGTGCAGCAAACTGCGCTACGTTTCCTGCTCCGGAGATGCAGACACGTTTGCCGTTGAAGGACTCACCGCGCGTGGCGAGCATCGCCTCTGCAAAATAGCAAGCTCCGTAACCGGTAGCCTCCGGACGCATGAGCGAACCGCCCCACATCTGACCTTTTCCGGTCAGCGTGCCTGTGAACTCGTCGCGGAGACGCTTGTACTGACCGAACATATATCCGATCTCACGTCCGCCGACGCCGATGTCACCTGCCGGCACATCCGTATCGGCTCCTATATGACGCTGGAGTTCGGTCATGAAAGACTGGCAGAAACGCATCACTTCGGCGTCCGATTTACCGCGCGGAGAGAAGTCCGAACCACCTTTGGCACCTCCCATCGGAAGGGTTGTGAGGGCGTTCTTGAAGGTCTGCTCGAAAGCGAGGAACTTCATAATGGAAAGATTGACAGAAGCATGAAAACGGATACCGCCTTTGTAGGGACCTATCGCAGAGTTCATTTGAACGCGGAAACCGCGGTTGATTTGTACTTCGCCCCGGTCGTCCATCCAAGGTACGCGGAACATAATCACGCGTTCGGGTTCAACGATCCGCTCCATCACTTTCTGCTCACGCAGATAGGGATAAGCCATAATCATCGGAGCGACCGACTCGACAACCTCACGAACCGCCTGGTGGAACTCGTTTTCACCCGGGTTTTTCGCAATCAGTTCAGCCATGAAGCTGTCCACAAATCCTTTTACCATTTTGTCATTTTCCATTGTTGTTGAAATTAAAATGAGACAATCTTTTGTACCTATCATGCGGCAGGTGACAAACCATGCCGGCACAATTGGGTGCAAAAGTACAAAAAAAATCTCATATACGCAAGCGCGTGTACATTTTTTATAAAAAAATTTGCATATATGGAAAAAATGTATTACCTTTGCACCGAAAATGGGTATTATGCGCCAAAACGCACATGATATCTTAAAAATAGGACAAAATATAATAAAAAAATAGAATGGAAAATTTAAGTGAACAAGAACAAGTACGCCGGCAGAGCCTGCAAACGATGCGTGATATGGGTATTGATCCCTATCCTGCCGCCGAGTACGTAGTAACGGGTTATTCAACGGATATCAAAGCCGGTTTTGTAGATGAAGGAGAGGGTGTATGGCACACGGGTGACGAAGTGCGGATTGCGGGTCGTCTGATGAGCAAACGTATCATGGGCAAGGCGTCTTTCATCGAGATTCAGGATTCGAAGGGCCGTATTCAGGTGTATGTGTCGAGAGACGATATTCAAGCGCCTGTAGCCGAAGGCGAGCAGCCGACGACAGTAGAACAGCAGATGTACAACGTGGTATTCAAGAAACTGCTCGATATCGGCGATTTCATCGGTATAGAAGGCTTCGTTTTCCGCACACAGATGGGTGAAATTTCCGTGCATGCCAAGAAGTTGACGGTACTTGCCAAGAGTCTCCGTCCGCTGCCGATCGTCAAATACAAAGACGGCGTGGCGTACGACGGATTCAACGATCCGGAGCAGCGTTACCGCCAGCGTTACGTGGACCTGGTTGTGAACGACGGTGTAAAAGACACCTTCCTCAAGCGCGCTACCATTTTAAGGACGATGAGACAGGTGTTTGACGAGGCGGGTTACACCGAGGTGGAGACGCCTATCTTGCAACAGATTGCCGGTGGCGCTTCGGCTCGTCCGTTCATCACACACCATAACTCGCTGGACGTAGATATGTACCTGCGTATCGCTACGGAGCTGTATCTGAAACGACTGATTGTAGGCGGTTTCGAGGGCGTATATGAGATCGGTCGTAACTTCCGCAACGAAGGCATGGACCGCAGCCACAACCCCGAGTTCACCTGCATGGAGCTCTACGTACAATATAAGGATTATAACTGGATGATGGGCTTCACGGAGCAGTTGTTGGAGAAGATTGCGATTGCTGTGAACGGCACGACGAAAGTGAAAGTGGGCGAGAACGAGATTGATTTCAAAGCTCCGTACAGAAGACTGCCTATCCTCGATGCCATCAAGGAAAAAACGGGTCTGGATCTGGCATCCATGAGTGAGGACGAGATCCGCGTGGAGGCAAAGAAACTCGGCGTGGAAGATACCGAGCATATGGGTAAAGGCAAGTTGATTGACGAGATTTTCGGCGAGACCTGTGAGGGCACCTTCATCCAACCGACCTTCATTACCGACTATCCGGTAGAGATGAGCCCGCTGACTAAGATGCATAGAAGCAAGCCCGGTTTGACCGAGCGTTTCGAGCTGATGGTGAACGGCAAAGAGCTCGCCAATGCGTACTCCGAGCTGAACGACCCGATTGACCAATACAACCGTTTCGTAGAGCAGATGAAGCTTGCAGACAAGGGCGACGATGAGGCTATGGTGATTGACCATGACTTTATGCGCGCGTTAGAATACGGAATGCCGCCAACCTCGGGTATCGGTATCGGTATCGACCGTCTGGCCATCCTCATGACCGGTCAGCCGACTATTCAAGAGGTACTACTCTTCCCCACGATGAAACCGGAGGCATAAGATGTATAGAAAAGTAGCTATATTAGGTTCCGGTTCATGGGCGACGGCATTGGCGAAGATCGTCATGCAGAACCAAAGCGAGATCAACTGGTTCATCCGCCGTCAGGAGGTGATCGATGAGTTCATCGCCACCGGCAAGAACCCGACCTATCTCGGAGCCGCCAGTTTTGATGTGGGACAGATTCATTTCTCGTCGGACATCAACCAGACAGTGGCACAATCGGATGTGCTGATTCTCGCGATTCCATCGCCTTATGTCAAGCAATCGCTCAATAAGATCCGCCGTGACATGACCCACAAGGTCGTCATCTCGGCAGTGAAGGGTATGATCCCCGATGAAAACGTGATCATCACCGATTATCTGCATAACCGTTTCAAGATCCCGTTCGACCAGTTAGGTGTCATCGCCGGTCCGTGTCACGCGGAGGAGATTGCGCTTGAGCGCCTGAGTTATCTGACCATAGGATGCGAGAACCGCCAGAACGCGGAAGTATGGGCGAAACTGTTCCAGACACCTTATGTACACACCACCATTTCAAGCGATGTCATCGGGCTGGAATACAGCTCGGTGATGAAGAATATCTACGCCATCGCAGCGGGTATGTGCCAAGCCCTGCACTACGGCGATAATTTCCAAGCCGTACTGCTCTCGAACGCCATTCAGGAGATTCAGCGTTTTGCGACAGCCATGAACAATGTGCCGCGTGAAATCACGATGAGCGGTTATCTGGGCGATGTGCTCGTAACGGGTTATTCGCAGTTCAGCCGCAACCGGCAGTTCGGTCAGATGCTTGGCCTCGGTTATTCGGTCAAAGCCGCCCAAATGGAGATGGAGATGGTTGCCGAGGGGTTCTATGGTACGAAGGCAATCTACGAGGCCAACCAACGGGTCAAAGTATCGCTGCCTATTGTGGACGCGATGTATGAGATCCTGTTCAACAAGCAGAAAGCCAAACCAATTATCAAGTCATTAACTTCTAAATTACAATAAACATGAAACTAACTCTTAAGAACGCCGCGTGCTTCGTACAAGCAGAGGCGCTGAAGAAACTGGAGTCACAAACAGAAGCCGCTAACCAGCTGCTGGAGAACGGTCAAGGAGCCGGAAACGATTACATCGGCTGGGTACACCTTCCCTCCTCTATCACAGATGAGTTCCTGGCAGAAGTACAGGCCTCTGCCGATGAGCTTCGTCGCCGTTGCCAAGTCGTTATTGTAGCCGGTATCGGTGGTTCGTACCTCGGTGCCCGCGCCGTGAACGAGGCACTCAGTTCGTCTTTCGACGCTTTCGTAGCCAAAGACCGCAAGAACCCGTATGTAGTGTACGCAGGTAACAACATCGGCGAGGAGTATCTGGCTGAGTTGATGGAGTTTCTGGCAGACAAGCAGTTCGGTATCATCAATATCTCCAAATCCGGTACTACAACCGAGACCGCTCTCGCGTTCCGTCTGCTGAAGACCATGCTGGAGAAGCAAGTGGGCAAAGAGGAAGCCAAGCACCGTATCGTAGCCGTAACCGACCGCGCTAAAGGTGCTCTCCGTTCGCTGGCAACCCAAGAGGGTTACAAGACCTTCGTCATCCCGGACAATGTGGGTGGTCGTTTCTCGGTGCTCACTCCGGTAGGTCTGCTGCCGATCGCAGTAGCCGGCGGTAACATCCGTGAGCTCGTACGCGGCGCACAGGAGATGGAGAAAGCCACGGACGTGAAGGTTCCGTTCGCAGAGAACCCGGCATGCCAGTACGCAGCTATCCGTAACGCCCTTTATCAGAGCGGTAAGAAGATTGAGATTCTCGTGAACTTCAACCCAAAACTGCACTATTTCAGCGAGTGGTGGAAACAGCTTTACGGCGAGAGCGAGGGTAAAGACCACAAGGGTATTTTCCCGGCTTCCGTAGATTTCACGACCGACCTGCACTCGATGGGTCAGTGGATTCAGGATGGCGAGCGTACGATCTTCGAGACCGTCATCTCTATCCAGAAAGCCAACAAGACCGTCCTCGTGCCGGAGGATAAGGAGAACCTCGACGGCCTCAATTTCCTCGCAGGCAAGCGTGTGGATGAGGTCAATAAGATGGCAGAGCTTGGTACCCGTCTGGCACATATCGACGGCGGCGTACCGAATATCCTGATTGAGTTCGAGCGTATCGATGAGTTCAATATCGGTCAGTTCATCTATTTCTTCGAGCGCGGCTGCGGTATCTCGGGTTACGTGCTGGATGTCAATCCGTTCAACCAACCGGGCGTAGAGGCATATAAGAAGAATATGTTCGCTCTGCTGGATAAACCCGGCTACGAGGCTGATTCGAAAGCCATCAAAGAGCGTTTAGCAAAATAAGACCAAACATACAAAAAAGAAACATCAGTATGAAAAAAATGACTTTAGTAGCGCTGCTGTTAGGCATATTCAGCCTTTCTGCATGCGCAAGAGGCAAGCAACCTGTTGCTTTCCAGAATCTTCCGGAGATGGTTAAATCCGCAGTGCTTAAGAACTATTCCGACACTCTGGTGCAATATATCACCTGGGAGAAGACCATCGGCAAGGACAAATATGAGTTCCTGCTGGAGGATGGGACAAAGATGGAGTATCTCGAGAACGGACAACTCCATGAGATCAAGTGCGCAGCCGGAATACCGGACGTACTCGTGCCGGAACCTATCCTCAAGTACGTACGTGCTACATTCCCGCACGCTACCATCACGGAGTATAAGTCCGAGTCGCTGAGTCAGGAGGTTGAACTGAATAACCAAATGGAGTTAGTCTTCAATCGCCGCGGTGATTTCCTGCGTATTGACTAATGAATGATCTGTACGCCCACTAAGCGGTCGTAGCGTGCGCCGAAAGGCCGCCAATAGACATAGATGGCGTACTCATTCTCCGTCTGCCAATAACTACCATCCACTCGCTGGGTGGTAGTTTTGTTTTGCGTCCCCTTTCCGGAGAACCAGTATTGGTAGTCGTAGCCACCTTGTTTGACGAGCGCGGTAAGCCAATAGGTTCTTGTCTCGGGGTCATACTGCATCCTGTTACGGACGCCTAACTCGTTGCCGAAGAGTTCGCCTCCCAGATAGAGCGAACCGTCCAGGAAAGGCTTATCCACGGGCAACGTCCAATAGACCCACATGTACTCCGCCTCTGTGTCGGAATCGCTTGTACGCTCGGCATTGACTACAAACCGTCCGTCCGAATCAAACTGATGGATATACTGCCCTCTCGTTATCTCGTTGGTGAAGAGCAAGGCGTGATAGTCGCCCATCTCATGATAGACGCGGTCAATACCCGTTCCGGCATAGAAACGGGAGAAAGCATCGAAATGGTGGTACTCGTTTCCGCCCTCGAAGATCAGCGCTTTGTTGTTGATATAGCGCAGGCGATTAGGCTCTATGTAAGTCGGTTGAGTTATGGTCACAGCATTGTCCGTCCGGTTATTCTGGGTCACCACTACCCTCACCTCTTTGGGATCGCGCACATTGAGCGCAGCGGTATTGATATCGACATCTAATTGCTGAAAACGTCCGTTGAACTCTATATCCGTGTTAGCACGCACCTTGGCTTCAATCTTCACCATCGGCTCAACAACTACAAAATCCACCTCGGCAACCTTGTTGGCTATATCGCCGTCCTCATAGATCGTGATGCGATAGTCGCCGCTCTTGGTGAGGCGCATGTCTTCGTTCGGGAACTCGAACCAATAATGGGTATATTCACGGCTGGTATTGAGCGAGTGCTCATAGTCGATGATATCTTTCGTCGGAAAGCCCTGCAGATACTCGCCGCTGGTGAGGCCGCCGTCTATCATTTGCACCGTATAGGTATAGAGATGCACGTCGTGGCTCATCTCGTCAAACGAGATTTCCATCGATGTCTGTTCCTCCAAGAGCATCATTTCGCGCGGTGCGCGCAACGTACGTATTTGATCATTAAAGACACGTGTGTGTGTCTGCGCTATCATCCCTACAGAGATGAGCAAAAATGATAATATGATGCCTATTTTTTTCATTTCTTCAACCTTTCCGGTTGCAAAATTACAAAAAATATACCAAACCGCAAAATATTTTGCTCAAAAATTTGCACAATTCAAAAAAATGTAGTACCTTTGCACCCGCTTTTCGAAAAAACGGCACACTTGTTGCCGAACGCGCCGCCACTTTGGCTCAGTTGGTAGAGCAACGCATTCGTAATGCGTAGGTCCCCGGTTCGAGTCCGGGAAGTGGCTCTAAACGGATGTTGCATCTTATGATGGAGCATCCGTTTAAGTTTCTTTTAGGACGAACTGAGTCCGGGAGAATTACTGCTCGCAGTAATAATCGTTCGAGCGAAGCGAGATAAGACGTGGCTCTAAAGAAACGTCCTTCGGGGCGTTTCTTTCACTTCCAAGGCCTCGAATCCGGGCGAGCACTAACGGCATAGAGAGGAAAAGCAACAGCGTGGCCGAGTACATCGGATGGCGAACAATACCATACAAACCGGTATCTATCACCTGCTGGTTCTCTTGCACCTCTACCGTACGCGAAAGCCACACATTCTCGCGCATAACCTCTGCATAAAGCGCGTAGCCAAGCAGGAAAATACCAGCGGCTACGTATGTGGTCCAGTTGGGCATAAGAAGCCATCCAAAACGGAAGTTGAGTCCTGCCACAACAAACATAGCGATAAAGAGCAAACCACTTAATGCTACCACCCATTTCTGTTCCCCCTGTTCCTCTTTGGCACTTAGTCGTTTGCGCAGTAATTCCGGACTGCTAAACATGAGCCAGATACCAGCGATGAACATCGGCACAAACAGAATGCCGATAAAGAGCCACGCCTGCCAATAAGCGCATGTACCTGCCGGCAGGAAGAGTAATAGTCCGACGATAATCAGTCCAGCAAAGAACTTCGTCAATGCTTGTATAAATAGTTTCGGTGTCATAATAGTTCTATTATTCGTTTGGCAACTTCATCGGGATGGTCGATAAGGAGTTGACCATGGTTCATTCCTTCGAAAATTTCTACATGTGCAGACGGGCATAGTTTCAACAAGTGCTCCACTTGCGGCTTGGCAACAAAGGCTTCTTTAGTGCCATACCAGAAGTGAATGTCTGCGCCGTGGATGGACTCCAAGCGGTTGGTATAGACAGACTTGTAACCATCCAATACTGCCTGACTGCGACCGGACGGATAGACTTTGCGCACCTCATCCAGCAGCACATCGAAATAGTGCGAATGGAACACCCATCGCCAGAAACCTGTCCAGTGGTAGCACGTCCACACGTTAAACGCCTGATAATACCGCAAAGGGTCAACACTCCATTTCGGTAGCGGCAATAGAGGTGCCGCATCCATGATGGTATGGTCAATCACAATCTCATTGCGCTCCATCATTCGGGAGAGAATCTTGCCGCCTAACGATAAACCATAAGCCACATCCAGGTGTTCGCTTAACTCGTTCTTTACATATTGGATAGCTTGCGCCGCTTGGTCGTCCACTGATGTAAAGCGTGACGGCTTGCCTATGAGAAAACCATCCACGCCTGCAGCAACGATATAGAACTTATCCTGCAACCGTTCTATGAGCGGTAGGAAGATCTCGTGCGACACACCCAAACCGGGCAGGAGTAGCAACGTTGGTTGGCCTTGTGTTCCGTAAATGTGAAAGTCCATAACTATGGTTGTTTCTTCAAACCAATAATAGCCAATACGGCTTCTATCAAACCAAAGGCGAAATAGGTATTACAGATGGCATTGAAGCCCCAAATCCACCATTCGAGACTAATCCAAAGCATGAGAATGATGCCACAGGCAAGGACTGCCGGTTGCGCCCAACGATGGCTCTTAAAAAGCAGATAAGCTGCTATGAATTGCGTTATGCCGTTGACTACCAACAACACAAAACTGGAAGGAATAAAGTTGCGGAAGAAAATATCCGGCCACGGCATCTTTGCACGTAGCAATTCCAGCATCAGATCCATGCCCCACATGACTCCTGTCGGGTCAATCCACATCATCATTGCACCCCAAACGGCACCGAGACCAATGAACAATGTCCAGAATTTTTCTATACCGATAATCGTTTTCATAGGTTTATCACTTAATTATATGCGGGTCATGTGATACCCCATCCGTTTGAGTTGAACAGCTGCGCCACATCCGGGCATTCCGACAGACGCTCGTCTATTTTATTCACGCTCAGCAAGTACTGCTGCAAGTTGCTATGTATCTGTTCTTCAAACTTATCCATTTTGGTCTATTATTAGTCAATCACTACGGCTGTTCCGGAGATGGAAATCATAAGTAACTATCATATCTTTAATCTTTAATCTTTAATCTTTTATCTTTTATCTTTTATCTTTATCGTTTAGCGTCCCGTAAAATTGTCTCATGGTCGAAAGCCAACATTTGCGGGGTCCCCATAATTTGCAAAAAGCACGGCATCAGCCGTCACACTTGCTCGTGGCCAACGATAGGCATATAGCCCGTCCGATGTCAATTGAAAGTCTTTCATTTCTTCTACCTTGCGCAAATTTTGCGCAAAGATACTGAAAAATTTTGACATACGCAAGTTTTAGTGCAAGTTTTAGTGCACAATTTATACAAGTCAAGTAATATTTAGCGTTAGAATTTATACAAGCCAGTACAAATACGAGGCTTGTATAAAAAGAAAGAACTATATGGAAGGGTTGTATAAAAAAGGAATTGTGGGAAAGGGTTGTATAAAAAACTGATAATAATTGTGATAGGGTTATTTTTCTTGCTTTAATTCTGCCAATCTATGCCGCGGAGACAGGCGGGGAGTTTGGCTATTGCATTAGGCTAAAGTTGGCATTTCCAACCTCGGCAAGATGATTTGTTCTGTTTGTGATTTTTGCAGGAACATGATATAGTATATCGGCATATACCAAATCCCTTTGTCTTGCCAAACACGAGGTTCGTTGGAGAAGACGATAGCCTGGTGGATGTTATATTCCTTTTCGTCCAAGAACTTCGATAGCGCGCTATGCTCCTTGTAATCCTTGCCGGACTTGATCTCTAACGGTAATACCTGCGTTGTGGAATAGTCATTAATCAGGAAATCCACTTCGCCCTTTTTCTTGTTATCATAGTAATATAACTTGAATCCATGCGCACGCAGTTCCTGCGCTACGACGGACTCATAGACGGTTCCTAAATTGATGCTGCGCTCGTCCTGCAACACAGCGTTGATATTCAGCCCGTATAGCAGATAGGTAAGCATACCGACATCGTTCAGATAGAGCTTCAGCAGGTTCTTTGATGACGACTCGGCTAATGGGTATTTAGGTTGGCTGACAGCCTTGACTTCCAATGTAATACCGGACTCAATCAGATATTCAAACTCGTCCTGATAGTCTGCGAAATGCTTGCCTTTCTTGTCTTCGATATTCTGATATACAATCCTTTTCTTTCTGTTCTCCAACTGGCTTGGCACCATGTCGTAGATGCGACGTATCATCAGTTTGCGTTCCGCATCGTATTGTGACGCGTCTGTGCGATATAACTCATGAATATCACGATGGATATCACGCACCTCACGCATGTTATGGGATTCCACAAAATGGTTGACTGCATCAGGCAAACCTCCCACCAGCAGATAATATTGGAATTGCTGCAAGATATACCGATGCAATCCTTCCGGCAGCGGTTGTCGTTTCTCAAACAGATCCCGCATTCCATCTATTGCTTCTTGTCCTGCTCCGTTAGCCCACAAGAACTCCTCAAAATCCAGTTGATACATCGTCTCTATCGCCACACTGCCCATCGGAACAGAAGTGGTCTCAGCCAAAGCGATACCTAATTGTGAACCGGAGGCGATAAAATGGTAACGACCATCCTCACGCAGGAACTTGAGCATGGTCAGCAAATGAGGATAAGCTTGTATCTCATCCAGGAAAATCAGCGTATCCGACTTGTTTCCAAGTATCTCGTTGGCAATAGTGCTGACCTGCATATACAGCTCTTGCGTAGTATGCACATGGGAGAAAATAGCCGGTCCTTCCTTATCTTTCTGCAAGTTAATCTCCACAAAGTGAGGATAGAGTTTTTTGCCCACATAGCGGATCAAATAGGACTTGCCTATCTGACGAGCGCCATTCACCAATAGTATTTTATTGGTATTTTGCGTCAAATACTGCTCCAGAATAGATGTAAACTTACGCTTTAACATAGTAGCATATCAATTTAGGCTGCAAAATTACAAAAAATAATTGATATACGCAAGCATTTTACCACTTATTCCGTATTTTTTGCGCAAAATTATTCCACTTATTCCCATTTTGTAGGATGAAAAAACACCACTTGTTTCGTTTTTTTGTCTATGCAAGGGTTTGCACGCTTTTCTTATTTCTCCCATTCAATTCCCCGCAAGCATGCGGGGAGTTTGGTTCCATGTGCTCGTCTAATTTCATTCGGGGTCCCCAAACAATTTTAATTTTTGGGGAAAGCGTAGAGCAAGACATAGTGTTATACAAGCGCGGAGCGCACAGTCACACAAGTCTTAGCTTAAGCGCGGGCAATCTATGTGATTATGTGGACAGGGCATATAATTAAAATTTATACAAGTATGTTGTATATTTGGTTGAATTTATACAAGTATGTTGTATATTTGGTTGAATTTATACAAGCCATTGTTCTATAGGGCTTGTATAAAAATGCGGGATGCGGAATGTAAAAGGGAAGAAAATTTATACAAGCTAAATAAGGGCTATTGGAATTTATACAAGGTTGGTGTGTGGATGGGCGAAATTTATACAAGCCAGTACAAATACGAGGGTTGTATAAAAAGAAAGAACTATATAGAAGGGTTGTATAAAAAAGGAATTGTGGGAAAGGGTTGTATAAAAACTGATAATAATTGTGATAGGGTTATTTTTCTTGCTTTAATTCTGCCAATCTATGCCGCGGAGACAGGCGGGGAGTTTGGTTCCATGTGCTTTGTGGTGTTTCCATGACGAGGACAGTCTTTCGGACAAGGGCAATCTATGTGATTATGAGGACAGGGCATGGGTATTTTCCTTTCTTGCACGATTTTGCGTGCAAAGTTACAAAAAAAAAAATCCAATTGTGCAAGATTATTGTAAAATAATAAAGTACAAATGAAGAAAATGCCGACTGATAGTTGGTCGAAGAGGAGAATCTTTTGCGGGATTAAATCCCGTGCAAAGGAAGAAAGAAACGCGCTAACGGAGATAGCGCGCACAGAACAACGGGAACCGGCATCAGATGTCGGGACAAATGACAAAGAATGGACAGCAAAGCCGTGTCCAAATTTAATTTGGACGCAATAGGCAAAGTTGCCGGATAGTATCCGGGACAATGAACGCTGAAAAACGCCGCCGAATGTAACAAACGGCATACCATGCCGGATAATTGACGAAAGGAGAAACCGCGGCACTAAGGTACCGCGAACGGAACGGAGAAAAATTCCGAGCGGATGCCCGGAGCACGAAACGAAATTTATACAAGCCAAATATGAATCGGCATAATTTATACAAGCTACTACAACAATAGACTTGTATAAAAAAAAGGAATAGGAAGGATGACTTGTATAAAATTAACGGCATACTATGCCGGACAATTGACGAAAGAAGAAACCGCGGCACTAAAGTACCGCGAACGGAACGAAGAAAAATTCCGAGCGGATGCCCGGAGCACGAAACGAAATTTATACAAGCCAAATATGAATTGGAAAAATTTATACAAGCCAGTACAAATACGAGGCTTGTATAAAAAAGGAATAGGAAGGATGACTTGTATAAAATTAACGGCATACTATGCCGGACAATAGACGAAAGGAGAAACCGCGGCACTTAAGTACCGCGAACGGAACGAAGAAAAAGCTCCGAGCGGATGCCCGGAGTAGAGAACAAAATTTATACAAGCTAAATATGAATCGGCATAATTTATACAAGCTACTACAACAATAGGCTTGTATAAAAAAAGGAATAGGAAGGATGACTTGTATAAAATTAACGGCATACCATGCCGGACAATTGACGAAAGAAGAAAACGCGGCAGAGGGTAAACCAGCCGTGGAGCGAAGCGTAACACCTTATTGGGGAAAAGAAAACACCACGCTTTTCGGGCGTGGTATCGGGAAGGAAAAGACGGAAAATCAATTACAGATCAGTTCGATTGCAAGAGCACCGAAGAAGATAATCTTGATGATGTCGAAAATCAATCCAAGGATGAGTCCTTTCAGATTGTCCATAGACTCCATGATCTTGTCGTAGTCAGACATAGGCGAATCGAATGTTAGAATGAAACGCCTATGGATTGACTCAACTGGTGATAACCGCGATAGGAAGCAAGTGCGTTATCGAAACTGCGCGCCTGGTACTTGTAGGCAAGTTCGATGAAGAGCACGCATTTGCGGAAGCGGATATCCACACCCAAAGCCGGTCGGATAAAGAAGCCGAGCATATTATCCTGTGCGTACTTGGAGAAGGGGATGAAGATGTTGTAACCGCAGTCGGCAGCGAGATAAGGGGACACCTTGGTTCTAAGGAAGTCCACTTTGATGTTCGCGAAGACAGGGATAGTCATTGCGGCTTCATAGTACGGGTCGTACTTCTTGTAACCGATGTATTTCGGTTCTTCGAAGCGCATATTGACATAATCCACACCGACACCAGCGCCCAAACGGATAATCTCGTTGAAGCGGTAGGCTGCAACAAAGTCGGCTCCAAAAGAAAAGTTCTTTTGGTAATCGACACCTTCGTCGAAAGAGAGACGGATTTGGGGTTCAAAACCCTTGACTTTCCATTCTTTCTCTTGCGAGAAGATGGAGGAACACACGAGTACAAGACTCAAAACAAAAAACAGTCTTTTCATAGCGAAAAAGAGATAAAAATTAAACCATTGTTTTACAAATCCGGTGCAAAGGTAGAGGTTTGGAGTGCAAAGATATTGCACTTGAAAGGAAAAAATGAAAAAGCGCCGGAATACCGGCGCAAGCTGAACTCTATGACAGCGATCCAATCGCTGGTAAAAGAAGAAAGTCAGACTTTTCTCACTTTGATGAAGTACGGGTATAGGGAAACGACTTTATCTGTAGGCAATGTGTCTTGTACTTCGATAATTCTATATTTAGTATTTGCAAGCTCTTCATCCGAAATATCTTTGAACAGATTCCAATTTACTTTAGCTTTGCCAACAAATACATTGCCTCCAGCATCACGGGAAAGTTGTACAATCTCCCCTACTCTGGGCTTCTCGGTTGGAATATCTTCCGGCGTTTCCGTACAAATCCATTGCGCTTGGTTCTGGGCATAGTTGGGATGATCCTGAATATACCCATACATCCAAATAACACACTCACAAAGCATCATCGCAAAAGAATACAAGGTGTATTTGGAACGCGGTTTTGCCAATTCAGCGGTAACCAGTTTCTCTTCGTCTTCCGTTAATTGAGCCGAATGGGAATTGGTATTGGCAAAATAGATGATAGAGGATATATTTCGACCAACTTGGATTGGGAATATAGCGTCTTTGGCTTTGAATGGGATATACGAAGCCTCAGCACCTTGCAAGTACCTACAACTCATATCAAGGTTAACACCCTTGCGTCCATTGTTGCTCTTTCCTTCTTCCACAATAAACGCGTCCGGCAAGATACCATGCTCGTTAAACTTACGGAAAAGATATTCGATAAAGATACGCAGTTGTGTATAATGAAGCGTCGGGTTGAAATCAGCATGTGCTTCCGGGTTGTGCAACTTACATAAAATAGGCAATAACACATCACAGCCTTCATCTTCAAGGTTCAATGCAGATAAAGCAGTCATGACATCTGCATACATTCGTTTGATTTTCGTTTTCTCCAATTGTCCAAGTTCATCTTCCATTGCGGCAAATAGTTCGTCATCCCCTCCCAGTCCGGCACTCTCGTCGCGATAACCTTTAACAAATACGTGCTTGTAGAGGGTTTTGAACAATGGATTTTTTTTCAGATAGTCCTGACCTGTTGACACAAAAAGAGGTATTTGCAATTCAGTAGCCACTTCTATGACATTCATGATTCCATCAGTACCAGCTTTCTCTTGCTCCGATTTTTCCGGCATTTCAGCATCCAAAAGGATTGCATCATACTTACCAGAATGCAATTTAAGTTCGTCTATACCGCGTTGTCTTACTACAACCGGTATCAAGCCAAAACCTTTTAACTCTGCTATTTCCTTGAAGCGCACGAACTTATAGTCCTCGTCTTCGAACCATAACACATTATACATTATCGTCCTCCTTGTCTAATATATCATCGAAGCCTTCATATAAAGACTCATCGAAGTCCTTATCCGCGATATGCAGGTACACTATCACCTCTGCATAGTTCTGCGGATTACCGGGTCCTGATGAATTGAGTTCAACCCATCCTCCAAAATGGTCAGCGATAGCAACGACTTGATGTCCACCGTCGCCCGTACCGGCATGTTTACCGGCTTTACCTCCTCGTTGACCGTATGTGTTTATATCAAATCCCTCTGGGAATGGTAACCCATCATTCCAGACACTAATCTTGAACTTATCCCAATCGTAGTCGATTGTAATTTCTATATGATGTCCTTCATCATGTCTTTCAAATCCATGCACACGTGCATTCTCAATGATAGCATTGAGCATTCTACGGAAATCATATGATGAAATAAGTGCGTATTTCCCCCAGGTCTCACAATGGTCCAGATCCGCAGGTGCTGCAATCGGTTCTTCCATTAGTTTGATGACACTGACGCTGATGGCTGTATTCTTCCTATAATATTCAGCACAATCTTCAATCGCTTTCTCTACATCCAAATATTCAGGATCCTCAAACTTATCTTCTTGACTTAGGCGTTCGACGATTGAAGCAAGACCTTCACCATTAGACTGAATACTATCCAATAAAGAACCGAGTTTTATTTTCAGTTCGTCTATAGATGAGGTTTTCTCCAAATACAAACGTGCGAGATCCACACTGGATTTTATCTCACGAAGGTAAGGACGCATGTTATGCTTACGAGAGCGAACTTCATCAATATATTGCTGCTTCATCTCCTCAACGTACTTCGATATTTTCGAATCTTGTATAAGGTTGCGAAAATGCTGATCACGATATTCTTCTACCCGAGAGAGTTGTACAGGAAAAGATGGTAAGCCGACCTCTTGTGCCAGTAGAAACTTGTCGATTTTTCGATTAGGCTCCACAGCACCTTGATAGACATATTCTTCTAATTGTGCATGACTTACGGACTTACTATATATACATGTCAAGTACATAGGCTCGACACCGTCATCCGCACACTTATATAGAATCTCCCTTCTGCTTACATATGCCGGTTCAGCTTTTGAGGCTTCAAGATAGTATAATGGACATTTATTGGAATAGCCAACTATCAAAACAGGTTCCTCTACTTTCACGAAATCTTTCGTGCCTTGAATTCTCGGAACAAATTCCTGCGGAGTATCAAATGGAGAGTTAAGTTTACTGATTGACAATACTTTCTCCGGCAACTCCTTCACAACAGCAGCATAAATGCGATTGACTATTTCCTTGAAAGGCTTTGTCTCACCACCGAAAGGAATACCTGTGATACAATCTTCCATCGGGTATATATCACACGACCAATCGAAGTTCTCTTCAGCTATCCTATCACGCTTACGGAGTATCGTTCCTACCAAACTCCTTTCAAAGTTACTTTCTATTGCGAAATTCCATGAAGAAAGGCTGAAGTCCACCACTTTGTTTACCTTCTCAGCATCCTCTCCAAAATTATAAAAAATCACCTCATCCATAGTACGTTCCTTGCGCAAGTGAACAATGGAGAGAGCGCCGATTGTACCATCCATATACGCCCAAGGCAACTTGAGGACTTTATCCAGCATATTCTTCTCCGTGAGTTCCTTACGGATAGACAGATATTTACTAGAAGAAACAAACTGATCACCGACAATCATAATCAATTCCTTCACATGCTCATTCTTCATGAAGAGTTGAATGAGATGCTCAACCGACTTATCGGGGTCGTTAGGAATATACGGAGGGAAGGTAATGATACAATCTGCCGGAACGTCGTGAATATCATCACGCAACGAGTCCTTCTGTCTGCATTGGTACTTGCGACCGGACAGAGCCAGTTTCAGTACTGCATATTGGTATATCTCCGGATTGATGTCCGTACCATAAAATGTAACATCTTCAGGTAGCTCCGTAGCAAAAGCGGCAATACCCATGAAGGGATCATAGATTGCTTTTTGCGATGCGTACGGTAATGAGGCCAACAACTCGCACAAGGATTGCTTGCGCAGGTAAATCTCTATACCTACCTTATATGCCATCTTTGCGATAGCGCGCTCTACATGCAGCAATAACGGAAGATACTCTACATCTTCGAGTTGAGCTTCTTTGATGAGGTCAAAGGTGCGGATGAGGGCATCTTGGGATTGGTGTTGGCGGAGGGTTGTGCGGTAACGCTGGAGGATTGCCTCAATCTCCTGATTGGAGTCTGCTTCCTTACGCATCAGACCTATGCAAGCGATACCTTTTTGCAACCACTTCTCCAATTCATCACCTATCATGGAAGGATCGAACTGAAGGACAAAGAGGTCGTTGCCCTCTTTGCAATCGGAGTTGTTGACCTTACGCAGTTGGTCATGCTTGATGAGATATAATAACGTAGCGAATTCGCCGAGTGATTCGACGGATACGCGTGAGTGCGAGAGTGCCCACGAAAACGATTCTGCAATACGATCAAACGTCTCTATACGCTGAGAAGAAAGCTCCATAATCAATCAAAATTAAAGTTCTACAATTCGTTCCTTTTCGTTTGACGGTGCAAAATAGTATATTTGAGAGCAAAGATGCTGCACGGGTATTAAAAATATATTAGGCGACGATAACTTCGTGGATTGTGTTGACGTAGTGAACGAGGGCGGTGAGGCGGGTGTTGAAGACAGGTTGCCACGAGAAGGTTGAGAAGGGTTCTTCTGCCATAGTCTCGCGGGTGATGTCACCGTTCTGGCACACGTAGTCGAGGATGTCGTTGAGGTATTCCTCTTGTTCGGGTGTCAGTGCTTCGCCTTGGATGAGGGCAATATATTTCTCGCGTGCGACAGTACGGTCGATACCGATTACCGAACGCAGGAAAGCAGCTATGTGACCGCCCCAAATACGGAAACGCTCCTGCCGTTGGTAGGCTTGCAGGTATTCCTCTTTGGAACCGAGTTCCTGCCAGAAGATACGCTCCAGTTCGTGGATGTCAGCTTCGTTGAGTTGCTCCATGTGGTATATCTTCTGAAGGACAGGGTTGTCGGTATGTTCGTCGAGATAATCGAGCACGCGCTGCTTGTAGGAAGTAGGCATGATGAAGGGTTGTGCTTCTCCCTCGTTGGTGATGGTGTCAATGAGGTTGATCTCGAAGGTCTCGCGGCTTGTGCCGATGATATACTGAACGAGTTCGCGCAGTTCGACACGTACGCGTTCGAGGTTATCCAGACCGTAGATAGGATTGGTGTGTACCGTTTCCCAGAATACGGCCGTCTGCACTTCACGTATGGTAGGCAGGCACATGCGCACCTGTGGAACAGACGCTTTATGTTCGAGCAGTTCGCCGATGATACGTATTTTCTCCATAGGGCGTGTACCATCCACGGTCTCATCTACGAGGGATAGCTGTTCGAGCAGACAGAGCAAGTCGAATTTCTTCGCCGCGAAATCGTTATCATCGAGGAAGATGAGCGGTGCGAGGTGCTTGCGCAAACCTTGTGCCTCGACCTCACTGATGTATTGCCAGTTCTCGCGCTTCTTATACTTGATGACGCGCTCCCATTGTTTGCGCACGGCTATATGGCTCTCGTTGAGGGTACAAACCTGCGCATGGAGGATGTCCTTGAGTTGTTCGCACATGGAGCGGGTGAACTCTTCGGATTGGTACTTGCCATCTTGGAGCATAACCGCCAAATCGAGACGGGTTGCGAACAAGCGTTCGTTGAGCGTCTGGGTGCGCATGGGTTCGGCTCCTTGCGGATGCTGGGAGAAGAACTCGAAGTTTCCGCAGTAATCAAAGATGAAGAACTCTTTCTTGTCCTCACCGGGTCCAAAGACATCGGGACAGAGACGTGTACCACGACCGATCATCTGATTGAACTTGATTTTCGAGCGCACTTGCTTGAAGAAGACGAGGTTGAGACAGTCGGGCACATCAATGCCGGTATCCATCATGTCAACGGAAACGACTATCTGAATATGCTTCTGCGCCTCTTCACGTGGTGTGGAGAAGATGTCGACGAGGTCCTGTCCGTAGTTGACCTGGTTGTCGATAAGGACGCAGTAGTCTTCTCCGAGTTGCGGATAGAGCGCATGGAAGCGGTCGACTATCTGCTGTGCGTGCTTGTGGTTGTAGGCAAAGATGATGGACTTACCTATGACACCGCCATCTTGGATGCGGAGACCGTTCTCCATGAGGTCTTGCAGTACGCGGTCGATGGTGTCGATATTAAAGAGGTACTTGTATATCTCCGAACCCTCGATATCGCGTTTGTAGTCGGTACGCGGGTCGAGTGCCTGACGTGCTTTCTCATAATCCCACACGCGTTCCAATGTCTCTTTCTCGCGCGCGGTGAGTTGGTCGTACTTGGCTCCCTCGGTCATAATCTTGGAGGAACGCTGGAAGACACGATAACCAACAAGGTAATGGTCGGCAATGGCTTGGTCGAGTTCGTAGGCGTAGTTGGGTTCGCCTTCGTCGAGTTGGAGGAGCGAATAGGTGGAGCGGTCGATGTCCTCGCGCGGGGTTGCGGTGAGACCGATAAGGAGCGAATCGAAATAATCGAAGATCGTGCCGTACTTACCGAAGACGGAGCGGTGCGCCTCGTCGATGATGATGAGGTCGAAGCGTCCGACGGAGAACTGCTTCTCGTCCGCGTCGATATAGCGAATCATGGTCTGATAAGTAGAGAACATGATCCGTGCGTTCATATCGGGTTCGCGTTCTTCGGAAAGGATGGTCGTGGTCTCGTTGCGCAGCAACTTGCGATAGTTCTTATGCGCCTGCTTGACGAGTGAACGACGGTCAGCAAGGAAGAGGATATTCTTCGCCCAGTTATTACGGATGAGAATATCTGTCAGACCGATAGACACGCGGGTCTTACCTGTACCGGTAGCCATGACGAGCAAGCCGCGGCGATGCTTGGCGTTGAGGTGATGGCAGATGGAGTGAATGGCATTGATCTGATAGTATCGTCCGGCTATGTCGGTATTGACGCGCAGGTCGGTTATGTCCTGACGGGTACGCTTCTGGATGAGCAGTTCGAGATCTTTCTGCGTGTGGAAAGAGAAGACCTCGCGGTCGGGATAACCGAGACCGTCTTGGATGAAGGTGCGGAAGCCGTTGGAGTAATAGATAACAGGACGGAGACCGTACATCTTCTGCAAGAGGTCGGCGTACAATTCGGCTTGGTGTTTGCCGACGTGCGGGTCGGTCATCGTGCGTTTGGCTTCAATGAGTGCGTAGGGTTTGAGGTCTTCGGAGAAAAGCACATAATCGGCATATCCCACTTCGGATTGGTTGGGCATACCGGCAAGCGGTATCTCGATACAAGCCATGTTCTTTGTGACAGCTCCTTTGGTGTCCGACACTTCCCATCCGGCTTCACGCAACATGAGGTCGATGAACATACGCCGTGTCTCAGCCTCGCTGACCACTTGGGGTGCGGTGACGTGCATCGTCTTGCCCTCGCTGTTCTGCGCATACTGCTGGAGCGATTGGGCACTGATGACGGGTTCGCCATTCTGGGAGACGATGCTGAGCGTAACGATTTTCGGCACGAGTGTTGCATCGAAATGCGGCATATCCTCTATAGCACCGACGAGCATGAGCCATTCGCCTACGAGCGCGTGCAAGCAAGCGAGCGAGTGCAGCGACTCGCGTTTGTTGATCTTCTGACCATGCGCACCTTGGTTACCTATACGACGGATGAAATGGATATTATCCATCATCTGTGCATCACCGATATAGTCGATGAAGTCCGTGTTGCTGACGAGTTCCATGAGACCTGCATGTTGGGGCATGTCCCATCCGTTGGTCAGATAGACCAACTTGACCCAGTACTCCAGTGCTTTTCGGGCACCGATGACAGATTGTTCCGGTCGTACCAACTGGAAGTTCTCCGCTTCGCGGCAATGGGCGTATAGCGGTTGCAACTCAGCTATGTTTTCCAAGAAATCAAAGTTTGCCATGGCGATACAATTTATGATTTCAGATTTATGATTTCAAGTTTACTCAAAGTAGTACTGCATTCGTGCAGCGAGGAGCGTGCGGGTCTCGTCGAGCGAACGACGGATAAGTGCTTTCAGCTGCTCGATAGCCTCTATCTGCGCAGCAAAGGATTGCTGCAAATTAGTAGGCGGTATCGGAAGTTGCAGCTTCTTCAACATACCAATCGTAATCTGATTTACGGTCGTTGTCTTGGCCGTAGTCAACTGCTCTCTAAAGGCAGGTGTCCTAAAGTATTGCAATAGATACGGATTATAGTCAGAACGAATAATCGTCATAAACGCACCCCATGTCATTTTCTCACTGAGATTATCCACTAAAGCCGTCTTTCCTACCAATCTGAAACTTCCATTTCGACTACACATAAGAATATCACCGGCTTTGACATAATATTTCTCTGCCACATTCTTCCTTACGCGCACTATATCATCGAAATCCAATTTATTGTCTTGGATATTACTCGAACGAAGAACGATAATACCATCATCCGCAACATCGCCAGGACTATACGTAATACCCGTTATCGGCTCAGCTACATCTCCTAAACTCTTCACATCCCATCCTTTTGGATTGGTAGCGGGGTCGCCATAAGTGGTATAGAAGAGTGCTTGCGCCAAGCGGTCATACTCACGAAGCTGCTCTTCTTGCAAGTCAATCAAATGATTGATACCATCCAACTCCGCAACGATGGTTTTCTGCTCATCGAGAGAGGGAATCGGAATAATCGCATTTGTCAAATCTCCCAACTTAATATACTTGATAATTCCGCCAATACTACCGCTACGGAGTACATCAATATACTTTTGGAAGAACAGATAGATATAATACGTAGAGATATAGTCCACTTCCGGTTTCTTCTCTATGATATACGTACGCTGATAAGCATCAAACTTACCTTTGTAGTACTTCACATTTAGTTCACCGTTACCAGCAACCAAAACACACTCACAATCATAACTATAGGTATCAATCCGCAGTGGTTCACGCGAGCAGGTAAAGAAAGGGTATTTACCTCCCTCACTGGCTGCGTTCGCATCCAGTTTGCCAGTACGGATATTAACCAACTCTCCTAACTTCTTATATGTCCAATTATGCTTCATGGGCGATTAGTGATTGATGATGGATTTGAGGTTAGTGAGTCCTTCGGCAATCTGCTGTTGCAGATCGTCTATATGCGCGAGAATAGTTTCCGGAGCATCGTACTCGACCACTTTGCGCTCTACCTCTTTGTACTTATTGAAGGTGAGGTCGTAGTCATTGGCACGAATCTCCTCAACCGGCACAAAGAACGATTGGTCTTTGCGTGAACGAGAAGCCTCTGCATCGAGGTTATGGAAACGGCTGATGACATCGGGGATATCGTTAGCCTCGCAAGGCGTACGCTTCTGGTCGAGTGTGAAACCGTCTGCGTGCATCTCATAGAACCAGACACGATCCGTGGAGTTGGGCGTGTTGGTCTTGGTGAAGATGAGGATAGCGGTTGAGACACCTGCGTAGGGTTGGAACACACCGGAAGGCATGGAGATGACCGCTTGCAGGCGTTGGTTATCGACGAGTTCCTTGCGGATAGCCTTGTGCGCATTGGAGTTACCGAAGAGGACACCATCGGGCACGATAGAGGCACAGCGACCGCCGAGGTCAAGCGTACGCAGGAAGAGCGCCAAGAAGAGCAGTTCGGTCTTAGTCGTGCTGGCGATTTGCAGCAGCGACTTGGCGATGGTCTCTTTGTCGAGACTACCTGCGAAAGGCGGATTAGCGAGACAGAGCGTGTAGCGGTTGGCATCGGTATTGTCATTGCTCAAGCTGTCCTGCCAAGCGATGTTGGGTGCATCCACGCCGTGAAGCATCATGTTCATTGCGCCTATACGCAGCATGGTCGCATCCGTGTCGAAACCGTTGAACATCTCTGTACGGTAATAACGCATGTTCTCCGGACGCAGCAATTCCTTGCGGTAGTGCTCCGCGACATACTTGGCACTCTCGACGATGAAGCCCGCCGAACCCATAGCCGGGTCGCAGATACGATCGGTGAGCGTGGGCTGCATGAGGTTGACCATCATAGCGATGATATGTCTCGGTGTGCGGAACTGACCGTTCGTGCCGGACGTTGCCATCTTACCGAGCATGTACTCATAGACGTCACCCATCGTGTCGCGGTTGTTCATATCGAGCGCGTCGATACCGTCCACGAGACGCTGGAGTGTGCGGGGACTCTGAATCATGAACGCCGCATCTTTCATAAAACGAGAGTACGCATTGCCGTCCTCGGAACCGATAGTCTTGATGAAGGGGAAGACGTTATCGCGAACCATGCGGAACATATTCTCCGAACCGGTGTTCTTGAAGACCGACCAGCGCATGTCGTTATATGGGATGTCGCGGTCGTTGTCGTCGTTATGCCAAGTGCCTTCGGGGAAGACGGGGTTCTGGAGACGGTTACCCCACACGGCTGCGTTCGCCTCTTCCTGACGCTGTTTATCGTCCAGCATCTTCATGAAGAACAGATAGGTCATCTGCTCCAGAATGTTCATGGGGTTCGTCATACCGGATGTCCAGAACACATCCCAAATACGGTCCACTTGATTCTTGATATCACCAGTAATCATAGGTAAAAAAGATTAACGAATTAACGAATTAGCGATTAGTGTTTTTTTTGTTTGACGCTGCAAAAGTACTGCTTTGGAGTGCAAAGATATTGCACCGAAAACAGAAAAATGCAATTATTTATAAAATTTATTGAGCGTTTTTACGTGCTCGCGCATCATATCGCGCACGTTCTGTGGTTCGAGGACTTCGAGTTGGGAGCCGAAGGAAAGGAGGAGCGCGATGAGTTCGTTGTTAGGGATAACGTCGATGGATATGCGATACTCCTTATCGTAGTTATGCTGCGAGGGGTGAAGCGGTTTGTTCTTTATATAAGGATAGCGGTCGGGCGCAATGCGCATGACAATATGCTCGACACGTTTGTCCTTGGGGATGGTGACACCGACGATGTCTTCAAAATACTCATCGAAATCCAGTTCTTCCGGTTTCGGCTTGTACTCACCCAACATAGGCGATACAGCCTCAATGCGGTCAAGGGCAAAATTGGTAATAGCGTTGAACTCCGTATTCCAACCGAACAAGAACCATCGGTTGTTGTACTGCTTGAGGTAATACGGGTGTATCTCGCACGTAATCGGTTTGTTCTTCTTGAAGGACTTATAACGGATATTGAGCACCTGCTTGTTAACGATGGCATCAAAGAGCGGCGTGATGTTCTCCAGTCCTTTGAGATCCATGTTCTGCTCAAAACCAATGACGGACTCTTGTGTGCCGTTGAGGTGCAGTTTGTCAGCCAGTTTACTTTGGAGTTCTTCCATCCACTCGAACTGAGGTAGCCCTTTGAAGCGGTTGAGCAACAGGACAGTCTCTTTGAGTTGGTCGAGTTCCTCGTAGGAAAGCGGCATGTTGGCTATCGAGAAGTTCGGATCCTCGTAGGTGTAGTAGGTGCGTTTGCCGTCTTTAGTGCGCTTGATGAGGGCACGGAAGCCAGCTTCGCTCTCCATGAAATTGAGGTCGTTGAAGATCTGACGACGACTGACGGAGATACGTTCGGAGAAGGCACGGTATAAGGCATCCTCGCAGGCACGCTGGAGGTCTTCCCAACTATAACGACCGTGCTTGGCGGACAAGCATTTGTCAATTGCGCGGTAACGCACGTTTGCACCTTTGTTTTGAGCCATAAAGACATTTACAATTTAGTCATTTACCATGTACCACTTATTGCTGCTGCACGCATTGGCGTGCAAAGATACGAAAAAAAATTGAGATATGCAAATTTTGGAAGAGAAATATGCCGAATTAGGCAGATTTAGGCAGAAATAGGCAGAGATAGGCAGGATGGAACGCGGGATAACATCCCGCTACGGAATATAGACAGATGCCAAGATAAGAACCCACACAGATGTGTGAAAGTGCATCCGAGAGAATAAAAGAAGAATGCCGGATATAATCCGGCGGCAATGAACAAAGTCAAAAAACGGCATATATGCCAGGCTAATAGACGGAGACGGAAATAAAACGGCATACAATGCCGGGGAATAGACATACAAAAAAGCGAGTACCGAAGCACTCGCTTTCTCCGGACAAAAGTCCGTCGCACCTAACGAAGATTGTGGGTGGGTGGAAACTCCGGCAACGGAGGTGCCGGACACAGGACACCGTGGGCTGTACTATAGTTTGCGCCACTTTGTTTCGGCGATTTTCTCGATGCGGTGGTTATTGCGCCAGCGGTTGAGAACCATCGAGATGGCGGAACCTTTGACCGATTGACCTTTGCGGGCACGGAGCTTGATGAGATCGGCAGTGGCAAACTCCTGCGGAAGGAGTGCGAGGAGTGACGAGGCTGAACCGCGTTCGCCGGAGATGATGTCCAAAGCACCGGTCAGTTCTTGCTCCATCTGTTCTCATCGGGGACCCCGATCCGCCATGCATAGGCGGATACTATGAAAAAGGAAGTGATCCAAATGGGTCGCTTCCTTTTTTCTGTGTAGTTGTCTGGGTAGTTTGACCACCTATTGAAGAACTATTCAATGAATTTCCAATGGTCGATTGTATCGGCTCGGGGACGAGCAGAGTTCGGGACGAGCAAGTTTCCTCCTATTTGCGTTCGCTAATGATCATAAACAACACAGCGGCGATGCAGATTGCGATACCAGCGATGATATTCGTCGTTAGGGGTTCGCTAAAGACCATTGTGCCGACTAAGATAGCAGTTACGGGTTCAAAGGCGCCCAAGACAGCAGTTTTGGTGGGTCCGACAAGGCGCGTAGAGAGAGCTATGGTCAGCATCGCTATCATCGTGGGGAAAATAGCCAGCCCTACGAGATTCAGCACTTCGGAGGTCGTGTCTATCCCTTGCATCACGGGCGTTCCGTCGATCAGCAGGTACGTCAGAAAGGCAATAACTCCCACCACCAAGCCATAGAACGTCAGCAGGTGTTCGGAGATATGTTTAATTCGCTTTGAGCGGTTGACAATCACCAGATAGATGGAGTAACTCAGGGCAGACAAAGCCGCAAGCACGATACCTACCCAATGAATCTCTACGCCTGCCGATGGCCAACTGAGAAAGACCACGCCAACGATTGTTGCAACGATACTCAACCACACTTGCCATTTGGGATAGACATGCAGTCCGATCATGATGAGTGCCACGAATACCGGATACAAATAAACAAATGTAGTAGCCAATCCGGAAGGGATGAAACGATACGATTCAAATAGAAAAACGCTACTCGCAGCATACAAACAGCCCAATAGAATCAGCAGTCGCAGCTCTCTGCCGTTGACACGGAAAGACTCATGCCGGAACACCATCCACACACCTAAGATCACCACTGAGATGGCATACCGGAAGAACAACATCGACAACACCGGCACGCCACCGTCCAAAAGCGGTTTGCCGAACAGCGGATTCAATCCATATGAGATACCCGCTGCGACTCCGGCAGCAAAGCCCAGGATCGTTTTCTGTATCTTTTGCGGCATATTAATGTCCTCTCACAAATTGTCCTTCGGGCTGGTGGGCGAGAAAGCAGCTGTCTTCCTGCTGCTCCTCATCTATCGCTTGCTGCTGTTGCGCTATGTACTCGTCGTATGTCATAGTGTCGAACGGTTGATTAAACGGGTGCAAAGATACGATAAATAATTGAAAATGAAAAATGAAAAATGAAAAATGAAAGAAAAAGCACACATTCTTGAAGAAAAATGCGCGCGGGCTTGCGTATATGTAATAATTTTTGTAAATTTGCAGCGCAAAATTGTTTAAGGATGGGAAAGAAGAAGAATTTACCGATATTAGAACATATCGAGATCACCGGCGTAGCTGCAGAAGGTAAAGCCTTGGCCAAAGTACAAAGTGACGATGTACAAGGGACAAAGGGAGATGGCATAGTGGTTTTTGTGCCTAACTGCGTGCCCGGGGACATTGTGGATCTGCAGGTGACGAAAAAGAAGCACTCGTTCATGGAGGCGAAAGTGCTGCGTATAGTGCAGGAGAGTGCCGTACGATGCGAGGCGAAGTGCAAACATTTCGGTGTGTGCGGCGGTTGCAAATGGCAGATATTGCCGTACGAGGAGCAACTCCGCTACAAGCAGCAGCAGATCGTCGATAACCTGACGCGGATCGGTAAGATCGAGTTACCGGAGATCAGTCCAATCAAGGGCAGCCAACATATCTACGAATACCGCAATAAGTTAGAGTTCAGTTGTTCGGACAGGAAATGGCTCACTTCCAACGAGTTGGAAGAATTAAAAATGAAAAATGAAGAATTAAAAATGGAGCCCGGTGTCGGGTTTCATATCCCGGGTGCGTTCGACAAAGTGCTGGACATAGAGGAGTGTCACCTGATGCCGGATATCAATAATAGAATAAGGAACGGCGTGCGCGAGTATGCACGTGTACACGGCTTGAGTTTCTACAACGAACACACCCACGAGGGACTGCTGAGGACGCTGATCCTGAGGAACAACCACAAGGGCGAAATGATGCTGATTGTGGTGTTCGGAGCCGAAATTTCAAATTTCAAATCTCAAGTTTCAAATTTCTTGGAATACCTGCACACGGAGTTTCCGGAGATCATCTCCCTGCTCTACGTAGAAAACCTGAAGTACAACGACACGATCGGCGACCAGGAAGTGAAGGTCTATTTCGGTCAAGACCATATCATCGAGGAGATGGAAGGTCTGCAGTTCAAAGTTGGTCCCAAATCGTTCTACCAGACGAACACCGAGCAAGCATACGAGTTGTACAAAGTGGCACGGGAGATGGCATTTGAAGAATTCACAATGCACAATTCACAATTCACAGATAAACCTTTGGTGTACGACCTCTATACGGGTACGGGGACGATCGCCAATTTCGTAGCCCGTCAGGCTCGTCAGGTGATCGGAATCGAGTATGTACCGGAGGCGATAGAGGACGCCAAAGTCAATTCGAAGATAAACGGGATTGAGAACACCCTGTTCTTCGCAGGGGACATGAAGGATATTTTGAATGACGATTTCATCGCTGCGCACGGCCGTCCGGACATCATCATCACCGACCCTCCGCGCGCCGGAATGCATGAGGATGTGGTGAACGTGATTCTGAATGCGGAACCGAAAAGGATTGTGTATGTGAGTTGCAATCCGGCCACTCAAGCGCGCGACCTGGCGTTGCTCGACGCTAAATACAAGGTGACGAGAGTGCAACCGGTGGATATGTTCCCGCACACGCAACACGTGGAGAACGTTGTTCAGCTGGAGTTAAGATGAAGATTTGAAGATTTGAAGATTTAAAGATTTAAAGATTTGAAGATTTATGCTATTGGTTATTCTGCTTCATATTTATTTTGTGTCATTTACGGATAAGCCGCTGACAAGTACTCCTGCGCTTTCACCACGCGCCGTTGAGCAACGTGTGAAATGGGCTATTCCGACGGATGGGTTGGATTACCCCGTGAGTGCCGCTTATCTGGACAGTCTGCGCGCAAGAGGCGTTAAGATCCATCACACGAGCCGCTGGTTCAACGGCGCGACGGTAGAGATGAGTGAAGAGCAAGCCGCTGAGATAGCGAGACTCCCGTTCCTGAGCGGAATGGAGATGACGCGTAAGAGCGACAACCCAGCCACACCGGCAAGAGCCCCCAAATGGCTGCGGGCAGACGAACCGACGGACAGTTATACAGACGGACAACTGGCAACCTATAACCTCCTACCGCTTCATAATTTGGGTTTTGAGGGGCAGGGCATCCTAATGGCGGTCTGCGACGGGGCTTTCCACAACGCCAACACGATGCCATGTTTCCGTCGTGAACAGGAGTTGGGGCATTTCGATTTCACGGATGATGCCGACAGTTTTTATGGTTCTACCGGCAATCATGGAACAGAGTGCCTGAGTGCCATCAGCGGTATTGCGGAGGGTTTCTCCGGAGCCGCGACGAAAGCCGAATACTACCTGATGCGGAGCGAGGAATACGAAACAGAGAGCCCGAAAGAGATGGATAATCTGGTAGCCGCCTTAGAGAAAGCGGACTCGTTGGGCGTCAATGTGTTCTCGGTGTCGTTAGGGTACGGGCTATTCGATAACGAAGAATGGAACCTGGACAAGACGACAGATCTGGACGGCGTGACGACGCGTGTGAGCCGCGCGGCAACGATAGCAGCGCGCAAGGGCATGTTGGTCTGCGCCGCCGCCGGAAACGAAGGCAATGCAGAGTGGCGCACCATCAGCGCTCCAGCAGATGCAGACAGTATTCTGACCATTGGAGCCGTTAACATAGAGGGCAATACAGGGAATTTCTCCAGCTATGGTCCCAGCTCCGACGGACGTGTCAAACCGGAGGTTTGTGCCGTAGGCGTACAAACCGTATTGATTAATCCGAACGGCGTGATTGTACGCTCCAACGGAACCAGTTTTTCGACGCCTCTGTTAGCGGGAATGGCCGCCAGTCTATGGTCAGCCCTCCCCGATAAGAACGCCATGCAGATACGCGATCTGATCATCCAATCGGCAGACCATTACACCTCTCCCGATCCCAACCACCATTACGGCTACGGCATCCCCGATGCGTGGAAAGCGTATGAGAAGGGGAGTGAAGAAGAAATGGACATAGAACAAATCCGGGAGGAAGAACCGACGCGTAAGTTCATCCGCGGTGACCAAATCCTGATCTTCCGCCACGGACACATATACAACCTCGCGGGCCAGAGAGTGGAATAAAAAAAAGGGTAAGCGATTTACATCGCACCGCTACAACCTCCTACCCTTGCTCCGGTCAAGGCCTGGGGGAGTTCAGAGGGAGCTGGTCGTGTAAGACTTACCCTATGTCGCTTGATCTAAAACGCCAATAAATTGGTTTAATCATCAAAAGCGAGTGCAAAGGTACAACTTTTTTTTGAATTGTGCAAGTTTTGTGAAAAATAAAAATTCAGAACAAAAAGTATATATATACTATGTATATATATAGAAAATAGCAAAAAAAATACCATTCAAAGTGCTCATCCTATGGTGATCCTATGGTGACTGTATGGTGATCCTATGGTTTAATACCGATGCGATATGCATGAGGAGAGTACTTGGTCAAGTTGAGGATGTTAGAGGATTTCATAATAGGTCGTATCAAGGCGGAATTGCCGTTTGAACCGAACGCGGAGAAGGAAGGTCTCTTCCGGGCGCTCGGTACTTTTTTGGTATCGCGCGAAGCACACAAAGCTTTTATTCTGCGCGGTTATGCGGGCACGGGCAAGACGAGCGTAGTGAGTGCGTTGGTGCGTGCTATGGGAGGTCTCAAACAGCCGTGTGTGTTACTGGCTCCAACCGGCAGGGCGGCTAAAGTGCTTAGCCGTTATTCGGGAGCGCCCGCGTACACGATCCATAAACAGATATACCGTCTCAACCAGTTGGGCGGCGAGGTTTTTACGCTGAGCGACAACCTGCGCAAGAACACCCTCTTCATCGTTGATGAGGCCTCTATGCTAAGCGGCGAGCGAGAGCCGAGTGGCCATTTCGGTTCCGGCTGCGTGCTTGACGATCTGGTGAAATATGTCTATAACGGGTACGGATGCAGCCTGCTGCTATTAGGCGACGATGCACAATTACCTCCGGTAGGCAGCGTTTACAGCCCTGCGTTGGACGAGGATTTCATGCGTGGTTACGGGCTAACGGTGACGGGTTACGGGTTACGGGAAGTAGCGCGCCAAGCCTTAGACAGCGGCATTCTGAGTGAGGCGACAAGAATTAGGGATGAGAGGGAGATACGTATTCAGCCCAACGGCAGGGATATTATCCAAGTGCCGGGGGAAGAGGTGATTGAGCGGATAGAGGAGAGTTGGCGTGAGGTGGGAATAGAAGAGACACTCATCATTGCACGCAGCAACAAGATGACCAATCTCTACAACGGCGGCATACGTGCACGTGTGCTATGGAAAGAGGACGACCTGTCCAACGGCGACCGACTGATGGTCGTCAAGAACAACTATTTCTGGGCACAAGAGTACCAGGACCTGGAGTTTATCGCCAACGGCGACATGTTCGAGATCGAGCGTTTGAGCAACCGTCATGAGATGTACGGTTTTCAGTTCGCCAAAGCCACCTTGCGATCGGTGGACTACGATTGGGAGATTGAGGCGTTAGTGTGGATAGACACGCTAATGACCGAAAGTCCCGAGTCCAATTACGGGCTGCAGCGCGAACTATTCAGCCGTATAGCGGAGGATTATCCGGAGATACGGAACAAAAAAGAGCTCGTCAAAAAGATCTATGAATCGCCCTATTACAACGCCCTTCAAGTACGTTTTGCGTACTGCGTGACCTGCCACAAAGCGCAAGGCGGGCAGTGGAAACATGTGTATATAGACAACGGCTTGGGAGAGGAGTTGATCAGCGGCATGGACGAAGCCGAAAAACGGGAATACAGGAGGTGGTTGTACACGGCAGTGACCCGTTCCACAGAAAAAATATACTTATTACGCTGATTTTTCCGAAAATACTTGTGTATATGGATATTTTTTTGTAATTTTGCACGCGAATTGTGAATTAACAAATTATATCTATAATAATCATTATGAGTTTTAAACATCTACATGCTATTTTAGCTTTCACAATCGGGTGTTCGTTGATGAGTTGTCGGTCCCAGGTTGACCTGAACAACATAGACACGACCGCTCAGGTAGGGCTCGGAATAGCTTTGCCGGTTGGTTCATTGAACCTGACCGTCGGCGATTTTCTGGGCAATGTAAAGAATCTGTACGTGGACACGCTGCAGAACAAGGGCGTGCTGACTTATCGGATTGACACCACAATTTCCCGCTACTACCACCAGGTAGATTTGGCGCAACACATCTCAGAGACGACTCTGGGACTCGAAGTGTATAAAAAGCTGCAGGAAAATGAGGCATTGGGAGCACTGCTGTCCATGAACGGTAAGATTACCGGAAACGGAAAGCCAATCACTCTGGATTTCCCGGTGACCCTCAGGTTGAACGGTATCAACAAAGCCTCCACCACTTCAGGCGAGCGTGTGGACAGCGCTCTGATTGACCTGGCGAGCTTCACCTCGCAGATAGACACGAGCCATCTTCCGCTCAAATGGGAGTGGATCGATACGGTAACGCTGGATCTGGGTCCTCAGGTTACCCGCCCGGCAGGTAACACGATGCTGGTTTATGACAAAGTGCGCGACACCGACCCTGCCAAATACGGCTACAGGAAAAATGTGCCGACCGAGGTGGATAACTTCCGTATCGTGCTGATGGACAACCGCCATCCGATCAGACCGGAGGACTACATGAACAACGCAGTGGATACCTGCCAATTCACGGTACATTTCACCTTCACAATTCCTGATGGAGAGGAAGTGAAAGTCCCGACGGATGCTAAGTTCCAATACAAATTAGGCGTTAAGTTCATCGACTACACCGCCATTTGGGGTAAGTTCCGTCCATCGAGCGACATGCACAGCGAGGAGTTAATTGACCTGAGCGAAAGCTGGGGCGCATTGGATTTCATCACCCGCTCGAGCGTACCGTTCTCCGATCCCGTTGTGGATGTGAATATCGGTACTCAGATTGCCGGTGCCCTGGTGATTGACAGCACTTATCTCTTCGGCATCGACCATCAAGGAAAGCGTACGGATGCGACCTTTGAGAATGGTAAGACCTACCGCCGCGTGACCTTTGAGGAAGGCGAGTGGTTGTCTCTCAAGAGCCAGATTGGCGATTCGACAACGAATATGAATGTACGATTCGACAACACTCCCAAGGGCGGTCAGATTCATAATCTCTTCCGCAACGTACCGCAGAAATTAGGATATAAGTTCTCCGTTAATTTCGACGATTACCAGACACCGCAGATCCGCGTGACGAACAACACGTCTATCAAGATCAAAGCTACCGCTACCCTTCCCTTGATGTTCAACGAGGGCTTACATATCAGTTATTCCGACACGGTAGAAGATGTGAACTTGAGCCGTTTCACCGTTGATTCGCTCTTGAGAGAGGTAAAAGAGATAGACTCACTCCACGTGAACGAGTTGCGTATTATCCTGGATGCCGAGAATAATATCCCGTTATGTGCAAAAGCATATATGCGTTGTTTGGACGATCGGGATAGCATAATCAAAGATCCGAAGGACGCGACCAAACCGCTGTTGCTCTTTGAGGAAGACACGATTCGTTTGGTAGCTCCGACTTATGCCAACAATGACGGGTGGCACAAGGCGGCTCCCGGTAAGACCCAGATCTTAGGGTACCTGACGCAAGAAAAGCTCGACCTGCTGCCGGAGATCAAGAAAGTCGTTTACACCGTGGTATTGGACGATGAGTCACTCGGCGAGGCCTACAAGCAGGGTCTGACCAAGGTTAGTATCAAGGATACTGATAAACTCAAACTGATCATTGGTTTGGCAGCTAACGTGGACGCAAGGCTGAATTTCAATAATCAAAACCAAAACCAAAAATAAGGAGGGCTGAAACATGAAACGAATTCATCAAATTCTACTCTCAGCCCTTGTGGCTACAATGAGTATCGGCGCAAGTGCACAACAGGTTAACACGCTGTATTTCCTGGAGAATGCTCCGATGCGTCATACCCTTAACCCTGCTTTCCAGCCGGTGAGTCAAGGGTACGTCAACTTCACTCCGTTAGGCTGGACCAGCATGAGTGTGGGCAATAACTCGCTGACGGTTAGTGACCTCTTCTTCGTGGATCCGACAACCGGTAAGACCATTACCCCGCTCCACCCGAATGCCGACAGGAACGCATTCCTGCGAACGATGCGTAATGTGACCTATTTCAACGGAGGTGCGACCTTTGGTATCGTCAACTTCGGTTTCCGTCATAAAGACAACGGGTATGTAACAATTGGTATTAACCAGCGTATAGAAGGCGGCTACACCATGCCGAAATCCATATTTGATTTCTTCTTAGGCGGAGGTATGCAGAACTTGACCGGAGTGAATACCATTAATATCGCCGGATTAGGTTCTCGTGCAACGACTTACACAGAGATTGGCGGAGGTTACAGCTATAAGCTCAACGACCAATGGACGATCGGTGGAAAAGTGAAGTTCCTAATGGGTCAGGCGTATAGCAACATGGGATCGAAAAACCTCCATATCAATGCCAGCACAAGCCAGTGGAATGTAGTGGGAGATATCGATCTGGATGTAGCAGCCCCCATCAACTATCAGTATTTCAACTCCTACATCGCCGGTAAAAACGTGAATCAGATTATCGATGGTTTCAGCGATGGCACGTTTGACTCAAAACAGTTGATTGACACGAGCGACCCGCGTGCCTTGGTAGGGAAACTATTGACCCCCTCCGGCTACGGAGCTGCCTTGGACTTCGGTTTTACGTACAAGCCGATTGAGAACCTGCAGATCAGCGCAGCCCTTACCGACTTAGGATTCATCTATTGGAACAAAAATAACCGCTACACGGCACAGGTAAACTCCACTTTCGAAGGAGCAGGTCAGATTGATTATAACGATCCTGCTTACCGCGATCAGCAAGGTAATTTCTCCACTCAGATTCTAATGGATACCGTGGTGAACAGACTCCAGGCTATGCTCGACGGCGTGACTTTAGCACCGAGTAAAGCAGGAATTGCGCGCATGACAACGGCACGACTGAATGTAGGTTTGGATGCGAATTTCTGGGACAACCGCGTAGGCGTAGGTATCGTTTCTGCCACCCGTCTGCACAACGCGCGGCTGTACGAGGAGGTAACATTAGGTGTAGCCTTCCGCCCCGTGAACTGGTTCAATATTGCAGCCAGTTACTCGCTTCTGGAGAACGGTAAGTACAGTAATATCGGAGCCGGCCTCGGATTTATGCCGTACGACGGTATCAACCTGACACTCGCGATGGATTATATCCCGACGAGCTATGCCGCCCTCCCCAATAGCAATGCTTCTGCGCCGAAACAGTATTTCCTGCCGGACAAAGCCAAGACCGTTAACGTAGCGCTCGGTTTCTCCATTGTATGGGGCTCCAACCGTCGTGACCAAGACAAAGACGGCGTGTGGGACAAGATCGATATGTGCCCCAATACTCCGCGCGGCGTGCAGGTGGACAGCGTAGGTTGCCCGCTGGACGAGGACCACGATGGTGTGCCTGATTACTTAGACCACTGCCTCGGCACTCCGGCTGCCGCTATCGGCTATGTAGATAGCGTAGGTTGTGCACTCGATACCGACGGTGACGGCGTAGAGGACTACAAAGATAAGTGTCCGAACACCCCGAAAGAGGCTTATGGAATGGTGGATAGCGTAGGTTGTCCGATTGATACCGACGGCGATGGTGTACCCGATTATATTGACGAGTGTCCGGGTACTCCGAAAGAGGCGTACGGCAAAGTCGATGCCAAGGGCTGTCCGATTGACAGCGATGGAGACGGCGTGCCCGATTATCTCGACCAATGCCCGGGAACACCGGCAGAGGCGTATGGCAAGGTAGATGAGAAGGGTTGTCCGATTGATACCGACGGCGATGGTGTACCTGATTATATCGACGAGTGTCCGGGTACTCCGGAGGCAGCTCGCGGTCATGTGGATGCAAGAGGCTGCGAACTCGATAGTGATGGTGACGGTGTACCTGATTATAAGGACGAGTGTCCGACCGTTCCCGGTCTGAAAGAGAACAAGGGTTGTCCGGAACTCAAACGTGAGGTTCGCCAGTTGCTCCAAAAAGCAATGCAGGGTATTGAGTTCGA
>CAJOCN010000009.1 GCA_905233255.1 Paludibacteraceae bacterium
GTAGTAAGGGAACTACAAGGGATAATCATAGTACCACCATCACTGATTTATTTTTTCTTTTGCTTCTTTTCTTTTTTCACCTTTCTTCCTCCTCGCGTTAGTGGCTTTGGACTCGTTCGCGCTGATCTGAGCGGAATAGAATCGGTCAATGACCGAAAGATCAATTGTTTTTGACATAATGTTTAATTTTTTGTGCCGGCTGCCTATGGCCTCCGGCGGGTTAATAAAAATGCAACCGATCCCCATTTCGGAATTCGGCTGCAAAAGTACGGCTTTTTGCACGAACAATCGAGAACTTAATTCCTATTCGTGTTTGGAATGTTGTTTTTTCAGCATTTTGTTGATAGCTCGATGGTCATAGCCTAAAATAAGCGCTGTGTTTGCAGCCACATGCGGCCAGCCGTGCATAACCTGATAATCATAAAAGAGGCGAAAGATCTGCTCTTTCACCTCTTTTACGTTCCACTCTACTCTACAGATGTTCTGCGGATCCTCCCCGAGAACCTCTTCCATACGGGTACGGACGAACTCTACCGTCTCCGCACCCAAATCGATGTGATTTTTCATTTGTGTTAACTTTTATTTGGTTTCTGGCACTATCGCCATTGCCCGCAAAGTTAACATATTTTAACTTTTGTTTGTATAAATCGTATAGAAACGTTACAATTTTCACTTTTTTGCGATTTTTTTCTCCCAAAAGTTGCACAAATGAATAAAAAACAGTAACTTTGCAACGATTTTAAAACAAAGCGTATTATATATTACGCGCAAAATGTGCAATTAACATAAAATAAAATTAGTTTTACATGAAGGATGTCTATCAATATTCGACGACGGAGATAATTCGTATCTTGGGGCTGCGAGCAAGAGCATACAGGATACGGATGGGGCTGACGCAGAAAGAGTTAGCAGAACGTGCCGGTGTGTCTGTTCCGACATTGCAAGCTTTTGAGACAGGACAGGGTAAAGATATCTCGTTCAGTACACTGCTGCGCTTACTACGAGGACTCGGACAATTGGATGGAGTAAACACATTGCTTGCGGAGATAGCAGAATCCCCCTATGATTTGCGCGGTAGTCAAGAACAGGTTAAGCGAGTAAGACACAAGAAATCATGAGACATATCATTCATATTTTCCTATGGGGTGAGGAGATTGGCGCGCTGGAATGGAAACCTCAGACAGGACGTTCGTTCTTTACTTACAATCCGGCCTACATCAACAAAGGTGGCGTTTCGATTGCGCCACTAGCCGCACCCATTGACAAGGATGCATTGTATCGTTCGTTTGGCAGTGAAAATGAACGTATCTTCCAACGGCTCCCTTCGTTTTTGGCTGATTCCTTGCCGGACGACTGGGGTAATACGCTGTTTGAGCATTGGCGTGCTGATCAGCATCTGGCTCCGGCAGAGGTGACTCCGTTGTACAAGTTGACATTCATTGGCAAGCGCGGAATGGGTGCGTTGGAGTTCGAACCGGATGCACAGTTGATGCCGTATGCCAAACCGGTGAATATAGGTGAGTTGGCACATTTGGCGCAGAAGATTTTTGTAGAACGCGAGGAAGCACATATCGCTCCGGATGAGGAGTTAACGAAGCAGATGTTGATGGCAGTAGGTACGTCTGCCGGTGGACGCCAACCGAAAGCAATAATTGCTATCAACCGCGAGAGTGGTGAGATGCGTTCCGGTCAGATTGCCGGGCTGGATGGCTATGATTATTATATCTTGAAATTTGGCGATACAGAGCGCAGTTCGGCAGAATTGGAGATGACGTACTACGAGATGGCACGTGTGGCAAAAATAGAGATGATGCCATCTGAACTCAAACCGGCAGATGGTGAAAATCACTTTATGACGCAGCGATTTGATAGGCCGAATGGTGAGAAACTGCATACGCAGACATTGGCAGCTATGGATCCGGATGCAAATAGCTACGAGCAACTACTACTCGTTTGTCGCAAGTTGCGTCTAACGGATGCTACTGCTGATGAAGTATTCCGGCGCATGGTTTTCAATTATCTCGCAAACAACACGGATGATCATAATAAAAACTTTGCATTTATTATGAATCGTCGCGGAGAATGGTCTCTCGCTCCGGCATATGACATGACGTACATCTTCAACCGACGTGGATTTCTTCCGGAACATACGCATTGTCTGCTGATGCGTGGCAAATATGCAGACTGGACGAAAGAGGATGTGATGCTGTTTGCTGCGGATAATGGTATCCGAGATGCAGAGAAGATTATCCGTCAAGTAGCAGATGCTGTGATGCAGTTTAGAACTTTGGCAGAGAAGAATGGCGTGAAAGCGGAGTGGATTGGACGCATTGAAGAGTGCTTACAGGGGCATCTGCGTGAATGGGGATTTGATATCCCTGCCCGGGAACTCGCTTGGATTACTGTGGATGGAAAGCACATATCCAACGTCTATTTGGAGCAAGCGTACAAAGGTAACATTCATCTAAACGCTACGGTTGATGATTCGCCACGTCGTTGGATCTTCCGGCCGTCACTACCGGAATACAAGCTAATCACCGAGCAAGGAATTGCGAATATATCACAAGAACAACTGAAACAATGGGTTGAAGAAAGAATATGAAGATCACGGGTATGGACGAACTCTATCGTCTTCGCACCCAAATCGGTGTGATTTAGACAGAACAGTACTGCTTTTTTCTGATATATGCAAGGATTTGATGAAAATTCGACAAAAAAATCGCCCCGAAGAGCGATTTTTTAGCGGTATGCTTAGTATAGAAAACCGAACAGCCAGAGAGGCAGTTTGTTGCCATACGGGTATTCCATGTCATCCGCAAGGATGTAGGAATCCGGTATATCGGCTATCTGGGTATAGTCCTTGTCTGCTCCTCCTACTTTGATCGTATATTTGCCATCGACCAGAAAATCACCTTTCGACTTGCCATATTCCACCAAATGGGCTTGCGCCAGTTGGTTCACAGCAAAAGTCTCGCGGACGGTACCGATGATTATTATATTGAGCAATCTATCCTCATTTGTGCTTTTTGTATTGAGCACAAATTGAATATATGTGTTTTCCGTAATAAACACAAATCCGTTGCACATATGCCCCGCAAGATGCGACTGTACGTTCGGAGGGAACCCACCCTAAATTTATTTAGGGAAGGGGCGTGCCGAAGTACAACAAATTTTGCACATACGCAAGAAAAAAATGACTTGTGGCTTGTTTTTTAGAAGATTGTACTGTCTAATAGAGGGGTATATTTTGAAATCCGGTGCAAAGGTAGTGCTTTTCTTCGACATGAGCGACCACACAATCGTGGGCGATCCCCTTTTCCATGAACCGGTAGGCATAGCAAAAATTGATACTTGGTCATTGTGTCTAACCGGCAGGGAAAAACCACAGGTGACATGCCCGCAGAGGTCTGCCTATAGACAGAAATACCCCGCTACGCTCACGCGCAACGGGGTACAGTGATTTACCGCATTACATAGTAGGATTAGGTTATGTGAATTTAATAGTGTCTTCGTACTACTTAATTTTTAATATTTTTCAGTAATAAATAACAAAAGCGGTAAATCCAATATGTCAAAGATCTCGTTAGTAACCTTGCGGCGAACCAACGCCGCAAGGCCGGTATAGGGCAGAAGCCCTATGCATTTATTTCACCTCTGCGCCGAGGGCATTGAAGGTCTTGCCATCGCGGATGATGACGAGCTGACCATTCACGATACGCTTAACGGTTTTGCCTTCTGCCGGAATGTTCTCAACAGCCGATTGACCACCTTCGGTCACACCTTCAGCGGTTACCACGAGGTTGTAGTCGCGTGCCTCGGTGATGTCAAAGAGCTGGCGTTGGTCACCCTCCAGTCCTTCACCTACATTGTTATGGAAGATGAGATGCAGTGCCGGAGTTGCACCTTCTGCTATCTGGAACGTGAAGTCATTGCCTTGTGCACCGGGCCAACCGCCGGTGATCTCATTCGGTGTACCCCACTCATAGAGGTAGAATGTATCCCAACCGGTGTTGTTGGTCACATAGATATGATAGGTGTTGTATGTGACAGGTTCGCTCTGACCATATACAGTCCATGAACCGTCGCATCCGGGGTCACCCCATACGGCATCTGTGGAAGAGATCACAAAGAGGTCGTTATCCCCGATCTCCGAGACAGGCAGATCTTTGGTCTTCGCGCCCCAGTTGTCGTTGTTCTGGCTGGAACGGGCGAAAATGATTGCGTTGTAGCCAGTCAAATCAAAATCGATAGACCAGATATGTTGCGTTGCATCCACCTCGGTCATGAGTTGTCCGGGCCAATCCGCATTGCTGCCGTTGTCGCCATAGGCATAGAGGCTGATAGCTGCGGTGTTGCCTTGGTCATCACCAACCCACCACCAGTCATACGGCATCTGGCAATAAATAGTCTTTGCGCTCATCGTCATTGCGGCGAGAAGCATGAACAGAAAAGAAGTGATCTTTTTCATAATAATTTTGTTTTTAAGGGTTAATAATTATTTATTATCAGTGCACCTTGTGCATTGAATATTCTGTTTTCGCAGAGGAGGAGCAATTGTCCGTTGCTAAGAATTTTACGAACCTGGGGTGATTGCAGATCGCTTGCGTGCGTGTTCTCTATGCCTGTAGATACAGAGGGAAAGGCGGGGGAGACAAATATCTGATAGCCTTTCGCCGGCAGATGAATGACGGGTGAAGCGGATAGATAGACATCCTCGGTACTGAAACCGGAAGCGATGGTACGACTATCCAGCACACGGGTATAATTCGCCGGAGTTACCGCGGAGAGGGTAACATCCGTATCGGAGGTACCGAAATTGATGATGACCAGCACGGTGTTGTTTCCTTGGGTTTTGCGATAAGCCATAACAGAAGGTCTGTTGGTTGAAAGGATGGTCGTATTTCCCCGTGTGGTTGCCGTTCCGTCCGCGAGTGCGGGCATCGTATGCTTCAGCGCAATGAGGGCACGGATGGTATTGGCGACGGGACGGTTAGCAGAGGTTATCTGCCAGTTGATGGTATTGCGGTTGAAATAATTGAGGATCGCAGGCTGCGCCACTTCCTGACCGTTATAGAGTAGCGGCATACCATAGAGGGTGAAGAACAGGACGGTCAGCGGCGCAAGGTTGGATCCCACCTGCGAGAGATAATTGGAACTGAAATTATCGCCAATATCGTCGTGGTTAGTGAGATATACCATGCTGTTCATCGAGGCATAATTAGCTGTATTCAGGAGATTTAGCAGTCGTTGCGCCTCGGAGCGGAGATTGGAGATATCGGAACCTGTTCCCACGGATTTGAGGGCGGTATTGAACTGCCATCCGTAATCATACTGAAATCCCGCGGCATAGAGGGAAGGTTGGGGAATAAAATCCGCCTCACCGAGCATCTCCACGCGTTTGGAACGGGTGTTGTTCTGCAACGCCGGTATGGCTTGCTGCCAATAAGAAACAGGGATAGCCGGAGAGGAGACATAGTCGCAGCGGAAACCGTCTATATCGGCTGTATTGACCCAGTATAGCATGGCGGACGTCATCGCATTCCGCAGGGCAGCGGAGTTATAGTTGAGTTGATAGACATCGCCGTAATTATTGGGGTGAACGATCGCTCCGTTCTGCCAGACGTAATATTCCGGATGGGAGGACACCCACTCATGATCGAGCCCTGTATGGTTGGGCACCCAGTCGAGCCAGACCGCCATGCCGAGCCGATGCGCCTCCGCCACAAAATCCTGCAGATCGGTGAGGGAGCCATGATCGGGATTGACAGCAGTGAAGTTGCTCGGCGCATACGGGCTGCCGAGGGTGCCGATCCTGCCCTGCACGCTGCGGGGATATATAGGCATAAGCCAGATGATATCAATACCCAGTTTTCTCAATTCAGGGAGCCTGTTCTGCGCCGCAGCGAGCGTACCGGCGGAGGTGAAATCATAGAGGTTGAGTTCGTATATCACCCTATTGGCAGAGGAGACAGGAGTCGTATTATCCACAGCGAGTGTTCCGGCAACAGGCATAGGGACAGAAGGAGCCTCTATCTCCTCCATACCGGAAGTAGTAGCCCGGAAATAATAATCCCGTGCAAGGGAGACATCAAAATCGGGGAGCTGTGTGTTGCTGTCACCGTTGTTATTGGCGATAAGATGGTAATTGACCGGAGCGGAAGGCGCAGCATTATAGGTGAAGGTCTTGAACCCCACTCCGTTGATGAGGGTTACGGAGGGGTTCTTCGCCCCGGGCCATCCTCCATATAACTCCGAGTCACCCCAGACATAGAGGGCGAAGTTATTCCCCCAGCCTGTCTGGTCATCGATATAGAAACGGAAAGTATCTGCCCTCGCGATGAGGGAATACAGCACGATAGTGATTATGATTAATATGCGGCGGGTCATAGGGATATTGGTTATTGGTGATTAGTTATTGGTGATTGGTGATTTATTCCCGGATCAAGAAGCATCCGTCGCAATTTTCTATTACCGGATCGGTGGACTCGGTATAGAAGACGGCAGTAAGGGAGACATTGGTGGAGGGCATGGAGAATACATAGTTGGCAGCCGTAGAAACGATGCTACCGTTTGCATCCCGCCATCCGAAGAAGGCATAGCCGGTTTCCGGCGTAGCCACGAGATTAACCGCTGTGCCTTCCTCCACTGCTGCTCCCCTGAAGATATTATCCCCTCCGGCAGTATGGGTTCCTACCGAGCCATGATCGCCGGCAGAGAAATACACCCGCGGGGTAGTGGAAGGCAGAGCACCACTCGTTTGCCAAACGGGGCCGGTACTGGTCAATTTACAATAGTACTGATGAGTTCCTAAATCCGTAACAGAGGCAGGATATTGCCACCATCCGTGCCAAGTATTATTGCCCGTTTGGTACTGCATACAATTTTGCTGAGGTATATATATGCCATGCTCCAATGTTAGAACCAAGTAGGTCAATCCGGTACTTTTCTGATAATTATCCCAACCAAGTTGCGTTACCCCCGTATTAAGCGGTTCACTGCTATCGAAAGTAATATCAGAGGTTTGAAAGTTCACCGATTCGTTCCTTGTTCCATCATAATTAACCTGTTTTCCTTGGGAGGTAGCATTATTGAATAGTTGAAACTGCGTTACAGTACCGTCAATATCGGTAAAATCAAAATAGTATGTACCGGCAGGCATGGTTATTTGATCCGCCCAAGCGGTTTGCGCGCAGCAGAATATGGCCGCAGCGAGGAGGGTAATATACAATTTTTTTAACATGACTATTGTTTTGCTTTTTTGTTAAACAAGTTTTTATGCGCGATACGCAACGTGAAAAGTGCAGCGAAAGCCAACAAACACCACGCCTCTCCGACAGGAGAACCGGGATCCTGGTATCCACCTTCCTTACCTTCTCCGAAATCGGATTTACGGACTGAGCCGATCCGTTTGGGAGAATTGGTTTCATAGGTTGTGGTAGCCTGTTGCGGCGCTGCCATGGCACCCACAGGCATTACCTGCGGAGTGTACATACTGCCGGAGCCTTGCATAACAGAGGTGGACTTCCAGTCCTGCGCCCTTAGCGAGAGGGAGAAAGGGCAACTCATTACGATGCACACTATTACGAAAATCAATCTCTTCTTCATACTGCTATGCATTAGTGATTATTTAACTCTTGTTCCCCGTGCATCATAGACAACCCCCTCTTTGAGGATATATAATTGTCCGTCTTGCAGATATTTGCATCCTTGTCCGTTCGCGGGATCTCCTACTGCATTGATGGCGGTAGTGATCTGTGAGACGGAGAGGACAAGCCCAAACCGGTTGTTCACCATACCCCGATCCAGCCAGACCTCATAGTCTTCGAGCGCCAAGTTTGTCCGTGTTCCGGTGGTCTTATCCAGCAGGGTGACGGTGCCGGAGAAGGAGGAGGGCATCGTGAAGCGATAGGTGCCTGCTCGTTTGACATCCAGCCCCAGCGGAACGGTATGATCAGCGAGCGAAAGCACGTTAGCCGCCACATCGTAGGCGCCTGCGAAACTATACAGATCGACCGTCTTGGACGAACGCATCATATACATATCCTCATTGAGTGCAAAGGTATCGCAGGCGTTCTCACGCAGCTCGACATAGGTATGGGAAGTCTTGTTCTCCTCGCTGACCAGTTGCAGTTCTACGCGGTAGTTGGGTTCTACCTGCACACGTCGGCGGGCAGCCACAGACGCCGGAGTGATAGCCGCACCATGGAAGGTTATCCGCCCTGCGTACTGTACCATATAACTGTGCATGGATTTGAATTGAGGCGACCCTTCATTATTGAGCGTAGCTTTTACCTCTAATGTGTTATCCGCACTCTTCCAAGCATAGTAGTAATTTAAGGTCTCATCTCCACCTCCGGCGGTAGGTGTCCCTATCGAATAAGCATTGGCGTTCTCGAGAAGCGGTGTACCGATGACATTCCAATGACTATCCGTATTCCGGTGATCCAATGTACCTACAACTTCCGGAAGGGTAAAGGTTCGGGGAATCGTGCAGACATGCGAAGGAACATCGACATAAGCTGTTTCGCTATTTTGGATCGTTCCTATCGAATGGGATGCAGAGGGGAAATAGAGATAGATCGAGCCGTCAGAGGGTATCTTATACCAGAGGTCACTGCTCTCGTCGTTAAACGAGATACGGTCGAGCAACAGGAGATACCCCTCATGCTTATGCAAGATACTATCCGCAGGGAGAGTCTCCCAGAAAGTGGAAGTCTCTGCGAACCAACCTATCTCGGCACGTTTGGCTCCGTTGTATTTCTGGATAATCCAATTCTCCCCCATGACACCGGCACCGAAGATATCCCTTACCCTGACATCGAAGGGGAAAGAGACATAATACATGAGATAGGCATATGCGTTCGGTGCAGACCAGTTGGGGAACTGCCCGGCTATCTCACTCTTCTTGAACTCCATGACGCCATAGATGGATTTGATCTCCTCGATTTTCTTACCGGCCGCAAAGGTTATCTGCGTTGCCGCCTCCTGTCCCTTACGGATAAGCATCATATCGGCTTTGAGGGTTATGTCATCATCTATGCGTTCACCATTCGGCAGCCAAGCCGTCGTAAGACGGTTGGTCTTGAAATCATAGGTCACGCGCATCGGCTGTGGTTCGCCCGTGGAGCCTCCGATGATAGTTTCCGGCGTCTCAAGGGTACCGATGAAGTACTGGGTTTGACCATTATAATCGGCGGTCAGACGAACCTGCGCACCCGGCACTGCTTTGATGTCCGCGCGGTATATCCAGTTACCGAGGTCGGCGAAATTCATCTCGTAGTCATTGAGACCGGCTACCTTGGCAGCACCGGAAATCAGTGCATTTCCGTCTTTGTCTTTCATCTTGCTATCTCCTCGCAGCACAAGGAAACGGTCGGACACATTGGACGAGCCGCTGATATAGGCGCGGGTGAGCCGGTTGGTATGACTGCTCCACCCGAAACGCACGTTCGCCGGTTGCGGCAGGTTCTGCGCCTGGGCAGCGCTCAAGGGATTATCCTCGAGATCCTCCATCATCGTATCACAGAGCGCCTCGCTGTAATCGCATGCCACCGTGAAGGTGACATAGGAGCCGGCAGGAGATACCCATTTGGTCTTGTAATAATTGAATCCGTACCCCTGATCCGCCGACCACTGGCTGTAGGTCATCAGGTTATCCGGAGAATTACGATAGCTGTCCCATCCGCCATCTACACTCTGCGTACGGATATAATAGGGTCCAACATAGGGTTTGGTTTCCGAGGTATTCACACTCAATGCGCCGTCTGCGTCTTGCTCGAGATAGAAGAGATAAACGCTGTCTCTCAATCCGGATATATTGATCGTCGTGTAATCGCTCCAAGTGATGCTCGGATAAAGCGATACGCTTTGCACCTTGAGGGTGCTGCCCGCCGCACTCGGACGGATATACATCGCTACCGTATCCTTGCCATCAGCACGTTTGCGGATGACCTGCGAGGGGTGCGGAGCCTGCGTATTATCGTCGTACAGCAAGCGGTAGTCGCCTTCCGAGGGCGGATAATCCACCGACAACTGGATATGTCCGTCGCGGGTAAGGGTGAGAACAAAGGTGTGAGCCACGTTTGCATTAATATCCACTCCTCCCCGTCTTGTCGTACCGGTGAAGAGATTCCAGTTGGTGCAGTTATTGATATTCATATCCGCATCCACGGCATACCATGCCCCGCCGCAGCCCGACACCTCGAAGCCATAAGTGTATGGTACGGTCTTGCCGGCGGAAGCGAAATTATAGGTAAACGAATAGGTGTTATCACCAATAGAGGCTGCGGTCAAGGCTTGAGAGATGATCTCGTTCCCTTGATTTTTCGTCTTGCCGTCATAGATATGCAGCGTGAAGCCGGAGGCAGTGGACATATAGTTGGTCCAATAACCACGGTTGTAGTACGCCGCCTGTCCGTTTCTGGCGGAGGTGTTCTTATATTCCAAGATATAGTTCTCCGGCACATACATCGGTGCGCAAGTGGAGAAATCAGCGCGGTAAACAGCCTGACAGCCGGAGAAGTTACCGGCATTCGGAAGGTAGTTATCGGTAAAAGCAATATAGGCAGCCCCGGAGGGGTTGAAGGCTACATTGCTGTTGCCGTGGTAGTCGTAGTAATAGATATTGGTGTTAGGGATGCGGGTCATGCCGTGTGCGATGCCGTTATCGCGACCGACACATCCGGTTCCGTTGTCATTATCCCAATAGGAAGTTGTTCCCAAGAAATAGACATGTACGCTACCCCAATTAGGTACATTACGGAAGAAAACCATATCCGTGGTTGTGACCTCAAAGGAGACGACTTCTTCATCGTCCAGCGTAGAGGCGCAGCCGTCATCACTATGCACTTGTAGACGGAGGTAATAGGTGCCCCGCGTAGCAGGCGCAAGGAAAGAGACAGCACCGTCGCCGACAGAGGCGAAAGAAGCGGCTATTTCCGCTGTACAAGCGGCGTCACTGAACAGTTTCCAGCAGTAGGCTTTGTCGCCTGTACCTTTTCTCGTCATAGAGGGGGTAGCCGTGATAGACGCCATCGGTGGGATACGTGTTGTAGAAAGATCAATAGAGGCTATCTTCGCCTTGTCTTCATCAATGTAGTATCCTATCACTTTAGTCTCCGCATTGTACGTAATGACCACATACCCATTATTATCACTTGGAGAGTTAAAACGGACGGAACCATTTTCTCCTTCAATTAATGTATATGAGTTGTTTACAGCAGTAAATGTTGGATCACCACTTTTTCCGTACGTGCGAGCAATAGAACTTCCATTATCATCACTTTCTCCGATACGTAAATACTGAGGCTGAGGATCATTTCCTCTATTTTGAGATAATTCCGCTATCGTGCAATAGGTCTGTAATTCATATAAAGAAGAGGAACTATTCCACGTAAGTTCAACATGCGTACTACTCGTGGACCACGTTCCTAAACTACCACCTACATGCTTATCAAGTGCGCCATTGAGTACGGAACGGCATGACATACGTCCCTCCATATATACCCGGAAAGTACTCGGACGCACCCATTTTGCATAGAACGTAGTGTTCCCTGTAATGGTATAGGTGTTACCCGCTGTATAGACGGTTCCCGTACCTGCGGAATTATCTGTCCATCCGGCGAAAACATATCCTGTTTTCTCCAAACTACCGGTATTCCCAAGAATCATCACATTGTCATTTTCCTCGTAAGTGGTTCCATCTGTCGGCACAGATCCTCCTGTAGAGCCGTTATCATTATATGTAACTGAAAAGCCAGACGGCGATACAGGGCATGTTGTAGAAGAAAATGTCCAACCTGAACTATTTGTCACATTGTAACATCCTGATAGTGTAGTCTTTATGTCTGTCTTTTTATCACCACCAGACCCATTATTATTAATCATAACATTATTATCCCAAGTTTTGGAATATGGACAACTATACCAGCTATCACCTTCATCAATTAATTGTACACCTGGCCAACCTCCCCATACATCATTATAATAAGTGTACATATACACATTACCAGTCCATCCATCTCCTATATGAAAATGAACTAAATATAGCCAATCTCCTCGGGCGGCAGAACCATTTATGGCAAAACCAACTATATCCTCATCACTATCGAAATCAACGGTTATAGGATTATAATTGCCGTTATCGCAAGCTCGCTCAATCTTAACTTGTTTATATGTACCAGAAGGAACAAGAAAAGAAGCCATCTTACTCTCGGAGACTTTTGTTCCAAATGTCATTTCGATATTTGTATCATCAGGTTTAATGAAAGTTGCTTTACATTTGGCATTATTATCATCCCACCAATCTGGCGCAGTTGATGTATAAACGTAAAAATATGTAGTTCCGTCGAATGTTCTATTTACAGCCTGTACTTCTTCAACAGCGGTAAAAAGAAGGAGAAGGGCAAGGGTAGCGCAAGGTATGCGCAAGGTATGCGCAAGAGCGGATGAGCCTCGGCGCAGAGTCAACGCAATCGCATAGCAAAGGTGTAACAAGGGCATACGATTACCCTGACGAAACAGTGATTCCGAAATGTCTTGCTGCGAATTACCCCCCCCCGTAATTTTGAGGACATTCGCATCATATCCAACCAGGTCTTTCATCGTATCTGAGTATTTGAATAAAAGTGTTAATGTTTATAGATCCTATATTCATAGGGTGCGAGGGTGGTAGTGGTGCCGAGGGTGAGGGTCTCACCGGTGAGCAGATCGGTGACGGTGTGTCCCTGATGCGCCATGGGCAGTTTGACCTCCTGATCGGAGTTGGCGGTATTGCAGATCACGATCATGGTCTCTTTCTCATCGGTATATTGGATATAAGGCACCTTGGCGTTGAGCGAACCGGTGAGCTGTTTGCCGCCGCGGAGGTGCGCCGTCTCGCGGTAGGCTTTGAGCAGGTTCTTCATCGCCGCGCGGGTCGTATTGTCCGCCTTGAAATCCATGATGCTGTAGTTGAAGAAATTGACAGCGGACATGTTGCCTAATTCCTGCGAGGAGTAGATCATCGGCACACCCGCCATGAAAGCAGTAAGGCAGAAAGCGGACAGTTCGCCTTGTGGCGTACGGAAGATATTGCCCGGTGCGGTGGATGACGACTCGTCGTGGGTGGTGACATAACGCATGCGCTCCTTGCCCTCCGGCGTAGCGTTGTACTCCGAGGTGTGGGCGGAGAGGAGTGCGCCGAAGGTAGAAGAACCGCTATACAGTCCCTCCACGGCATACATGTAACTCCAGCTATAGAGCAGGTCGAATCCCGCGGTGTAGAGCCGCGCGTCGGAGGTCTCCGCCAGCATGAGTGCGTCGCTCTTGCGGGAGCAGATGTCCGTGATCACCTCTTTCCAGAAATCCATCGGTGCACCATCGGCATAGTCGCAACGGAAGCCGTCGATATCCGCTTCGTCCACCCAGTAGAGCATACAAGCTTTCATTGTGTCGCAGACTGCGGGAACATCATAATTGAGGAAGGTCACATCCTCCCAGAATTTCTCGTCCGCCGTAGCCGGACCGGTGTACCAATCCGGATGCGCCGTTACCCACCTGTTATCCCACGAAGTATGGTTGGCGATCCAGTCCAGCATCACCTTCATGCCGTTCTGATGGGCGGTAGCGACCAGGCTCTTCAGATCCGCCAGCGTACCGAACGCAGGGTTGACTGCGGTATAATCCTTGACGCAATAGGGCGATCCGACCGCTTTGGCGTCCGAGCCTATGGGATGAACCGGCATCAGCCAAAGGACATTGACACCCATATCCGCCAGCGTCGGCACATACGCCTCAATGGCTTTGAACGCCTCCGTCTCGGCGAAGAGACGCTCGTTACACTCGTAGATAACGATTTGGTTGGCGTCCACAATAGGTTTCTCCGGCTCTACCGGCGGTACTACGCGCGGGCCTTGCTCACAAGAGATTAGTGATAATAGCAGGAATAACCCCACCCATACCCTCCCCACAAGGGAGGGGATAAATGACCGTTTCATATTATATATTCATTTATAATTTAACAATTCTGTATCCTATGCTCTGTGTTCCTTTCTCCTCCCTTGAGGGGAGGTCGGGAGGGGTTGCCTATTTCCTCCTTGATTTAGCCACGACAGAGAGTCCGGACACTCCTTTGTCGGTGATCTTAAGATAATATTCATTCTTCGCTTCCCCGGCGGTCACGGTATAGTCGTCCAACTGGGTACCATTTCCGTTATTGACGATCAGATGGTAGGTGTCGCCGACGAAACCGGTGATTTGGGTATGGATCAGTTCAAGCCCGAGGATCGCCGTTGTGTCCATGGCGGCAAACGACTGTCCCGGCCATCCGCCGAACGCCTCTGCGTTACCCCATGCATAGAGTTGGAGCGGCACGATAGAGTCCTTTTCGCCCACATGAATGACCGCCAGCGTGTCCGTGGCGTTATGGAAATACAGGTCTATCACCGCTTCCTCTTTGGGCGCAGCCTTGGGATCAAACCACTCCACATCGCCCGGATGCTCCGGATCGGCGATCTGTACCACCCCGTCAGCTCCCATATAGAGATAGAGATCTTCGCCGATCGTCCAGAGATTGTCGTTACCCGGGAAATCGCCCAACTGGGTAGCACCGTTATTAGAGAGGATAAGCGACTCTTTGAGCCCGACATTGGCTTCGCCGAGATCGAAATAGAGATAGGTGTATTCGCCGATGGTCTCAGTACCGGTGACACTCATACCGGGCCAACCGCCGTTGAGGTTGTTCACGTCGCCCCACATATAGAGCGTGGTGTTCATTCCCCAGTCCTTGCCGTCCAGCACATAAACCACCGGTCCGTCATGACCGACCACACCGTCCATATTCAGTTCTTCCACTTTGCCTTCCGCAGTGATATGGAGATAGAGGGGCTCCGAACCGAACGTAACGGGTCCGAAGTCGCCCAGCTGGTCCGAACCGTTGTCGGAGAAGATGAGTGTCTCGTTCAGTCCCTCGTTGCCTTCGCCCATGTCGAAATATGCCAACTCTACTCCGTTCACCGTCTCGGTACCGGTGATGCTCATGCCGGGCCAACCGCCGTTGAGATCGTTCACATCGCCGTACATGTAGAGGGTCAGTTTGCCGAAACCGCTCTCGTCCAGCACATAGACCACCGGTCCGTTATGGATGATTTTGTCGTCGCCGCTGAAATAGGCAGCCCAACGGTCCGCCCATACATTATTGACCGAACCGACCGAAGCCGTCAGTGTGTGGGTGACAGGCTTGCCTTTGATATCCCGCTCACCGCCGGCTTTCTTGCTGACGAACGAAAAACCGTCCGCCAGCGTCTTGCCTTCTTTGAAATCCGAGGGGAAGAGATAAATTCCCCATTTCTTATCCGAGGCAGGAGCTTTCTCCATCTGCCATTCAATAGCACCGAGCGCTGTATTCTCGTCCAGCCCGTTGAACGCGCCGAAGATATAAATCTCGTCATCCACCGCCGTGCCTACCGGCGCAATAAGTTCGATAAGGATAGCGTTCGCCATCGGTTCAAACTGGGTAGCCTCATGATCAAAGACCAAGTCTTTTGGCTGACAAGAGGTGAGTGCTAAGAGCAGGAATAACCCCACCCCAAGGAGTTCTACGGACGGCCACCGGCAGTCCGATCGAGCAGAGCTCTTCACCCTCACAAGGGAGGGAATAAATGACCGCATTATCGTATTATAGTTCGTTTTCATAATCTTCAAATCTTTGAATCTTCAAATCTTCAAATTTAATAATTGGGGTTCTGCCGCAGTCCGGGGTTGACGGAGAGCGCCGAAGCCGGAAGCGGGAACCACTCATATTTGCGGTCACGCTTGGCGGGGTATGCCACGCCGTCGTCGGTAGCGCGTCCGAAGAACCACCACTGTCCCTGAGTGAACTTGTCAAACCGGCGCAGATCGGTACGACGGCGGCGTCCCTCTCCGAGGAACTCCTGCCCCCATTGATCCAGCATCCATGCTTCGTCCACCGCTGTGAAACGGCCGTAGTTCTTGGCATCGCCTGCGTTTTGGAAATAGCGGTTACGCACCTGCAGGACGAGGTTCTCCGCTCCGGCTGCATCTCCCGCACGCAACTTACATTCCGCCAGCGTATAATAGACCTCCGCCCAGCGGAACTCTACATCGTCTATGTCCTGGAAATCTTTGCCTTCACTCTCCGGATAAATCGGATAGCGCACCAGACGCACACCGGAGTTGGTCTCTCCCCAGCGGGGTGACATGACGGGTTCGAGCGTGCGCCCTATAGTCGTAGCACCGGGGAACTGACCTACCTGGTCGGCATAGTACAGATCCATACCGTCGCGATCCGCGTCCGCCTTCAGCACTTCGCCCGTGCCCCAGCTGGCTTTCATCAGACCACGCAGGAAAATACCGCTATAATTGCCGTTCTCCCATGTGTAGTTGCCTTTGCGGATATCTTTGTCATTGAACCGCTCATAGACAGCACCCAGACGGTCGTTGTAAGGCGGATCCAAGAAACACTTGGCACCCTCCGAATAACCGAGCGTAGAGTTAACGGTACCGGAGTTGTCATATGACGGCGCCAGGCAACAGCAGTTCCATGCGCTCTGGGTAGAAGAGAAATTGAAATAATCCGAATAGGTGTATGCCAAGAAAGGCATGTCGCGCATCCAGCCGGCATTCAACTGACCGTTCTCCATCGCAAAAGCCATCACTACCTCGGGGCAGGTGGTGTTCGTCACATGATAGATATCGCGGTAATCGGCAGCAAGGCTATAGACGCCGTATTTGCCGTCAATCAGTTCTTGCGCCAGCGTAGCACACTCGTCGAAGCGGGCGGTGCCGGTGAACACCTCGCTGTTCAGCAGCATACGCATCTTGATCATACGGTTCACCGCCTGGTTCATGCGGTTGCGGGTCGCATTCGAGCCATCCTCTTTGGGCAACGCAGCATACGTATTGTCCAGCTCCGTGCAGATAAAATCATACACCTTCAGACAGCCCTGTCGGAAATCCGCATCCGCCGAACCGGGAATAGTACCGTCATCCTCGGTATAGAGAGGGATAGCTCCGCCCCATAGTTCGAAACAGTTATAATAAGCCCACGCGCGGAGCGTACGAACCTCGGCGATATAGGATGCCAGTTTCTCCTCCGTCATACCGATCTCGCGGGCATTCAGTTTGCTCAGATCGCTGATCAAGGTGTTGCATAGACCGATTGTGCTCCATGCCGTTTCCCATGTGGAGCGGATGATCTTCGACTCCGCTGTCCATGTGTGGGTAGAGATAACGGTTTTCTCGCCCTCGTCATAGCCCCATAGGCCGCCGTTCCATACACGCCAGACTATCTGGTCCGCACTGAACTCGTTCAGATACCAGAAATACTCCAGATAACTCATTGCGGCGTTGCCGTAGATAGCCGCTACAGCGCCTTTTACGGATGCCTCGTTCTGGTAATACACCGTAGCGTCGATCCGATCATACACCTGCTCGTTCATCTCGCAAGAGGTGAAAGTACCAAGGGACAAAGTACCAAGTACAAAGGCCGCTATTTTATATATCGTTTTCATATCCTTCTTCCTTTCATTTTTTATTTTTCACCTTTCTTAGTGCAGATTAAGCGTTACACCTAAACAAAGTTGTGCTGCAGTCGGGTATGCCGAAGAACTATCCACACCCGGCGTGATACCTGTCACCGCGACTATAGACGGATCATTACCGCTATAGCGCGTCATAGTGGCGATATTCTTCGCCGTCAGATACAGACGCAATCTATCCACTAACTTGTCTTGCCATTTGAAATTATAACCCAATGTGATGTTATCCAACTTGAAATAAGAGCCGTCCTCCAGGAAATAGCTGCTGATGACGCCGCCACCGGTCTTCACATATTTCTCGGTCGTGTATGCCGTGCGAAGCACATTGTCGCTTCCGCTGCCGGAAAGACCCATGCCGTATTTGCGCATATTGAATATATCGTAGTCGAAAGCACCCGTAAAGAGGATGGACAGATCGAAATTATAGAACTCGAAACTATTGGTCCAACTCAGCGTATGCTTCGGCGCGCCGTTTCCGATATAGCGTTTCCACGATGCATCTGCCGACCCCACCGGCTGCGCATTGCCTTCATTATCCAGCACCAACATATTGCCGTTGCCGTCTATGCCGGCGAACTGATATCCGTAGAACTGACCGATCTCACCGCCTTCCTCCACGCGGAAGAAATACTCCGAAGTACCTACACCCGGCTTCTGATAGAGTTCCAGATAAGAGGCCTGGTATACATCATTGGACAGTTTGGTCAGGTACGTGCGGCCATAGGCATAGTTGATACCCATATTCCAGCTGAATTTCTTACCAGTGAAAATATCGCCGTTCAGACTGACCTCCACACCGCGGTTGGTGGTCGTTCCTACGTTCACCAGAATGGACGAATGCACATACGGCGGCTGGGGAGCCGTGTAGTTATAGAGCAGATCCGGCGATCGGCGGATATAATACTCGATACTACCTCTCAGCCTGTTCCAAAGATCGAAATCCAAACCGATATTATAACTCTCGCTCTTCTCCCAACTCAGGATCGGGTTCGCGTTCTTGTCCGGCGCATAACCGACTACCCATTCGCCATCCATGAAATATTGATAGCGGGTGGCATAAGTAGCGAGCGACTGGTAACTGTCGCTCGGTTCACGACCCGTCACACCGTACGAGAAACGCGGTTTGAGGCTCTTCAATACCCCCTTAGCCGGCTCCATAAATTCTGCAGAACACATCTCCCATGCAATAGAGGCAGAGGGGAAATTACCCCAACGGCTCTTGACGCCGAATTTAGTACTTGCCTCTCGGCGGATAGACGCAGAGACAAACAGCATGTCATGCCAATTATAATTCACGCGACCGAAGAATCCGAACAGCGAGTTCTCGCTTTTGCCCGTCCACATGGACGCCAGCCCTTCCGGAAGCCATGTTCCCGAACCGAGGCTGTGCCATAGCGTGTTGTCAAACGTGAAATTGCGGTTCTCCGCACCTACTTGCTCCCAATTGTGCCGTTCCCAAGAGGTTCCGAACACGAACTTGAGAGAGTGATCACCCATCTGGAAATCATAGTTGAGCAACCAATCCAAGTGGTGGGTCTGGTTCTTCTGGTAATTGACATTCGCACGACCTTTATAGCCGCCCCAATAGCTCTCATTGGATTTAGAAGAAGCGTAGGTGTTGCCCTTCAGATCATTGTAGTCCAGCGAGTAAGCGACAGAGGTATTGAGGTTGTGATTCTCGTTAGAATAGAGTTTGAGTTTCAGTCCCACGTTCGCCAACAGATAGAGACGCTGACCGTTGGAAGTGGTCTCTTTGAGTCTTGTCACGGGGTTCACCGCACCGGTCACGCCCGTAGGCTGATAATAACTTCCGTCCTCGTTATATACCGGCATGGTCGGGTTCATGCTCAGCGCATTGTCCACCTGACCGTTATCGCCCCAAGTCTCATTGACGCGGCGACCTGCCAGAGAAGCGGAGATCGTCAGATAGTCCTTCAGCACTTTCTGCTCCATGGCGAACCGTCCGCCATACTCACGGCGTGCGGAAACGATATCCAGACCATTCGCGTCCTTGTAGTTCAGCGAAGCAGAGTAACTGCCTCCCTTCACAGACGTGGCAATATTAATATACTGGTTGATATCATACGCTGCCGGACGGGTGATCTCGGAATACCAGTCGGTGTTATAGCCGTAGTCCGTACCGCGGCGTGAACGACGGAACTCGTCCGCACTCAGTACCTCCATATGCGGTTTGGCTACATTGGCGCCAAAATAAGAATCATACGTTACTGCTATACGTCCTTGCTCCGACGAACCTTTCTTGGTCGTCACGAGCACTACGCCATTCGCGCCACGGGTACCGTAGATAGCAGCCGACGCCGCATCTTTGAGCACCGTAATGGACTCGATGTCCTGCGAACTGAGGTTGCGGATGTCGCCACCGGCAATACCGTCTATCACATAGAGCGGTTCGTTGCTGCCGGAGAGCGATCCCGCTCCACGAATCTGCAACGAGGACGAAGCGTTCGGATCCGCTGCCGACGTGCTGTTAACCGTCAGACCGGCTACCTTACCGTTCAGCATTTCCATCGGGTTGTTCATCGGACCCTTCACAAACTGACGACTGTCTATCTGAACAATCGAAGAACTAACCTCTTTCTTGCTCAAACTGCCATAACCGATGACCACTACTTCCTCCAACTCCTCGCTGTCGTCCACTAATGTAACGCGCATGTCCTGAGCAGCAGGAAGGGTTTGCGACTTGTAGCCCATATAGGAGAATTCCAAAAGGGCTCCTTCGGCACATGTGATTTCATAATTACCATCAAAATCGGTAATCGTTCCGTTGGTCGTGCCTTGTACCAGAACAGAGGCACCGATCAACGACTCACCGCTGGAATCCGTGACTACGCCGCGGAAGGTCTGCGTTTGTGCGCATACCGTCGCTGCCAGCCATAGAAGCGGAATGATGAGAATCTTTCGTTTCATAATAGATTTTTATTGGTTAATTTTTAACTCCATAGCAAAGCCGCCACCGGGAGCCATGCGGACACGGATCGTGTCATCTGCGGTCACTTCGCGTTCCTCTATATTATACGCGTACGGGCGCGTCTCCCAATCGGCATCCTCCGCGTCGCGGTAAAGAGTGGCTTTATATTGGTGATTGTTCATTGGCGATTGGTGATTCAGGAAGGAGAGGGGGATAGTTACCTCGCGTGTCTCTTCGTCCGTGATGCCGCCGATATACCAGTTTTCTGTACCTCTTTCTTGGCGGGCGAAGACGCAGAAATCGCCTATTTTGCCGTCCACCAAGATCGACTGCTCCCAGTCGCAGGGCACATGTTCGATGAACCGGAAAGCGTCCGGGTGCTCCATATAGTGCTCTGGCAGATCGCACGCCATCTGAAGGGGCGAATAGAAGCAGACGAAGAGTCCGAGCTGGTTCATGAGGGTCGAATGGACACGCGGGGTGATACCCCTATCGGCAGAACCCTTGGTCCCCGTGGGATCCAAGGCGTTGCCGGGGTTCTCGAAATGGAAGACGCCCGGCGTATAGTCCACCGGTCCGGCTAAGATACGGGTATAGGGCAGCACCGTCACGTGCTCGCAGGGGCTCCCGCCGTCTGCCGACCAGGCGTTCCACTCCTGTCCGCGCACACCCTCCTGCGTCATGAGGTTCGGGTACGTGCGCTGCAGACCGGTAGGCATGACCGGCTCGTGGTTGTCAATAGCAATATGGTACTTGGCCGCCGTCTCAATGACCTTGCGGTAGTGGCGTACGCCGGATTGTCCTTTGTTCCATTGCAGACCGTCGGCAGTGCGGATGATTGGTGCCACATAACCGGTCTTGATCACGTGGATACCATGCGCAGCGTGGTAGCGATAGATAGAATCCAGGTCCGCCTCATAATCCGCTGCGTTACCGCCGGTCTCGTTATGACCGACAATCTGTACGCCCAGACTGTCCGAGAGACGGCTCAGGTAATCCATATCCCAATCGTCATAAGGGGTCGTGAAATCGAAGTGTTTCCAGTCCTCCCATCCTTTGTTCCATCCTTCGGCGAGGACGGCTCCGATACCATGCTCCTTGGCAAAACGCATATACCGCTCCATGTTCGCCGTCGTAGCACCATGTTTGGGTCCTTGCTCCCAGGTCATGGTCTTGATATGCATACCCCACCAGATACCCATGAATTTGGTAGGTTTGATCCATGAGGGGTCCTCTATTTTGCATGGTTCGTTGAGGTTGAGCATGATACAGCTGGCTACCAACTCCGGCAGCGTCCGGGTCAGCACCACGAACCGCCACGGGCTCTCAAACGGCAGCTCTACATACGCTTTTACCTCATTTTTAATTTTTAATTCTTCATTTTTAATTGGCTCTCGGAGCCACGGGGTGAGATAGGTGCGCAGCGCGCCCTCGCGAACATATAAGTTCTGCGCAGGATAGTCCGTCAGCGCCGCTTCGTGTACAAAGCCATAAGTACCGTCCGCAAACTCAATCGTGATCGGCGAACAGAGGGTATCATTTGAGATTTGAGAATTGACATTTGAGATTTGAGAATGATTGATAACTCTTTTTTGCCAGAGACCCTCATAATACTCCGTGCGCCAAGGGATCGACCAAGCCTCGGCGGTTTGCGTAAAGCGATAGGCGGTGAGTTCGTCGGTGACCGTCAGTTCTCTCCTGTCCTGCTCCGGGAAGACATACCGGAAGGCGAACCCGTCATCAAAGACCCGGAACACGACATCCATCCGGATACCGGACTCGTGTCGTAAACTAACCAATAATTCATTGTGACGATCTTCGATAAAACGCTCTTCGCCCCAAACGGTCTCCCAGACAGAGGTGTAATTTTTCTTTTTTGTACCTACCATGCAGAAACCGTTTCCCAACGATTGATTCTCTGTTAGAAAACCGAGAGGGGAGAAGGCTATTATTTCATTATTGTCACGCGAAACACGATACCCGATACCGCCATCTTCCGTTTGCACAAAACGAAGAATAAGTGTCCCATCGGGGGAACTGACCTCTGTAGATGACTGACAGGAGAAAAACAGAATACTGACTAAGCCAATGAATAAGATCTTTTTCATGATATTACATTTGATTTTCGGTGCAAAGGTACTGCTTTATGCTCATACACACAAAAAATATAGATAAAATCAAGAAAAAAATAAAGATTTTTCGCGTTTTATTTTGCCATGTCAAAAATAAAGTTTACCTTTGCGCTCAAAATCAATCACCATGAGAAAAATTATCCTCCTGTTCGTTGTGTATTCGCTCTTATGCACCTACGTCAATGCGTTGGAAATCAACGTAAAAGAAGAATTATCGCAATTAGAGAAAGCGCTGTCGGAACGACCGTCCATCGAGGCAAAAAAACGCACTCGTATAGACAGTTTGAGCCGTGTCGCGGCTACTGGTTCGAGCCCCTATGACACCTATAGATATTTATACGAAGAATATAGATCATATAATTACGATACCGCCCTGTTTTATGTGTGTATGATGGAGCAGGAAGCAGCTCCCAAGCAAATGGCGGAGGTGCAACTCTGCCGTGCATTCGTATATCTATCCGGAGGATTATTCAAAGAGGCATCGGACATTATAGAAAACTGGCAAAGCGATGACTCCGCGCTGCAACTCGACTATTATATCACCTCTGCCCGTCTTTATTGGGATTTGGCAGATAATACCTCCAATGGGTTAAGCGCAGCATACAACGAAGACGGTCTCCGCGCCAACCGAGCCCTCCAAAGATACCTTACGGAATCGGACACCGCGATGTATTGGTATTGTTTAGGTGTTGGAGACCTGCGGGAGGGACATTATATGCGCAGCATAGAGCGGTGCCTCAAATCGCTTTCCGCTCCGCAGCCTTCTATTCACTACCAAGCCATGACCGCCAGCACATTGGCGCATTTATACCGAGTTACAGGGAATAATGAAGCCGCGCTGCATTACTATATCGAGGCGGCTATTTGCGATATTTATTCTTCCACCTACGAGACGGTTGCAATGAGGAATATAGCCGAACTGCTCTTTGAAGCAGGAGAAACAAAGTTGGCAGACCGGTATATACGGCTCGCCATGGAGGATGCCCGGTTCTACAATGCGCGGTACAGACAAATCAGTATCGCGCAGAGCCTGCCTATTATTGAGGAACAGATGTTCCTTCAACTCAAAAGACAGCAACGCATAGCATGGATCCTGCTCGCTTTTGTAGCGGCACTGCTTACTGCCGGTATCATAGGACTGATTTTCCTCATTCGTAAGAACCGCGCCTTCCGTGATGCACAACAGACCATTGACAGAATGAACAATAGTCTGATGGAGGCGAACAAACTGAAGGAAGAACTGCTGGGCACGCTCCTCACCTCCCGCTCGCAGTATATTGCCGCAGTACAGCAATACCAGCAGGATGTACGTCAGAACGCTGCCAACCGCAAGTGGAGCGAACTGATGACTGTGCCGAAAGCAGCCGATGCGCGGCAGCAGAGACTGGTTTTAGACCACCAGATCGACACAATCTTCCTCAGCATCTATCCTACTTTCGTGAAAGACATGAACGCGATCCTACGACCGGAAGAACAAATAATACTGAAAAAAGGCGAACTGCTGAATGTGCAGTTGCGTATCTTCGCTCTCATTCGCCTCGGCATTACCCATAATGAGATCATTGCCCAGATTCTGGACTACAGCATCAATACCGTCTATTCCTACAAGACCCGCGTGATAGCAGCCTCCGACCTTTCTCCCGAAGCCTTTTACACCGCTCTGATGCATATTCCTTCCTTCAGTCACTGACAAGAGCAAGGGGATTGGTGATATTACGTGGAAATGAGTGCGCAAGACTTGCGTATATGCAAAAAAATATGTAATTTTGCAGCGCATTTGAATAGTAACATATCAGACCATGAAACGATTGTATTTATTTTTGTTCACAAGTATCAGCCTTAGTTTGGCGGTTCACGGAGCCGTACCGAGTTACACGAACCCTATTCTGCCGTACGATTACTCGGACCCGGATGTGTGCCGTGTAGGGGATACGTATCTGATGACCTCCTCGTCGTTCAACAACGTGCCGGGATTGCAGATTCTGGCGTCCAAAGACTTAGTGCATTGGGAGATAGTGGATGCCGCCATCCGGTACCGGTTGCCGGGCTATAAAGAGGGCGACAAGGTAGCAGGTAATTTCGTTTGGGCTCCGGCTATCCGCGAGCACGACGGGCGCATCTGGATCTACTACGGCGACCCGGACAGAGGGATATACTGCGTGCGCAGCAATTCACAATTTACAATTCACAATTTACAATTTCCGATGGAATGGGAGGAGCCGGTGTTGGTTATGCCGGCAAAGGGCTATATCGACCCCTGTCCGTTATGGGACGAGGACGGTCGCGTATGGTTGAGTCACGGCGTAGCGGGCAGCCGCTTCGGGCTGAAATCGGTGCTGATGATGGCGGAGTTGACGGCGGACGGTTTAGGTGTCAAGACTCCGAGCCGGATCATCTTCGACGGTCATGAGGAGCACCCTACCAGCGAAGGAACGAAACTATACAAACGTAACGGGTATTACTATATCATGCACCCCGCCGGAGGTGTCGCTACCGGCTGGCAGGTAGTGCAACGGAGCAAGAACATCTACGGTCCGTACGAACTGAAAGTGACACTCGCGCAGGGCAAAACCGCTGTCAATGCGCCGCACCAGGGCGGATGGGTGGAGACGCCCGAAGGCGATGGGTGGTTCATACATTTCCAAGATGTGGGGGTAGCCGGACGCATCGTGCATCTGCAACCGCTGAGATGGGAGAACGACTGGCCCGTCATGGGCAACAACGGGGAACCCGTCATGGAAATGAAAAATGAAAAATTAAAAATGAAAAATTCTCAGCCCTCGTGGGTGAATTTTATGCGGAGGGACGAGTTCGACAGTACGGAGTTGGCGCTCGACTGGCAGTGGTCGGGCGGCAGGGTCGAGCCGAGATGGTATTTCTGCGATGCCGCCAACAGTCGTCTCCGCCTCTACTCCGCCCCGCGTGAGGCGGACGAATGGATGCCGAACCTGTTGCTACAGAAGATACCCGCCGTTGCTTTCACCGCTACCGCGAGAGTCAAGTTCTGCCCCAACACGCATAAGAAGATGGCCGGCGCGGAGCAAGCCGGTATGATCGTTACGGGTCGCAAAGCGTCGTTCAGAGTAGAAGTGCCGGTAACCAACGAATGGGTGTACCTCAAATTAGAGATGAACAACCGCCAGCAGGGACAGTTCTACACCAGCCCGGACGGCAAGCATTGGACCAAAGCCGGTGAGCCGTTCCAAGCCGTTGAGGGTCATTGGATCGGTGCGCAGGTAGGTTTCTTCTGCACCCGCGACGGTCGCCAACACAACGACTCGGGATGGATGGATGTGGATTGGTTCGAGACCAAGAGACAATAGAGGATTCACAATTAACAATTCACAATTAACAATTCACAAAGCGTCCTATTGACTTTGGGACAAACAGATGAGTCCGTACGGATCTTAGAACCTTGTACTAAACTCCAAAAGCCATTTGTACATTGTACATTGTACATTGTACATTGAAAAAATCGCCCCGAAGGACGATTTTTTCAATTCCGTAAGCGTCTTACCTGTTCGCTATCACCGATAATCCGCCGGCACGGACACGCGTTTGCCGGTAGCATCGTATTTCTCTCCGTTGCGGAGGATGTAGAGGATGCCGTTGACGAGGATTTTGCGGTATCCGCCAAGCGTGGCGGATGCATCGACTTGGTCAATGCCCTCCGCGGCGTTGAGTTGGATGATATAAGGCTCATCGAGCGTTCCGAGGGTGGCATCATCGGTGTAGGTGAGCGTCTGCTGAACGGTGATGGTCTCACCTGTAGCCGGGTCATAGACTTTGATGGTGAGCCGGGTTGATTCGTCGCCTGCGACAGTCAGGAACCAGTATCCTAAGTCATTTACCATCCGGTCATTTACCATGTACCCGTCTTCCGTAGCGGCACCGCGACATTCGTCTCCGGCAAAGACACCTACCTCCACGCCATGTACCGGCTCGTTACCGTTCATCACACGTGCGATGATGGACATATTGCCGCTGTACGGGTCGGTGACAGGGGTGAAGACATTGGAGATTTGAGATTTGAGATTTGACATTTGAGATTTGACATTTGTTCTCATGGGTGCACGGAGGGAGTGCAATGCCGATACCTCCGGGTAATGGAAGGTGAAGCCTTCAGGAGCGTGGGATTGGTACATATATCCTTCGCCCGGCGTCATGCGAGTGAGCGTGCCTACCCATTGCGCACCGTCATAGACGGCAAAGGCGGTCTTGCTCTTGACGAGGTCTCCGGAGACAGGGGCAATATCCGCCAGAGCGTCGGCGACAGACATTGTCTGCAGCGGCAGATAGCCGATCCACGTCCATCCCTTGTTGATGTAAATCGGCGTCTGGGCGCAGTTGACTGCCGTTCCTTCGACAGTCAGCGTGGTTGCATGGAGTGCCTTGACGCGGTAGGATGAGGTGACACCCATCACCTTGAGCGTACCGCCATAGGTAGTGGCATTGCTGATACTGAAGAAGCTGTCCTTGTCTTTGACGTACGAAATATCGCCGAGGACAGGCTGGAACACATTCTCCGTGCGGACAGAGACGGGATTGACATTGAGACTGATCCAGTTCCATGAGGGTTGGAGCGCGAGCGTCTGTTGCAGATGGTTCGTTACCTCCAATACAACGGGGTCAGCAAGCGTACCCTTGACCATGTTCGGCGAGAACCGGAAGGGTGCAGGACGCACATTGACCGACGAATAGGTGATACCCGACTCGGCATTCCATAGGCGGAACTGAATAGGCGTTTGGGCAGGGGTTTTTTCATCGCCATAGACAGTCATCATCACATACCATGCATCGTAGATGCCGATGTATTGCGGACGGGCGATACCGATGCACTCGTTGTTGACAAAGGCGGCGATGATATCATGCTCGCTCTGCGCCACACCTGCCGGCAGCGAGAGTCTGGCGATGATATTACCGGTTGCTTCGTATGTATTGACGTTGACTTTCCAGTCCGGTTCGGGGGCGAGTACGAACGCCTCAATCAGGCACGGCTCGGCGATTCCGTCATTGCCGGTGAGGAGGAGTATGTCGGTGTAATATCCGGCAGCGAGCGATGCAGGCAGCGTAGCTGTAATCGTCAGTTCGGACTGCGGTCTGATTACGCCGGAGGCGGCATTGAGTTGCAGCCATGCCGGGATATTCGTAATCTGCCAGGATTGTATCTCACTACCGTTATTCAGCATGGTCAGTTCGAACGATTGTTCGTCCAATTCGTCCTTGGTGACAGCCGCATAATTGTCTCCCCAAAGCAGGGAGTTGCGCTGCACATAGAGATCCCAACATATCGGAGCAGAGTAATTACCGTGCTCATCGACCACATTGCTGACTTCCACACGCAGGTTGCAACCCTCCACACGTGCCGGCGCCATCTGTTGGTCATTGAGTTTGATGGTAATCTGCCGGTCGGAAGCGGTGAAGGTAAACGGCACCGGTTCTACAGGGCGGGCCTCCACCAAGGCGGGGTGGTTTGTATTTGACATTTGAGAATTGACATTGGACATTTGAGAATTGCTCCATTGTGCCGTTTGTTTATTCAGCGCATTCTTGCAGCGGTCCTCGAGGGTAGGAACAGTCATATGCTGGTTGCCGCTATCAATGGAGTCTTTCTCAAACGGATAGTACGCCACGAGGCCGGTCTCGTTGCCATGGAGGCGGAAATGCGCGCTTAAGAGCAGTAGTTCGTTCGTGACAGAAGCCCGTGCGATACATAGTTCGTCGAACGCTCCTGTGAGTCCTTCACCGATAGTGACGAAATCGCCGAGACGCGGAGTGGTATAACCGTCCATGTACTGATAGACGACGCGTTCGTCCAAGATGACGGAGGTAAAGCCGCTGCGACGCACATTGAGCGCAACAAAATGCCATGTGCCGAGCGCCAACGGAATGGTTTTGCGTGTCACCCCGTTAATGGCAACGGAAAGTTGTGCATCTTTGACGGAGAAGACAAGAGTAGTGTCTCCGTTTCTGAGGATCGTACCGTCCGAATTGGCGTTTACCCAGAAATCAAGCACATAATCGTCAACAGCTGCTATACCCACTTCGCTGACAGGAACACGCAGTGCGTTAGTGCCGTCCAGCACAGCGGAGTAGTTCTCGCCGGCTATCCACCATGCGTTGTCGCCTGTCGCTATGTGGCGTGCATGGACATGCTCGGCGGCTACCGGTCCGTAGCCCTCGCTCATCGGCCAATAAGCCATCAAGCCCGGGGTAGAAGGCACTTTGGAGCGGCTACGCTCGCTGAGCGAGGTGATCATGCTGCGTGCCACAGACCAAATCGTCAGATCGTGCAGCGTGGCTATGGCCGAACCACCTCCCAGCTGGAGAGCGGCTTTGGTGTTGATATTAGGCACGGTAATATCGGTCATCAGCGAATCCGTCACCTCGTCGTAAGCGATTGATGCGTTTAACTTATTACCGGTAGTGGCGCATGAATAACTGAGCGCGAGGAATACCCACTTGTTCTTCGGCATCGGGGTGGTCGTGGTGATAGTGGTTGTATCCATCTGTACGGAGAGTTTGCCGTCCTCAGTAAGCGAGAGGCGGAACTTGTCGCCGCCGATGTTCATCAGTTCGCCGGCTACGGAATAGTTGATCCATGTCTCGATGGTGAAGTCGGATGCGCCGAGCCGCAGGGTAGCCTGCGTAGCGGCTTTCTGTCCGCCGAGCTGCAGACCGACGGAGTGACGCAGGTCATGTCCGTTCAATTCGCCTGTGACGGATATATTGGTCGCCAGCACGCGGGTGGGCTGTATGTCCTTGGTAAAGGTGACAGATATATCACTGCCGTTACGCAAAACCCCGTCAGCAGGTGTAGGCGTACTGATCGGCTCGGGACGAGCCACATCTTTGATGACGGTGAAGGTCTCGGACTCGCGGCAAACCTCCTCTTCGGCAGCAGGCTTGCAGACGGTGACCGCGCGAACCTGGTAAGTGCCGTCGGCGTAGTCCTTGTCGGGCATCGGTATATTGAAGCGGAAGTGCTCGGCATGCGGCATCGGATAGTTGCCCTCTTTGTCACGCACGGTGATACCCTTGCGCCAAGTGCGGAGGGTGCTCCATTCGCCTTCGCCGCGTTTGTATTGCAGGCGGACGCCGTAGAGCGCGCTGTAATCCGGCAGCAAGCCGCTTATCTCGCCGCTCAGTTCCACTGTGTCCTTGCCAAGGATAGACTTGGTCTGGGTGTTGAGGAGCGTGTTATCGAGCGTGAGGTTGATGTCCGAGCAGGAATAGCGGTAGCTGACGGTGAGCCAGAGTTCCGAGCGTCGGGTCGGGTCGCAGTCGCTGATGAGCTCCAGACCGATACTGTCGTAGCGCATCACCTCGGGATTGGACTGATAGACACGCAGGGAGACGAAGGTGGAGTCGCCTGCCGGCAGTGCATAGGTGATACCGGCAGAGGTGAGCGGCGTGCCGTTAACCTCCAGCACGGCGCCTAACTGGCTGCCGGTGTGTTTGTCTATCGGGCGGAGTTTATAGACTCCTGCACTATTGGAGATCGCCGACTGGTTGGTCATGCCGAGCGTGAAGTACGCCGAAGCACCGACGGGCAGGTCGTTCTGCATGGAGCTGCTGCCCTGACGGAGGTAGAGGTAGGGTTTGTCGATCGCCGCTGTGGAGGTGGTCAGCACGTACCGTCCGGCCTCGTAGTATTTCGTGCGCTCCTCATCGATGTAGGGACAGGAGGTGGCACCGCCGCGAACGAAGAAGATCGGCGCGAAACCGTCCGGCGCGGCGTACATATCGAACGACATTGACGAGGTGGCGTTCATGGCGAGGGTGATGTTGGAAGAGAAAGATTCGTTTGTATCCGAACCACTTGCAGCCGTTGTGCCGCCGCCGACATTCCCATTACCGTTAAATATCAAGCCGAAATATCCAAAGTCAACACCGGTTGCTCCGCTTAACGAGAATGTACCATCATGTGTAATAGTCAGATTATCTCCCTTTGCCAGTGAGTTGGTCTTCCCTAACGCGATAGAACCACCCGGGCTTAGGGATATATTGCGCATCAGATATCCGCCTCTGTAGTAGTCGGATATATTCAATTTGAGTGTGTCAAGGTTCTCCGATGTCAATGTGTCCAGTAGTTTCTTCGCTCTTCTATCATTGTCATTATAGGTTTTGAGCAGTCGTTCTACCTCGCCTTTGGAGAAGCCTTTGTATTGTTTTCCGTCTCCGTAACTCGAATTCTTATTGAATTCTTTGAGCCCTTCGATATCATATTGTGCTACCGCAGCCATCTTAGCCCGGGCACTATGCAACTCGTTCATTACTTCGCGTACACGATCTACTTGTTTTATAGCTTGATCGTATTGGTCTTGTTTGAACGCGCTGGTACGTTGCAGACACATTACTTTCATCTTCTCGTTATGTGCCATTAGTTCCTTCCATTGACGTACCTGCTCGTTGTAGTAGTGCACCATGTCTTTCTCCACATGCAGTTTCCCGCCCGGTACCGGTTTCGGGGGGACGGCGACATATGTGGTATCAACGCCATACCCCGGATTGCCTGGCAACAGCCATGTAAAATACTTCATCTTATCCGAGGTGTTGACGAGAGCGGTAGTGTCATTGTTACGGTAGCGGGCAATCGCTGCGGAATCCGCATACTGCAACAATTCATTACGCTTTCTGATGAGGTCCGGCAGAAGTTTGGTCTCGATGTGATTCTGGGTATATACGAACTGCGTGCCGAACTGTTTGCCTAAAATAAAGCCGTCAAAATCACTGATGAAATATCTGGTAGAGTCATTGGGGTCGCGTTGGATGCCCACACGGCGGGAATTGGAGAAGACCTCATTGGTAGCTTGTCCGACAAAGATGTCACCTGCCGCACCGGTCAGACCCGGCGTAGTAGATACCGTCTCTGTCAGCGAATTCACGATAGTCTGGGAGGTTGACTTCGCTCTATTGCCTGTGTATGCAATATTTGCGCCCAAGTTATACTTCTCGCCCATATACATCAACGAAACATATTGGGTTACTATTGTTTTTTCCCAGTCTAATAACGTTCCTGCATCTCCGAATCCAAACTTGAAATCTGCAGTTATCCCCCCATGTACAGTCGAGGTGTTGTTGTAGGTTTTGGTAAAGGTAGAACCTTTGGTGGCAGAGACGGTAGAACCGCCTCCCGGAGCGTTGCGGAGGATATAGAAAATATCGTCCGGCCCGTTGGTGATGATGTCCGAGCCATTGGTGATGGAACCGAGCACCACGCCGTAGAACTTGCCGTTCTCCGTCCATGAATAATTGCGTGTGCCATAAACATTGGTATAACTCATCTGAACACCCAGTGTGTAGGGCTTCGTGATATTCGGGTCAGAAGCACGGAACTGATAGAGCCCCTGTCCTGTGGAGTCGAGGGCAATCTGGTTCTCGCCCAGAACAATAGTTTCTCCTCTCTTGAAGTTGATCATCTCCGTCGAGTCTTCGCCTAACGGCATGATGGTGTCACGCTCAGCGGCTATACGGTTGCCCAGTTCACTCTTGACAGTGACTATACCATTCTTCCATGGCAAAACGGTGGTGACCGGATGGGCGGCGTTGTCCCGGTTGACATAGGTCTCGGTGATCTTAAGCCGCCAGCGGTAGGCTCCTCCCTGACGGAAGATCGGATAAGTCATGCGGTAGTCCGGTTTGCCCGTAGCCGAATCGACGGTGAAGGACGGCACCATGTGCTGTTTCTCCTGTTCGTCCACCCATTGCAGCCACTCTTCGCCAAAGGCGAGGTCGGTACGCATGGCGTCTGTGACGGTGAGCACAGGTTGTACATAGTATGGTGCATCAAACGCCAAGTGGTAGTTGACGCGACGGACGGTGGTACTGTCGAGCAGCAGAGTGTCCTGCAGCAATGGCTGACCTGCACGTGCGCCTAACTCAATCGGGTTGTACGACAGCGGGTTGAAGCGGTAATCTTCGTTAGACGGGATAACAATACTCTTCACTTTGTAGGTCAGCGGAGGCAGCAGGGCGGTATATTCGCCCGTTACGGAGTCGGTGTAGATAACTACGTTGTGGCTGAGGTCGGTACCGAAAGCGGAGGTAACCGCCTTGCCTGCGGCAGCGATGCTGTCCTTCGGCTGCGCCCAGACGCGCTCGACGGAGTCGGTGTTGAGCGAATAAATCTCCGAGGCCTGCAGCGTAATGATGGCACTTCCGATAGTAGCTTTGCCAAGATGCATACCGTGCGGCTTGTGCATCTCTTCGTCGCCTCCGGCTACGCGGCCTACGAGCAGTAGTTTGGTGTTGTCGTAGAAACGGAGGTCGTTTATGTCGTGCAGGAACTCATGGGTTACGCCCGCGTTGCCGGGATCCTCGGGGTAGCGGCCGTTATAGGCGAAGGTATGCCCCTTCTTCGTCGCAGTGATATAATGTTCGCCCATCGGCACGAGGATGGAGAACTGACCTTCTGCATTGGTCACTACCGGCACACCGCCTACGATACACGGAGCACCATCGACATTGAGCAATGCACCCTCTACAGGGTAGTCCGTGCCTTCGTAATAAATGGCACCCGACACCTTGACCGATGTGCGGTCGGTGAAGTTGACGTTGTTGTGGGTGTTGGTATTGTTGTTGAAATAGAGCGGACGGTTAGCCGGCGCGAACTCATGCGTGCCAAGCGTAGGAACAACCTTGTAGTACGTACCCGCTTCGCGGTAAGGAATACCGGTGATGACGTATGTACCGTCCGACTTGGTATAAGCCGTGTAGTTGGCACGCGTCGAGTCGTTCACTGTGCGGATATTCACTTTCTCCGGGATGGAATCGGTGTTAAGGAGCTGACCGAAACTCAAGCCGCGTATATTGAGGTCTCGTCCGTGACCGGAGAGGTCATGCACCTCGTTGCCTTCTTCGCACGCAGAGTAGTAAAGTTCCAGACCCGTCTCGTTTCCTTTGAGCGGAATCTGTAATGCGGTACTCTGTATCTCCGTCGTGTCCATGCAGTAGTTGTACACACGTACATCCGCCATCTCATAACTTTTGGAGTCACTATCGCCTATTTTGGACTCCGTGTAATTCCAGGGGACAAACTTCCTGCGTGCCACTTCTTTTCCGTTCAGAGAAATGGCGAAAGTATCTGTAGTATAAGTTACCGCCACATGATACCATTCGTTCAAAGCAAGAACTTCAGTTGGTATATTATCTTTGTCCTTTCCTCCACAGACAACTTTTATCGAGCCCTCCTGTCGTAATTGAATATCCAATTTACCTTCAATTCTAAGAAGCGGAGTCCATACCTCCCGGTCATGTGCTGCTACCCGAAGCCAGAACATGGCTGTTCCATGAGTGCTTGAGAACGAAGGTCCTTTAATATAATTCGTATTTGTAGGCTTTAGCGTCCGGAAATAGGTGGCTTTCTGTGCGTGTTGTAGTGTATCGAAATACACTTTCTGCGGGTAAGGCACTTCCTCGTCGGTGGTGGCAGTGACGAGCACGCCCGGTACGCCTTGGCGACCGTCGTAGGTGATTTGTCCGGTTATAACGCCGTAAGGCAGGGCGAAGCCTGTCTCAGTGAGCGAAGACATAGGCGACACTTCGCCGTCACACTCGCGGTAGCCCGTTACGGTGTAGTTGTAATACGTACCGAGTTCCATCGAGTTATCTTCGTAACTAAACGTTGTGAGCGACTTGTTCATCGGCATCTGTGGCACAAGTGTGGTACCCACGCTATCCCCGCGCACGCCGCGCTTAATACTAAAATAGGAGAAATCGTTTTTGTCCTTAGGTACCGTCCATTGCAACCGCACGCGGTTGTTGGAATCGCCCTTGGTAGCCGTGAGCGAAGTGATAACCGCCTGACGGGTGGGAGCCATACTGGATGGCTCACTGGTCATAGAACTGATGGTCCGCATTGCCGTGCACACCTGCACGGTGTATTCAATACGTTGGCAGGTAGGTATGCCTTCGGTCAGTTCGACCGAGGTGAGGTTGCGGTCCGGGTAGTCCTTTTGGTAGGGAGTGCCGTTCACATTATACAGCACGCGGTAGAACATATCCGAGGTCCATATACCTTCATAATCCCCTTCGTGCGTCCAACTGACCTCAATCTTACCGCCTTTATCATCTGCATTTACTGCCGACAGTTTTCTGAGGTTGGTGTTAATGAGAATCGACTCTGTAGTGCAGGTAGTGGCGTGATTCACGAACTCACGGCTAAAACGCACGTAGAACGTCTTGCGTCCTTGATTGAACATTTTCTGCGGTATGGGGAGTCCGACCTTATAGGTTGTTTCCTGATTGCGGTTGGTGGTGTTGAAATCCTCGCGCACCGTTTCAAACGAGCCGAAGTTCGGATCGGTCGAATACTCAATGATGATGGCGGATTGGTCCTCTTCTTCTCCGTACGCCTTCTTGGGGATTTTGAAGGCCGTATAAATGGTGTCGCCACCCTTATGAGACAAATCGATCTCCTGGGGCAGATAAAGCGCCGGAATACGTATCGTTTTCCAGTCCGATCGCGGTCCTACAAAGGGCGAACGGGGACCTCCGTGGGCACCGTCATAGTACGAGGAATTGAGATCGGCATAAGCGCGGCGTGATACTTTCAGTACATAAGGAGGGTTTTCCCGACCCATGAGATTGAGTTGGGCGGGCGTGAGATCGGCTACATCGGTGCGCTCACGGTTGAGACTACCGCTGCGTGGCACAAACGAAGATATACTGTCATTGACACCACGCCCCGTAGCGCGCTCATAATACTGGCTATTATACACATCATCTACAGTAAATGAGATTGCGGTCTTGCCGTCATTGCTCCTCGTCCAACTGAAATTATCAAGAGTCGGGTCGAGTACCGCCGGTAAGATGTCGTTCAACTCGCCCTGCTCAAAGCGATAAGATTTGTCATAGTTATTACCATCCCACCACACATTCAAACGCAGACCGAGGCCTTTGTTCTTGTTGTTGTGGATATAGTTAAACACCGTCTGGCTATATACGATATTGAAATAGGCGTACTGGTCGTCGCCATCATTCACTTGCCGTTTCTGCAAGAAATAGGCGTTACAATCGTTAAAGGACTCCACACGGTCGAAATGGCACTCATACTCGAAGGTCTTTTTCCATCTCTTGTAATTATCTACGTCCTTCATGTGAATGGTTACCAAGGGTATATCATTCTGTCCGTCAGCGGTCAGATAGACCGTCACCGCTCCGGCAAGGTAGTTATCACCGGAAGGCAGATGGAACTCGTTCCACGCACGGAAACTGAAAGCAATGATACCTTGTGCTCGCTGAAAGCCAACCATACCATCTCCGTACGTGTTATCATACGAGCCGGCGTTATAAAACTCAAAGGCATGGTCAAACCGGAAGTTGTCGCCCCACTTGCAATACTTGTCGTTGGGTGTCCAGCCGTAACCGGCATACAGGGTTCCCGCTGCACATACCAGTGCAAGGAGAAGAGTAGATAATCGTTTCATTGTATAGCGATTTTAGGGATTTACTTTTTTTGTCAGTTTCAGTTCTGCAACGACGAACTCGCCTGCATTGAGCCGAGCCGTAGCGGTGCCGGTGTAGGTGTCCTCTCCGCTGGTGACGGTGAAGGAGTAAGTCGTTTCGTCTGCTTCGGGGAAGAGCGCTACATAGACCACCTCCGGGTTGCCGTCAGGGGAAACGGTGAGAGGGTTGCCTTCTGCCGATGTGCTTTTTTTGTCCGGTGTCACGGTTGCCGTAGAACTTGTGCCCTGCGTCACAGTTACTCTCGCCGTCCCCGGGTAGGTGTTGGGATAGTCACCGCCGTTGTAGCTGATACTAAGCGATGTTATCGGGAGCAGTGTCCCGGGGTATTCCTCGTCCACAAAGGAGAACTTGCAGACCGTCAGCAGGTTCTGCATCTCTGCCAACTCCGCATTTGCCACTGTGGGGGTCACCTCGGTTATCGTGGCGATACCGTAGCTATGGTGATACGTGCTGGCTATTTGCTCCAACGTGCCGTTCTGATTAGCCAGGGAAATGAAGTATGTAGCCCTCAGCGGATTACCCTCCACGCTGATAGCAGGGGCAGTAGCCTTCGGATAGACGAGCAGTATTTGGTCGCCCAACTCGCACCACACTTTGTGGTTGCTCGTGAAAGAAGCGATACTTGCCGCCCTGTCTGCTAACAATACGCCGTCGAGCTGAGCCCCGTCTGTTGGTCCGGAGGGTGTATAGGTCGCGTGGCTTATGTTACGGAAAGAAATCTCGTCGCCTGCGCTCCATATAGCATCCAGCGCACCCCCGTTCTCTGTGATCGTCGCCTGCGGGAGACGCTGAATCCCCCTCTCCTTATTAGGAGATGGTTGGGGTGAGGTTTGCACCACCAGCGTGCGGGGCTTGAGTTCCGCCTGCTGCTTGGGCTGGTCGGGGTTGTTAGTGGTGCTGCACGCCGTGCCGAGGAAAAGCAACGATGAACAGATTACCCCGATGATGACGGATTGGGTAAAGCCGCCGCCTGTGCTGTAACCGTTGATCTTCGCTTTGATGCCGCTGGCGCAGAGGATCTGCTGCGGAGTGGTTGCCACGGTTTCTGTGCGTGGCTGAGTGTAGATTTTTTTCATTATTTATGTAGTCAAATATTATTAGAGTGCCGTATGTACGTGCGTAAGCATAGGAACCCTAATTTAGCAATATGTAGAAAACTTTGCAAAAGTACTGCTTTTTTTTGACATACGCAAGTTTTTTTTCACTTTTCATCTTTCATTTTTCATCTTTCATTTCGATAAAATCCCTATAGTTATCGGGATGGATGACCGTAAAAGTATGATCCGGATAGTTCTTGGCAAAGGTGTCCGTCAGACGCACTTTCCGCTCCGGATTCCATTTGAATTCATACGCATGAAGAACGCCGTCCACATCCTCTATGTAATCTATTTCCTGTTGCTGCTGTGTACGCCAGAAATAACTCTTGCCGTAAAACTGATGGTACGCATTATGCTTGATTCGTTCGCTGATGACATAGTTCTCCCACAACGCACCTGTATCCTGCCGCAAATTCAGAGGCTTGAAATCACCAATTAAGGCATTCCTCACTCCGTTGTCATAGAAATATACTTTGCGGCTTTTCTTCAGTTCTGAACGCACATTACGGCTGAACGAACGAAGATGGAAGATCACGTACGATTTCTCCAACAAATCCATATAACGCTGGACGGTTAATGAGTTCAATCCTAACATTCCGCCTAATTCATTGAATGAAACTTCGCTGCCAATTTGCAGAGCCAGGGCTTGAAGCAACTGTTCTATAATCTCCGGCTTGCGCACGTCCTGAAAGGCGAATATATCTTTGTACAAATAACTACCGGCTATGTTTGTCAAAATCTCCCGTTCCTCTCCGGGATTATTGATCACATCCGGATAGCACCCATACAGCAGGCGGCGTTCCAGTAACCGCTTCTCATCTTGCGCCCCGAAATGAGCAATCAATTCCTCTGCGGACAGCGGATAGAGCACATACTCGTACTTTCTGCCCGTCAGAGGCTCGTTGATGGAGTTGGACAAATCCAATGCAGACGAACCGGTAACAACAATCTGCTTCTCCGGGAAATTATCAATCAGCAATTTGAGTGTCAGTCCTATATTCTGCACACGCTGAGCCTCGTCAATGAGGATTAAATCCGCGCTCCCTATTTCCGAGCGTAGTTGCGTAGAGGTGGGATTGGTGAGTTTCTGCCGTACATCCGGTTCGTCACAATTCCAATTCACAATCTTGTGTTCTCCCGAGGTCTGGAGCGCACGCAGTAATGTCGTTTTTCCGACCTGACGCGGACCGACAATAATAATTGCCTTGCCACGGAACATCCTTGTTTCTACGGTACTCTGTAAAACTCGATTGATCATAAAAGCACTAATTATTTTTTTCGGGTGCAAAGATACAACTTTTTTCTGATATAACCAAAAAATATTATATGTTTTTTTTATTATAATCAAAAATTCTTATATTTTTCATTTTTCTTAGCCACAAGGGCACGATTAATTTCATTTTTCATCTTTCATTTTTCACTTTTCCCTTGCGTATGTCAAAAAAAAGTACTACCTTTGCACCGGAAATAGCTTAGTCCTTTTCGGACCAAGCCAAAGTATTAACGCAATCATTTTATCTAATAGCAGCCATATGATTGACAAGCAAGCCGTTCGAATCAGGCGTTTAATCACAGTAATCGGTAAGAGAACCATGACGCGACAAGGCATCATGGCAGAGTTAGACCTAAGCCAAGCCGGGCTCCGGAATTTCCGTAATAACTATCTCGGGCCGGCGATGGAGATGGGATTTGTCCGCATGGTCAAACCTGCCTCGCCGACAAGTCCCGAACAGGCTTATGCATTAACTCAAAAAGGTTTGGATGTGTTATAACCTCATCTGTTCCTATTCATATTTACGCCTAAGGAGTGCTCATCCACATCCCATCCGAACTCGTCCGTAAGCCGGATACAAAGAGCAACGCGCGAGTGGGAGCTCACGTACTGCCGGAACTCATCATCGAACCGGCAGCGTTCTTTTATGTACCTCCTCACTTGACCGTATTTCCCCTTTTCCGGCACCCCTAAAATTTCTTCTTTTTCCCTCTTGTCGGCTTGGTCCTTTTCGGACCAAGCTATTTTGTTTTCTTCTGCGTTCACGGAGGGTGTGGAGGGTGTGGAGGGTGCGGTGGGTGCGGATTTTTCGGAAGGTGCGGAGGACACAGAGGACTGTAGGGTTATTTCTCCGCCGGGGATGGTAAGGTATATTATTCCGTAATTGTAAATATTTGTTGCCATGAATATTTTTTTTCAGCAAAAATACAACATTTTCCTGATTCCTGCAAATTATAATGTAGCTTGGTCCTAAAAGGACTAAGCCGGAGCTGGAATTTTAAAGGGCGGTTAAGGGTAGAAACAGAAAGTCACAGAAAGTCACAAATAAGTCACAAATAAGTCACAAATAAGTCACAAAATGTGACTCCGACATCACAAAATTACCCCTACCTTTGCACCGGATTTCGTCAGTGACCGTCAACGTCGGCGGCACCTAACAACGAGTCCCATGCAATTATGATTTTTGATCCCAAAACATGGCAACCTGTTGCCATTGACGCCTTCGGGCACGTGACCGCCCAAGGCACACCTACCGACCAGCCCTCGCAGTATCTGCGTATCTACACCACTGACGGCGGTATCATCACCGCCAAACGGTGCCCGACCGAAAAACCATTGTACTGCTCCCGCGACGGGCACTTTTTCTCTCTCACCGACAACGGTGCTACCCTCCGCGAGGTCAAACCGACCTACAGCCCAGGCAGATCAAAACACAGAGGCGGCAGTGCTTATCCCGCCATTCGCTGGGTCGGCAGAACCTGCCACAGCCTCATGTGGGAGACTTGGGTCGGACCGCGTACGCCCGGTATGGAGATCGACCACATCGACGGCAATATAATGGATTGGTAACGCCCGCCGAGAACCGCAAACGCGCCAAAATCCTACGCTGCATGCGCAAGGCCGGCAACAACCCCACGAAACTCCCAGCCGCACGGCTCAAAGCCATCTTCGCCAGCTATGAGCTGATGGACGGAGACACCCAAATCATACGTGAAATGACTAAACACATAGAACTTTAAAACACAGACAGATTATGGAAGCAAATTATTTAAAAGAACTGCGCGAGTTGCGCAACCAAGAAAAAGCTATCAAAGCACGTATTGACGAGATTTCAACCGAGGCAACCAACGAGGCGGTGGCTATACTGGCTGCAAAGGGTTTGGAGAAAGGTGAGTTTGAGGTGGACGGGCAGAAGTACCAGCTCCAACGCACCGAGGTGTTCGACTTCGCCGACTTCCGCCGATACCCGCAAGAACAGGCGGTCAAATGGCGCGAGAACGCGAAAGAGAAACTGAAAGAGCAGAACCTCGTCAAGGCGCGTACCGCTGTCATGAACGGCTATGTGAAGACCTTCGTGGAACTCTACCCGGACAAAGAGCCCGACGAGATCAAACTCACGGTAAAAATCGTTTAAAGTACCAAGGAAACTCCGCCGCCCGCTTTTGTATCCGCCCATTTTTCATTTTTCATCTTTCATGTTAATGAAACTCCTTCTCGACGATAAGACAACCCGCGGTTACGACCTCAATGCCAACGAGGCATGCATCTTTGCCGCTATCCTCAAATGCTCCCGTGCAGGTAGAGGTTGGTACGGCAATTATCGCGAACTCGCCGCCGCTATGCCTTTCGTCATTAACCGGACTACCGTATATCGGGCTATACAAAAATTGTTGAACTTGGGGCTAATAGAGGAACGCGAGAATAAAACATTGTTCGCTGTGCAAATTGCACAAGAGAGTGTGCAAAATGAACACGATAATGTGCAAAATGCACAAGAATGTGTGCAAAATGTGCTCCCCCTTAATAATCCCCCTATTATAAATAATAATATGAACGAAAAAGAAAAAGAGCAGCCACGTGCGCTACGCACGCACGATGGCGAAAAGCAGCAAGGCAGCAATTTTGAA